>JAZTZD010000056.1:0-5169 GCA_045637305.1 Acutalibacteraceae bacterium
AACAAAGCCTATAAGCTGTGAAACGATGAAAGTTGTGTCTTTACCCGAAAAATATTTTGTCAGAAAATCCATAAAAACCTCGTAATATATATATATATTCAAGATAATTATAGACCAACAATGAAAAAATGGCAAGTGCCAAAAAGAAAAAGGACTGCATCATATGAAATGATGCAGTCCCTGTTATATGGATTTAATCTTTGCGGTCTTTTTCAAAGGCAATTACAGCGCCGCTTTTTGCGTTTATCTCGAATTCATATTCGTGATTTCCGCTGACGAATTCAACATCGTAGTGATGGATTGTGTCGTCGGTGTCAAGCTCTGCAAAAGCTTTGCCGTCTGCTTTTACTCCCGAATGCTTTTCGGCGGCATCAATTGCCTGCTCCGCCGTGATGTATTCGTTGTTTGCGGCGGCGGTGGGCTTTGCGTATTCACGCTCTTTATCCTTTTCGATTACCGTAGCTTTTTCGGCGTGGATTTCATAATCGTAATCATAGCCGTTTGCGTAAAATTCTATATCGTAGTGGGGGATAAGGTCGTTTCCGTCAAACACTGCTTTTTCAAAAACCGCATCGGCTTCGTTTACGCCTGCATCTTTTAATGCAGTGGCTTTTGCACTGTCAACGCTTATATAACCGCTGTTCTTCACTGTTTCTTTCGGTTCGGTTGCTTTGGGTGCAGAAGGCTTTATCTCTCTGCCTGGCCGAACGTCAGGTTTTTCGTGTTCTGCTCTGATGATTTTTCCGTCAGCAACAGCGATTTCGTAGTCGTATTCATAGCCGTCGGCAACAAACTCTATTTCATAGTTGGGAACGGCATCATCGCTGTCAAGCTGGGTTTTGGTGAACTTTGCCTTTTCGTTTGTTACACCTGCGTGGGCAAGTGCGATTTCTGCGGCTCTTTCTGCGGAGATGCTGTTAAGAGCCTGTGTTGATGATACAGTGGCGGGCGGTGTATTGTTGACGGGTGTTTCGCTTTTGTGAGTGTCTGAGCACGCTGCCAGAAGTACCAGTGAGCCTGCGAGAAGGGCAGTTCCTGCGAATGCAAATAATCTGTTCTTTTTCATATTGTAATTCTCCTTTCATCTGAGGGGTTATCCCTTGTTGCAATCTTATGGTACATCCCGAAAATTAAAGGAAGATTAGAGAATTTAATTTTTCGAAAAAATTATTCTGAATTCCGAGCCTTCGCCGGGTGCAGATGTTACTTCGGTTTCGGCACCGTGCATGAGTGCGGTTCTCTTGACAAAAGCAAGTCCCAGACCGAAACCTTCGCTTCCGCTTCTTGCAGAGTCGGCTCTGTAAAATCTTTCCCAGATTTTCGGCAGGATTTCCTTTTCGATGCCTATGCCGTTATCCTTGACTGAAAGCACGGTTTTCCCTTTTTCTTCCCGTAACGATACTTTAATGTAACCGTTTTCTTTGCCGTATTTTACAGCGTTTGAAAGAAGATTTTCAATAAGACGGCTCATCAGTGTTGAGTCCATATATAAAGTAATATTTTCCTGAATATCCGTTTCCAGAGTAATTCCTTTTTCGGGTGAAAAAGCAGTGCAGATTTCTTTCGTGAGAATACTCAGGTCTGCCTGCTCAAAGTGAAATTTGTCGGTGCCCTGCTCGGCTCTTGTAATGGCAAGCAAAGCATTGACCAGAGCAGTCATTTTGTCCGCCTGACCGTTGACGGATTCAAGTGCTTCGCGCATATCCTCTGTATCCGCACCGTTTCGCAGAGCATAATCGCATTCCGCTTTTATTACGGTGAGGGGAGTACGAAGCTCGTGTGATGCATCGGAGGTGAAGCGTTTTTCACTTTCAAAAGATGTATGCAGGCGTTCAAACATACCGTTGAATGTTTCGGCAAGCTCTGCGATTTCGTCACGGCTTTTTCCTGTGTCTATACGTTTTGAAAGGTCGCTTCCGGTTGAAATGTTCTGTGCCGAAAGGGTAATGTCCTTGATTTTTTTAACCGCACTGCGTGAGATTATATATGCACCTGCGGCGGCGATTATAACAAAAACAGGCAGCACATAAACAGAAGTATTCGTAATGGCGTCAAAAGCATCTGCGGTTGCTTCTGCCTCCGTAATACCTCTGAGCCATACGCTGTCATAAGGTGAATTTTCGCATATGAATTCTACCCTGAAAGCCTGCCTGCCTGTGTAGCCCGTAAGCTCGGCGGCAGTGATTGTTGCTTCATCCGAAGGTACACCTGCGTGGTCAAGGGCTATTTCTATGGCTTTTGCGGTGCTGATGCCGTTTTCAAATTCCAGGTTTTTATATTCCGCAGGCGTTGGTCTGTCTGCCGAATGGTTTGCCTCATATTCGGTTATCTGACCCGAAAAAACATCTATTTCGTATTCCATGCGGTTGAAGTCGATACGCATATCATACATATAATATGAATTTTCACCTTTTTCACGGCTTTGCACCGTGCCGTTTTCAAAACCCGTGCCGTCTATGAGAGAAACGGGAAGCTCGCCGTTTATGTAGTCAAAGCTTTCGCTGTAAATTGCGGTGTAGATTCCGTCGTTGTAGAAACTGAAATCATCCTCAGCTTCAAGAATTCCGTTTTTGAATTCTATTTCATCCGCATTGCTTATAACGGCAGAGGAGAGAAACTGCTTTGTGTTGTCCGAGGCAACTCTGCGGCCCATAAGCATAAGACCCGTAAAGCTGACGGCACATACGGCGGTTATGAGGAGGGTTATCCATACGGTTATTTTTGCTTTGAACGATATTTTTTTCATACGCCCTCCCTGAGCACATAGCCGGCACCTCTGACGGTGTGGATAAGCTTTGTTTCGTATTCGTCATCGATTTTTTTACGCAGATAGCGGATGTAGACATCAACAACATTTGTGCCGCCTTCATAATCGTAATTCCAGATATGATTTTCGATTTTTTCTCTGCTGAGGACTATTCCTTTGTTTACCGCAAGATATGTGAGAAGTTCGTATTCCTTTGAAGAAAGGCTGATTTCTTTGCCTGCTCTTGTAACTCTGCGGCTTGCGGTATCAACCGTAAGGTCGGCTATTGTTACGGCGCTTGAGGTGTTGGCGGTGCGTTTTCTGATTACGGACCTTACTCTTGCGAGAAGCTCTTCAAAAGCAAAGGGTTTCACAAGGTAATCGTCAGCTCCAAGGTCAAGACCTTCAACACGGTCACTTATGCTGTCACGGGCGGTAAGAAAAAGCACGGGTGTGCCGTTGCCCTCCGCTCTTATTTTTCTGACTACCGAAAAACCGTCTGCACCGGGCATCATAACATCAAGCACGGCACCGTCATATTCAGCTGATTTAAGATATTCATAAGCATCCGTGCCGTTAAAAACACTGTCAACGCTGTAACCTGCGGAGGTAAGCTGTTTGGTCAATATTCTGTTGAGGCTTTTTTCATCCTCTGCCACAAGAATTCTCATAGAATATCTCCTTTCTTTTTTGTACAATCGTAAATTCGTAACATTAAAGGAAAATTAGAATCAATTAAATTCTACATTTTTATTTTTAATATGTCAACAGAAAAGGACACTGCCCGTAAAGGCAATGTCCTTTTGAATTATTCTTCGGTTTTTTCCGTGCCGTCGGGTGTGTCAAGCATCAGCTCTTCTTCCGTGATTTCAACCGCTTCTTCTTTCACTTCGGGAATATAAGGCATAGGCGGTGTGTAATCGGGTACAAGGCACATTCTTCTTCTGATTCTTGCGAAGTAAAGTGCCGTAAGGAAGAGGGCGATTACCGTGAATACGGAAACACATATGCCCATTATAAGTCCGTCGGGCATAAAGCTGATTTCAACGGTGTGCTCACCTGCGGTAATGTTGAAGCAAAGATAAGCATCGTTGAGAGATACATAATCTTCCTCTTTGATTTCAACACCGTCAACCTTGACGGTCCAGCCCGAATCATAGGGGATTGATGTGAAGAAAAGGCAGTCTTCTTCGAGATTTACCGTGCCCTTGATTTCGGTTTCTTCAAATGAAGTAACGTTAAGCTGACGGTTTTTAAGAATTTCATATCCCTTGCTGAGTGCTTCTTCGTTTACCGAATAGGGGTAGAAATCAATGTAGCCGTATTCAGAGTCTTCAATTTTGATTTTTACCTCAACGGTTTCGTCAGGATTCACAATACCCAGGTCGTAGATATAAGGTTCATCGGTATCCTGAGTTACCTCAACATCGTTGTTGATGATTGTGATGCTGTCAAAATCTCTTGAATTCACATAAAGATAGCTGTGTGCGGTTTCTTCACTGCGGAGAATGAAGGTAAGTTCACCTTCTCCGTCAGAGGGCTTGGTGTAATAAATATCACCTGTTTCAAGACCCGATGTAATTTCATCCATATTGTAGTAAATGACCTCATCAATGCTCATCATCTTGAACACGTCGGAAACACCTGTTGTATATTCAAACCAGTCACCCTGCACGGTGAAGGGGTTTGTGAGGTCTGAATACCAATCGGTAACATCGGAGTTAACGCCGAAGCCCATGGGCAGGTAATACTTGTTTTCAAATGCGGTGAATTTGCCCCTTGTCATAAGCTCGGTGTAATAATCGCTTTCAAGCTCAACATCATCGTTGTTGTCAACGATATATCTGAGCGAGTGCATCATGTTGTAAACGGGAGTCTGTAAGTGGTAGGTGTAGCTGTTGATATAGTTGCCGTAAAGACCCAGGTCGCTCTGTGTGTTTGACATCTTTTCATATGCCATTGAAGTGAAGGTTGATACACCGTTGTAGCCGTACCAGGCAGGGTCCATTCTTGCTCTGTTTCGGGTAAGATCCATACGGTACATATCGTTGCCTTCAATTTTATCAAGTTCCGATTTAAGCTGACGGAAATCGTCATAGTCGCCTGCGTAGTTTGATTTGGGCTGATCCATACTGTAACGGTCTGTGTTTGCACAGGCAATTTCACCGATTACACAGCAAAGCAGAAGCACCGCAACCGCAGACTGCTGATATTTTTTATCCCTCATAAGAGCAAACACAAGGCAGTAGGTAACAACGAAAATGATGCTGATAAGAACGGTGACTTCCTCAACGTTCTTTGAGCCGATTTCCTGAATAAGGATAATTGCACCCACAACGCCCATACCTGTTCCCAGTATTGCTCTGCCGCTGAATTCATTGAGCCTTGTGAAAGCTTTGTAAGCAATTATAAGCAGAATGAAT
>JAZTZD010000057.1:0-61337 GCA_045637305.1 Acutalibacteraceae bacterium
ATCCGACTTAGACACAAAGACAGTCGGTTTCCCCGTTAAGGTTTGCGAAATGCTTTCACAGGTTGACGGCGCAACATATCTCGAAAGAGTTACCGTTAACAACGTAAAGAATGTCAAGAATGCAAAGAAGGCTATCAAGAAGGCTTTCCAGAATCAGCTTGAGGGCAAAGGCTTTTCACTCGTAGAAGTTGTTTCAACCTGTCCCACAAACTGGGGTCTCACTCCTGAAAAAGCTCTTGAATGGCTTGAAGAAAATATGCTTCCTTATTATCCTCTCGGAGTATATAAAGATAAATTTGCTGAAAAGGAGGAGAAATAATTATGACAAGTCAGATTCTTCTCGCAGGCTTCGGCGGTCAGGGTATCCTCTTCTCAGGCAAATTCCTTGCTTATGACGGACTTCTTGAAGAAAAGGAAGTCAGCTGGCTCCCCTCCTACGGTCCCGAAATGAGAGGCGGTACCTGTAACTGTTCAGTTATCATCAGCGACACCAAAATCGGCTCCCCCATCGTTTCAAATCCCGATGTTCTCATCGCAATGAACCTTCCTTCGCTTGATAAGTTTGAAAAGGATGCTGTTCCCGGCGCAAAGATTTTTGTTGACAGCTCACTCATTGACCGCAAGGTTGAGAGAGACGATGTTGAGGCATACTACATTCCCGCAACAAAAATGGCTTTTGACGAAGGTCTCAAGGGTCTTGCAAATATGATTATGATTGGCTATATGATTAAGGAAACAGGAGTTATGCCTTACGAGAATGTTGC
This sequence comes from Acutalibacteraceae bacterium, assembly GCA_045637305.1. Taxonomy (GTDB): domain Bacteria; phylum Bacillota; class Clostridia; order Oscillospirales; family Acutalibacteraceae; genus CAG-177. The sequence goes on from JAZTZD010000057.1 coordinate 765, forward strand.
CAAAGTTATGGCAAAAGTTGTTCCCGCAAAGAAACAGAATCTTCTTGACCTTAACATCAAAGCAGTTGAACTCGGTTACAATTTCAAATAATAAAGATGCTCACGGTTTCGTAAAACCGTGAGCTTTTTTATTTGATGCATATAAATAATATTACAAGGATACCGAGAACAATTCTGTACCAACCAAATGATTTGAAAGTATGATTTTTCACAAAATTCATCAGAAATCTGATTGATAATACTGAAACAGCAAAAGCAACAAGCATTCCTACTGCAAGAGCAAGCAATTCATCTGAAGTAAAGTTGAAACCGAATTTTACAAGTTTCAATACACTTGCACCAAGCATTGTGGGAACGGCAAGAAAGAACGAAAACTCTGCCGCTGCGGTGCGTGACACTCCCAGAAGCAAAGCTCCGAGTATTGTTGCGCCCGAACGGGAAGTGCCCGGAATCATTGAGAGACATTGAAACAGACCGACGAAAACAGCTGTTTTATAATCAATTTCCGATATATCATCCTTTATTAAAATTCTTTTTTTATTGCGGTTTTCGATGATAATAAACAGTATTCCGTATATTATCAGCATTGCCGAAATCGTTTGCGCATTGCCAAAATGTTTTTCAAGGAAATCATCAAGAAAAAATCCGATTACAGCTGCAGGCAGACATGAAACAACAACCTTGCACCACATATTTATCACGGAGTGCTCAACAATTATTTTTCCTCTTTCAAGCGAAACGGGAATCATCTTTTTAAGGAAAAGAACAACAACCGCAAGAATTGCCCCAAGCTGAATAACCACGAAGAACATTTCCTTGAAGCTCTCGCTTATATTCAAAGGGACAAATTCATCAAAAAGCAGCATATGACCTGTACTGCTTACGGGAAGCCATTCGGTTATTCCTTCTATTATACCGATAATAATTATTTTAAAAAATTCTGCAAAATTCAAAAAACCACCGCCTTTTCATATTATATGAGACGGTGATTTTTTTATGTCATAATGAAACCCCCGCTTCCGAAGAAGCGGGGGAAATTTTATGCCGAGATTAAACTGCAGTTTTAAATTTTACTCTTTAAGCTTCGTCTGTGCTGTATACCTTCTGTGAGATTGTATAAGCATAGTTATAGTAGTCTCTGATAAGTGTTGCGTCAACGGAGTCAACGTCACCATCATGGTCAACGTCTGCAGCTTCGTAGATGTAGTCGCCACCCATGCCTGCTGTTGATTCGTTGCCGCCTGTGATTACTGCGTAGCGAAGTCTTGACCAGTCTGTACCGTCGATACGTGCGTCGCCGTTAAGATCACCGTAAAGAACTGCATAGTATCTGAACTTCTCGATACCACCGACTCTACCACGGTAGTAAGCACCTGTACCGAGACCCTTTGCTGATTCGCTGATTGTAACGTCGTTAGCAACGGTTTCGTTAACAACCATACCGTATTCCTCAACAAGTTCCATTGTAATACCCTGACCTTCGATGAGGCCGATGATGTGACCGATTGTACGGTTACCGGTTGATGTTTCAACAACTCTGGTATCACCTGCTGTACCTGAAGTGTTGGGCTTAAGCTTGGGATCTGAGAGATACTTAAGCTGGAGGATAGCATTTTCAATAGCAGTTACCATTGTATCGATTTCAGCCTGGTTTTCGCAGTCAAGGTTATCCCTAATTGCATAGAGAGCATCTGCCTCGCTGATAGCGCCATCAAGAACTGCAATTGATTCTGCTTCAAATCCGAGTTCGGGGTCATTTCTGATACCGTCGGGATCTGCAAGGTCTTTAGCCTGATCAAGGATTTCAAGGAACTGAACCCAGTCAGCAGGTCCTGTGAAGGGAACAAGTGCATTGTAAGTAGCAAGGAGTTCCTGGAATGCCATTGTTACCATTGACTGAGTAAGACCGGTTGCCTGACCCTTATTGTCTCTGATTGATGTTGCAAAGTCATATGCTTCGCGGAAATTGTTATATGAGTTCTGAGTATAAATCTTTGTGTACTGAGTAACGCCGTTAACAACGCCGGACGCTGTCATGTTACGCTTACCGTTTTCTGCATATGCATGATATACCTTGCTGATTGCCCATTCAAGCATTGTTGTGTCAACAGCAGTTTTTCTCATGTTCTCTGCTTCCTTCATTCTCCAGTTGATTGTATCAAGCTGGTTGTAAAGGCTTCTTCTGAGCGAATAGAGGCTTTCAAGGAAGCTGACATATGAATCATAAATTCCCTGGATTGCTTCGGTGTTAGAGTCGGGATCATATACGATAGGTCTTGTTGCAACGGGAGATGCTGTAAGAGTGTTTGAACCGTCAACTGTACCAAGATAGAAGCTGTCAGTGATGAATGCGAAGCCTTTTCTGCTGATTGTGTAAGTTTCTGCTGCTACATCGTAGTCGAATCTCATGTAATTAGCAGAACAGAAGTTTGCGATACTTGCAAGCTGAGTTTCACTGAGGTCTTCCCACTGATACTGACCGTCATATGAACCGTCAGCATTAGCTGTGATATCAAATGCCATAGTGTTAAGAGCAAGTCTTACGATATCCTCTGTGTTCCAAAGATCAAGTTCAACATAATTATTGGGGTTTTCGCCATACTCTTTTGCAAGAGCAAGAATCTCATAGTTGGATTCTGTAATGCTGTTTCTTGTAACTGATACATAATCATCGATTACATAGTCAACCCATCTGACTGTTGTTGTATCTGATGTAGAAGAAATATACGGATATATAGCGTCGGGGATTGAGGGATAACCGTCAACGGGATAACCGGGATCGATTACGTTACCGTTTGAATCTGTTGTTTCAGCAATATAATCGGGGTCGCTATCTGATGTTACGCAACGTCCGTCATCGTTGGGGTCATAGAGGTTAGCCTGAACAAGTTTCTGCTGCATGCTGTATTCAAGCCAATCTCCGAAAGCACCTGAAAGGTCACCGGATACAAATCCGTGATAAGAATCAACAAATGACTCTGCTTTTTCAATAGCCTTATTATAGTTACTGTAGTTGAATGTGTTCGGGTTAGCGTCTTCAATTGACCAGAAATAGTAAGCACCGTTATCCCATGTTACGAGAGGATTGGAGGTTGTTGCGGGATTGATGGATTTATACTTGAAGTTTGAGTATGTTGCATAGTTGCCGTTTACTTCATCAATAACTTCGTTTCTTGTTGCTGCATCCATAAAGTGACGGTTGGTATATACTTTATACTCATAAACCGCTTCAGTTGTTGCAGTTGCAGGCTTAACCTCAACTTCGTTTACATATGCATCTTCAAGGCTTTCTGCAGCTGCTTCTGCAGCTTCAACTGTTGAATATGTTGCATAGTAGTCAGCGTTAACATCTCTTGTGAGATAGTCAATCTGATTTTCAAGATCCTTAATCTTATACTTGGTCATGTTAGTGCCAAGAACGTTTACAAAGTTCGGGTCTGTACCCATAGCATCTTTGTCGAAAGGTCTTTCGTACGAACCACCCATAAGAAGGGGTAAGAAAGTTTCAAGCAAGGGTGCTCTGTATGTGTTAAGAAGTGTAATTAATCTGCCAAGGAAAACGGGAAGTGATGCTGTTGCGGGAGTTGTTGTATCACCTTCACCGCCGTCACCGTCTTCGATAAGAGCAGTAAGCGTTGTTATTGAAGTGTTTCTGGCAAATACAGTATTTGAGCCTGTACCGCCGCTTCTGTCAGTAGGCAACAGAACAGCATTACCGCCGAAAACAATTGCGAGAACACGGTCGATAATTCTGAGGAGAACTGTAAGAACAGGCTCACCAAGTTCGCCATCGGGATTAGCTGTGAAGAGTGAAAGAATACCCTGAAGGTCAAACTCTACAAGATTGCTGAAGAGCCAGTCATTGAAGAGATGATGTGATGAACCGAACTGTGCGGGAAGCCATGATGCGGGAATAAGCTGGAAAACAGTATTGTCAAGGAATTCATAAACTGCATCATAGTTGGGGTTAGCAAGCTCTGTTCTTGTTGAGAAATCTGAATAAACAGCATCGATAAGAGTATTTACCTGTGTGCTGAATACGCCAACGGGATGCTGTGAACCGTATTTATCGGTATAAGCTGTTGTACGAACATGTTTTGCGTCCTCTGTAAGCTCACCTGCGAGAACGGGAACATACTCAGTAAAGCCCCAGAGACCAAGCTCTGTAAGAAGCTGCTCAAAGCTTGTGTCATGAGTTTCAAACTTTTCGGCAGCTGTAAGGTCAAGCATTGAGTTAAGGTGATAAGCACCTACTGATGCGAGAATACTCAAAGCACCTGTGGGAAGAGCTGCAGTGCTTCTTGTAAGGCTGTTGTCTGAATAAGCAATGGGCTTTGTTGCAACAGTTTCACCTGAATATGTGTAGTCGCTTGTGCTGTAGTTATTATAATAGTATGCATCAAGTCTCTTGTAGAAGTTTTCCTCGGGAAGTATCGAAACAGCAAGACCTGCACAGCCGTAAGCAAGAACGGAAGACATATCTGTTGTCCATTCGGGGAAGTAAGGACCTTCAACAAACATTGAGAAGAGCATCTTTACAAGAGCTGCCCAAACGTTATCCATGGGAATCTTGTAGTAAGCTCTGATAAAGTCGGGGTTTTCGTAATCTGCGCCGTCGGGGTCAGCAATGTTAACGGGCATACCGTTGTCAACATATGTATAATAATCGATTTCTTTCTTAGCTTCGTCTGCATATGTTGCATAGCAAAGTCTTTCGCCGTAGAAAGTCATAAAGAGCTGGTCAACAGCGCCTTCGTCTGTTTCTTCGCAGGTTATGATTTCGCCGTTTTCACCAATCTTATACCAATATGTTGCTGTAAGCTCGTCTGCGGTGGGAAGACCGCTGTTTGCGGGAAGCTCAATGCCGAGAGCGGGAAGAAGGTTGATAGCAAGTCTTACAAGGTCATTAAGAAGTGACATAAAGTTATCTGTAAGACCGATGCCGTAATAGTCAATGTTAACGAATGTGTAAAGTGCGGGTTTGCCGCCCTTGGAGCCATTAAGGAGCCACTCAACAAGGTCGTTAATCTTGCCCATGGGAGTCTGCTGGCCTTCAGCCTCTGAATAGATAACGGGGTCTGCACCGTTGCTTACGAGAAGGCCTTCAACCGCACCGAGAATTGTTGCAAAAAGTGCGTCTGTAAGAATTGCGGGGTCACCGTTGGGATACTGCTCTGTGATTTCAACGCCTACAAGGTCAGCAACAAGTTCGCCAAGCATGGGAGCAAGCATACCGTTGAGAAGACCGTTGATGGCATTGTTTACGAGCTGGTAGAAGTCCATTGTGTCGTCTTCCATAATGCCGTCGCCGTTTCTGTCAACCTTGATAGGAACGCCTGTGAGTGATGCGCCGCCGGGATATTTCTCTGTGTCTGCAAGAACGGGCATAAGAGGCTCATGGTTCATACCGAGCAGTGAGAAACCGCCGTTTTCAGCAGATTCACCGGTACCTTCAACAAGTGCCCAGTTGATAAGCTTCTGAGCCATATCTTCAATGGTCATGCCTGCGGGAGCGCCCGAAGCAGTGCTGTCGATAAGGAGACCGTAAAGAAGACCGGCAACACCCTGGTCAGGGTCTTCAAGAATCGAAACACCGTTGATTGTTGCGAGGTCATAAAGCATATCACCGAGAGCACCAAGGGGAAGAGTACCTGCGATAATCTGCTGGAGAAGCCAGGTGTTTGAACTGAGCCAACCAAGGAGGTTATAAAGAACTGCAAGGTCAGCATCGCCGTTATCCCAGTTGTTAGCTCTTGTGTCTCTGTCGATTGAGTCGTCAAGAGTACCAAGCTGAAGGTTGCCTTCCTTTGTGATATCACCTGCAAGTGCGTCAATATCAGCAAGAGCGCCGCCAAAGCCGTCGTCAACTGCGTCGATGAAATCGTAAAGTGTGTTGACCGCACCGTCTATTGATGAGAAATCAAGAACTTCAGGAATGTCATCACCCAAAAGGAAGTTAGCGATATCAATGATAGTATTACCGCCGTCAAGAATGTCATCCCATTCCATTCGGAGATATGCGTTTGCAAGCATTTCATCAAGCTGGTCAAGAAGTTTTGAACATCCCTGCTCTGCAGTGAAATAATACTTTCTGTCGTTTGTGAAGCCTGCGGGTTTTGAGTAGTCACTTGCGGGCAATGACTTTGCATATACGGGCAGACAAGCCGCCGATGCAAGCATAACCGCAGCAAGCAATACTGCTAAGAGTCTTTTTGCTTTTTTCATATAAGCACCTCCATTGAATTTACGGATTGCAAATCCGTTTGAAGCCTTGCGGCTTCGCAGCGCAATATACTCGCGCCTAATTTACAGTATTTACTTTATAAAGGAGTTGTTGCATTTCAAACACAGATTTTTAAACATTTTTTAAATATTTTATGAACAATTTATGAACGAGGATTTTTTTTGTTTATGTCGCACAAACCACAAGATTTATGGTTGTGCAGGTTGACGAAAAGTGCATTTTACACAAAAAAACGAGTGAGCAACCCAAGGATTGCCCACTCATTCAAGAATGAATTTTTTCAGCTCATTCAGGTTGTCAATAACGGGTACTTTTGCCCCGTAAAGGCGTTCTCTTTTTTCGTGTCCGCTGCTCAAGAGAATGCAATCCGCACCGATTTCACGGGCAAGCTCGGCATCGTGTTCAAGGTCTCCGACAACAAGCACTTTACCTCTTTCAGCGCCCTCTTTTTTAAGATATTTTACGGCTCTTTCAATCTTTGAAGTTGCCATAAAATCCGCCGCACCGAGCACCGCATCAAACTTTTCCCATATGCCGTATTTTTTAACATTTTCGCAAAGCTGGGCATTGTTTGACGACGAAACAATAACCTGTTTAACACCGTTTTTCTCAAGCATATCAAGCATTTCCGCCGCTCCGTCGGTAAGCGAACAATTTTTCAGATGATAAATATATCCCTCGTTATACTGACGGAGAATTTCGGAATAATCTTCATTTTCAAGGTCAAAAACCTTTTCATAAAAACACTTTATAGGAACACCGATGCACTCGCGGTAACGCACAACATCAATCAGCGGCATGCCTCTCATTTCAAGCATATCGTTGACGCTTGCAAGCGATGCGCCGAGGTCATTGAGAAGCGTTCCGTTCCAATCCCAGATTATATGTGTGTACTTTATTTCAATCATCTCCCTGAACAAATATTTCCGCTTGAAGAACGGAATAAATAATGATATAATTCATATATAATTATAAAAGGTGACGCTATGAACACATTTGAAAAGATATACGAAGTTGTGAAACAGATTCCGAAAGGCAAGGTTGCAACCTACGGTCTGGTTGCTCTTCTTGCAGGAAATCCGAGGCTTGCAAGAGTTGTCGGATATGCGCTTCACGTCAATCCCGAACCCGGCAAAATCCCTTGCCACAGAGTTGTCAACCGCTTGGGCGAGGTTTCAAAAGCCTTCGCTTTCGGCGGAGAAAATATGCAGAAAACCCTGCTTTCGGAAGAGGGTATTGAATTCACACCCGAAGGCAAGATTGACCTGAACGTTTATCTCTGGAAGCCCTAATAATATACCACGAATACCCCAAGGTGTCAATTTCTATTGACTTGCGCGGGGTTATATGATACAATTTATTTAACAGTTAAGTTAAATGTTAAATGACAGGGGTGAATACATTGAGTTTACAAAACACTCTGCGTGCATTGGCAGACCCAACGAGACGGGAAATTCTCAGTCTGCTCAAGGAAAGGACAATGTCGGCAGGCGATATTTCAGACCGTTTCGACATCAGCTTTGCCGCAATTTCAAGGCATCTTTCCGTTCTTAAAGATGCTGATTTAATCCGCGATGAGCGCGACGGAAAATTTATTTATTACACCATAAACACATCTGTTCTTGAGGACATAATATTCTGGATTACGGATTTGAAAGGAGAGAATTCAGATGATAAAAAAGAATCTTAAAACACTTATAATCACTTCAATAATAACTCTTATGCCGATTATTGCGGGACTGATTCTGTGGGATAAACTGCCCGAAAGCGTTCCGACTCATTTCGGCATTAACGGAGAAGCTGACGGATTCAGTTCAAAGACATTTGCGGTTTTCGCTCTGCCCCTTTTTCTTCTTGCCGTTCATTGGGTCTGCACAATAGGAACATCGCTTGATCCGAAAATTAAGAATATTGACAACAAACCGCTGACACTTGTTTTTTGGATTTGCCCGATGGTGTCATTGCTTGTCAGCACCGTTGTTTATGCATCCGCTATGGATATCAAGCTTGACGTAGGTATGATTATGTCGCTGTTTTTCGGCGTTCTGTTTATTATAATCGGCAACTATCTGCCGAAATGCAAGCAAAACTACACCGTCGGAATAAAAATACCCTGGACACTCAACAGCGAAGAAAACTGGAACTACACCCACCGTACTGCGGGTAAATTATGGGTTGCGGGCGGAATTCTTATTATTTTCACTTCATTATTCAGAATATATTGGATATTCGCAGCAATAACTCTGACAATGGTTATTATTCCTGTTATTCTTTCTTATGCATATCATAAAAAACACGCCGAAGGCTGAAAAACATCTTGCAATAATCATTGTTTTATGCATAATTATAGATAATAATTATCAAAAGGAGAAGTTGAAATGATATTTGATAAAATTGAAAACCTCCGACTTTATTCGGGTATGGACGAAGCTTTTGAATTGATTGCGCAATTCATTGAAAAGAACGATATGAAATCACTCCCCTGCGAGGGTTTTGACGTGGGCAACGGCATAAGAGTCAGCATTGCCGAATATGCACCCGATAAAAACGACAAATTTGAAGCACACCGCAATTCCCACGATTTGCAGTATGCGATAACAGGCGGAGAAATCATTGAAGTTATTCCCCTCTCCTGCGCATCGGAATCTTGCGGTTATCAGCCTGATATGGAATTCTTCACCGCACAGACCTGCGAAAGCACAAAGGTTGCGCTTGAAGAAGGCACATTCGCTTTTCTTGCGCCCGGCGATGCGCACAAGCCCTGTGTTAAACTGAACAGCGAAAAAATCAAGAAAGCTGTTTTCAAAATCCCCATCAATAAATAAAAAACAGAGCCTCATTTTCTGCTGAACATACAGTAGAAAATGAGGCTTTCTTCATAATAAGGCAGAACGAACATAAGCGGAAGAAGAAGCACTCCGCTTATCAGCCACGGAAAAAAGCTCAGTTTAAAGAAAGATATTTTCAGAAGCAAACCTTTTGTTGAAGAAACGCTCAACCTGATTGCATCCGCAACGGACACAGATTCGTTACCCGCAAAGAAATAAACCGCCTTGGAATATTTCTGAACCGAAACAAGATAAAAACAAAGTCCCAGAAACAACAGAACTGCAGTTCCCGCGACATTGACCGAAACTGAAAGTCTGTTTACTGATAACATCTTATATCTGATAAACGTAAAAAATCCGAGAACGGCAGGCGGCAGCATAAAGAAAACAAACTCCGAAGTTTTAAGAATAAACAGATAAAACTCAAGTAAACTGCCGAAAAGAATCCGCCTGACACTCCGTTTTTTCTTTTTATTTCCCCTCTCGCATACGCCGAGCAAACCCGCTGAAAGAATATATCTGAAAATACAGATAAAAAATGTTAAAATGACACACGAAGCTGATAAAACATAAGAAAAAAGAGGCTTTGCGTAAAAATACACCAGCTGATTCAAAAAAACAACAGAAACAGACAAAAGCAACATAATCACAACCGTTACGGCTGAATCCGTATAATTCCCCGTTAATGCCGTCCTTGCGGAAAGCTTTGCATAACTGCTCATCAAATAATCACCCGAAAAGAAAAATAACCGTGAGATTTCCTCACGGTTATTTTTTGTGTTTTTATGTTTTATATTCGCTTATTTACCGAAAATGCCTCTTATTCTGTCACCGATGCCGAAAACGGTGTTGAATACGGGAAGTGCATATTTTTCAAAATAGTCATAATATGCGGTACCGTCTTCATATTCGGGAGCCTTTTCACCCTCTGCAAAGTTACCCATTGCGATAACTCTGAGATTGGGTTTGTCGTTTTCAAGGAACTGAGGATATGCGGGATTTGACCACACATCTACAGGCTCTTCTGAATAAAGGAACCACTTATACATTTCGCTGATGCCGTCGTGGCAGTTGGAATGAAGCATTCCCTTGATAAACCATGTGTTTTCAGGAAGCACGCAAGTTGATGCATCTATTCTGTTATCGGGTGAAAGATGGTTATGTCCGCAGTTTGCCTTGCAAACATAATCTTCACCGAGTGTGCCGTTATATTCCGCAACAACTGCACCTACAGATGCATATTTTGTGTCAACAGTATTATCGCTGTCATCCTTATATGACTCGATAAAGGGAGTTGCCTGAATGTCATAGCCTGCAACTATCATAATTCTCACGCCTGAATCCATTGCATCTTCAAGGATTTCCTCTGCTTTGCACTGAACGTTATAATGATAGTAGTCAGCCTTTGCGATAAGACCCGCCTGTGTTTCGGGGTCAAGATTTATTTTCTTTGCCTCTTCATAAACCTCATCGGGAACAAATGCCCAGAGACCGAGAATTGTTCCGAAAACAGGTGTCAGAAGCTCATCAAAAATTCTGTCCTGAAGATTTAAAAGAAGCTTGTCTGCAAATGCATAAACAATGTCAATAAGTCCGCTGTAATAGAGACCGTTGAAAAGGAAATAAAGGAGTGTTCCTCCGAAATCATAGGGAGGAATACCGTCAATTCCGAAGTCGAGGAGTGCACGCGGCTCAAGTGCAAGCTTGCGGCAGAGAAGGTCTCCTGCCATTGATGTTCCGAGAATGGGACAGCACTGGAAAATGCAGCCTTCAACATCGTCATAGCCGTATTCGCTGAAATATGCCATAGCTGTAACGCCGCCCATTGACGAAGCTCTGAAATAAACCTTATCATGACCCGTAAGCTTCTTTACATGCTGAATGAAATCATTGAGCTGACTTGCAACCTCAATGGGGTCAAGTCGCCAGTCATAATGGAAATAATAATCTCTGTCAACACCGTGTGCGGGGTCAGTGGGAAGGTCAATTTTAACGGTTACGTTTTCAGCCGAATTTCCGTTCCCGTCAAGCGCCATTGCACCCATTGCATCGCCGACAGATTTGATGAGTGCATCACCGAGCCTGTCATATCCGCCGGATAAAGGAAGAGTCATAAGCGAAGGCAGAACCTTGAAAACAATTTCAAGAATTGTTTTGGTGTCGGGTCTGAAAAGTGTTCTCTCGTTTTCTGTGTCTGCATTCTCATAGATATCGGTGTTTCCGAGAGGACCTACATAAATTGTGGGAAGCACGCCGCAATCGCATTTATCCGATGACGTTGCGAATGAGGGAACGCAGATACCCATAAGAATTGCTGCAGAAAGAATCAAAGCGATTATTTTTTTCATAAAATCACCCTTTCATTTGATAAAATGTATTGTACCACATATTTTTTGTTCACACAATAGTTATTTTTATTTAATATTTGATTGCAAAATGGTACATACATATGTTACAATGTTTTTTATATAAAAACAACTCGGAGGAGATTTATGGAAACAGCAACAGAAAACAAACAATCGGGCATTACGCTAAATAAAAAAACGATTGTTCTCATATGCATTCTGCTTGCCGCAATCATGGCTTTCGCGGGTGTGCTCACCCAAGTGATGCCGAGAGGTGTCTATGACCTCGACGAAAACGGAAGTATCATAAACGATACTTACCGAGAAATTGACGAAAAAATGCCGATATGGAAAATATTCCTTGCCCCCATTCTGATTTTCACTTCATCAACATCACTTACGGGACTTGCGATAATTCTTTTCATTGTTATAATCGGCGGAACCTTTCTTATCCTCGACAAATGCAGCATCCTCAAATACATAATGGCGCTCATAATCGACAAATTCGGAAATCACAAATACCTTCTTCTGAATGTTATGATTTTCGTTTGTATGCTTTTAAGCTCAACGGCAGGCATTCTTGAAGAATCCGTAACCCTTGTCCCGATTGCGGTTGCAATTTCTCTTGCACTCGGCTGGGACTCGTTTGTCGGACTCGGAATCAGTCTGATTTCGGTTGCTTTCGGTTTCACCGCCGCAACCTTCAATCCGTTCAATGTTGCAACGGTTCAGAAAATGGCAGGAATTCCGATTTTCTCGGGTCTCGGCTACAGAATGGTTGTTTTTCTGGCTGTTTATCTCGTTCTTGCAGGATTTCTTACTTTTTATGCAAAAAGAATTGAGAAAAATCCGCAAAAATCTCTCTGCTATGAAACAGACATTGCTCTGAGAGAAAAATTCAGACTTGACGACAGCATGGCTATTCTCTCCAACCCGCAGATAAAGAAAGCCTCAAAATCTTTCCTTTTCTGTCTTCTCGGAGTTCTTGCGGGAATAATTCTTGACTTCATTCTCGGAATGGAAGGAATGATTTCTCTTCCTGCAATGGCAATTCTTTTCGCATTGGGCGGCATTATTGCGGGCTATAATTCAGGACTCAGAGGAAAGAATCTCCTCAGAAGCTTCGGCGAGGGAATAAAAACCGTTGCACCGATTATCCCCCTGATAATGATTATTCTTTCAATAACATATATCCTTGACCAGGGCAACATTATCCCCACAATTCTTAATTTCGTCTATGAACTTATTGAAGGCATGAGCCCCTATGCGGCAATACTGATGCTCTTTGTGTTCATTGTTATTCTTGAATTCTTCATCGGCAGCGGTACGGCAAAAGCATTCCTTGTTATGCCGCTTGTTCTTCCTCTTGCAGATATGGTCGGTGTTTCCTCACAGAGCGTAACGCTTGCTTTCTGCCTCGGCGACGGCTTCACAAATCTGCTTTATCCCACAAGCGGAATTATGATTATTGCAATCGGTATTGTAAACATCACTTACGGCAAATGGCTGAAATTTTCCTGGAAGCTTTTCGCTCTTGAAGGGATTGTTTCCGTTGCCCTGATGCTTATCGCAATTGCAATAAACTATGTATAAAAAATATTTCGGAGGTTAACATTTATGAAAAAAGAAGCAAAACTCAGCAAATCCCTGCTCCTGAACGTTATTCTTTTCGGCTTTATCGGTCAGGTTGCGTGGGCAGTTGAAAACAACTTTTTCAACCTTTATCTTTTCAACGTTGTCGGCGGTGACTCAAACGATATTTCAAATATGGTTGCTGCAAGCTCGGTTGTTGCCGTTTTCGCAACCCTCATTATGGGAAGCCTGAGCGACAAAATCAACAAAAGAAAGATTTTCCTTTGCACAGGCTACATTATCTGGGGCTTTACCGTTATGTCTTTTGCATTCATCAACAGAGAAAACGTTGCAAGCATCCTCAACACAACTCCCGTTGCCGCAACTGCAACAACAGTTTCTCTCGTTATCATAATGGACTGCATTATGACATTTATGGGTTCAACCAGCAACGATGCCGCTTTCAATGCTTGGGTTACTGACATCACAGTCCCCTCAAACAGAGCAAAGGTTGAATCGCTTCTTGCAATTCTTCCCGTTCTTGCTCTTGTTGTTGTAACAGTTGCATTCGGTGCTCTTTCAACCAAATTCGGCTATCCCGCTTGCTTCATCGGTCTCGGTCTTATCGTTACAATCTGCGGTATCATCGGCATTTTCTCCGTTAAGGATTCTCTTTCAGGCGTTAAGTCAAACAACAGCTTCTGGGAATGCCTCACTTACGGCTTCCGTCCCTCTGTTATTAAAGAACACAAGGGTCTTTACATTTCACTTGCATGCACCTGCATTTTCTCAATTGCATGTCAGATTTTCTTCCCCTATCTTTTCATCTATGTTGACCACTATATCGATATGAACACACTCAAGCTTACCGTTCCCGTAATTATTCTTGCAGTTGTTGTTATCGGTGTTTCACTTACAGTGCTTGTTGCTTCAATCATACTCAGCGACAAGAAAGGAAAAATCCCCTTCCTTGTACCCTCAGCAGTATTCTTTGTTGTAGGTCTTGTTCTTGTTTATTTTGCAGATAAGAACATAATATGGTTTGCTCTTTCCGCTCTCATTGCAATGGTTGGCTACGGACTTCTTATGATTCTTATCAATGCAGCAGTTCGTGACTTCACTCCCGAAGATAAAGCAGGTCAGCTTCAGGGCGTAAGAATGATTTTCAATGTTATGATTCCCATGCTTATCGGCCCGAGAATTGCTGCTAAAATAACAGAGCTTTTCTCAACTCAGCATTATATCGACAGCTACGGAGAGGCAACTCTCATTCCCGCACCGCACATCTATCTCGGCGCAGCCGTTGTTGGCGCGCTCATCATCATTCCGCTTATCTTCCTTATCAAAGAATTCAAAAGAGAACAGGTAAACGCTGAATAAGCAATAAATCAAAGAAGGAAAAGCACTATGAACATTATAATTGTCGGTCTGGGCAAGCTTGGCATAACACTTACAAAACAGCTTGTCTCGGAGGGTCACGATGTCACGGTTGTTGACACAAGAAACGAAGTTGTCACAACAGTTGTTGACACCTATGATGTTATGGGTATCTGCGGTCACGGCGCAACAAAAGAAGTTCTTGAAGAAGCAGGTGCTTCACGCTCAAAGCTTATCATTGCCGCCACCGCATCGGACGAACTCAATATTCTCACCTGCCTCATTGCAAGCAAAATGGGGATTGAAAATACCATTGCACGAGTCCGCAATCCCGACTACTATGCACAGACACAGTTTCTCCGGAACGAGCTGGGCATAGGCATGATAGTTAATCCCGAATTTGAAACTGCAAATGAAATTTCAAGAATTATCCGTTTCCCGTCCGCTGCAAATCTTGACTCTTTTTCAAGAGGTAAGGTCGAAATCGCAAAAATCAGAATGCATTCGGATAATCCTCTTTGCGATATTCCTCTTTATGAAATCAGGAAGAAAACAAAAGCAAAAGTGCTTGTCTGCGCCGTACAAAGAGATGAGGAAGTATACATCCCTTCCGGTGATTTCGTACTGAAATGCGACGACATAATAAGCATTACGGGTACTCGCTCCGAGCTTTCTTCATTTATGAAACAAACGGGCGTTTATAAGCATAAAATAAAAAATGTTATGATTATCGGCGGAGGCAGAATTGGTTATTATCTGGGAAAACTTCTCTCTAATACCGGAAGAAATATCAAAATAATCGAAAATGATATCAACCGTTGTTATACCCTTACAGATATGCTTCCCGACAGCACAATTATCCACGGTGACGGTACTGACCAGGACATTCTCAATGAACAACATCTTGAAAAGCAGGATGCGCTTGTTGCTCTCACGGGAATTGATGAGGAAAACATCATTGTGTCAATGTATGCAGAGTCAAAGGGTGTCAACAAGGTTATAACAAAGGTTAACCGTCATTCGTACTCCATTCTTAACGAAATCGGTCTTGAGACCGTTGTTTCGCCCCAGATTGTTGCGGGAAATCTTGTTACAAGATATGTCCGTGCGCTTGACAACTCTGCGGGCAACTCACAGATTATGTCACTTCACAAGCTTTGCGAAGGTAAGGTTGAAGCGGCAGAATTTATCGTTCCCGAGGATGCAGGCTACGAAAACATCCCCTTCAAGGACCTTAAATTTCTTCCTAATATTCTTGTCGGCTGCATTAACAGAAACGGAAAAATCATATTCCCCGACGGTAACGAAGTTATGAAAGCCAAAGACAGCATAATCATTGTTACCGCAGGCAGAATAATTGAAGACCTTCATGATATTTTTGTGTGATTGCGGAGGTCCTGATTTATGAATTTCAAAATGGTTTCCTACACAGTCGGCAGGATTCTGCTGGTTGAGGCAGCATTGCTTATCTTCCCTGCAATAGGAGCAATATTCTACGGCGACAACACGCTTCTTTCGTTTGCCTTGACAATCGCTGCTCTCGCTGTCACAGGCATACTTGCAACCAGAAAGCCGCCTAAAAACAGAAATATTTATGCAAAAGACGGCTACGTAATTGTTGCAATTACATGGATTCTGATGTCACTTTTCGGTGCACTTCCGTTTTTTATCAGCGGATATATTCCGAATTTTGTTGATGCTTTTTTTGAAACTGTTTCAGGTTTCACAACAACAGGTTCAACAATATTAAAAAATGTTGAATCACTTCCCAAGAGCCTCCTTTTCTGGAGAAGCTTCACTCATTGGATTGGCGGAATGGGTATTCTTGTTTTTGTGATTGCCATTATGCCCAGAACCGAAAGCTCTTCCATGCACGTCATGAGGGCTGAGGTGCCTGGACCAACCGTCGGAAAGCTTGTTTCCAAGCTCAGCGCTTCCGCAAGACTTCTTTACGGAATTTACTGTGTTCTTACTTTAGCAGAAATAATCTTTCTTATTCTCGGCGGTATGCCCGTATTCGACAGCGTTGTCAACAGTTTCTCAACCGCAGGTACGGGCGGATACGGTATACTGAATAACAGCATCGAAGGTTATCACAGTATTTACTCTGAAATGGTCATTGCGGTATTTATGCTGATTTTCGGTGTAAACTTTAACCTTTACTATCTGATTCTTGTCAAACAGTTTAAACAAGCAATCAAAAGTGAAGAGCTTCGCTGGTATATCGGAATCGTAACATCATCCGTTTTACTGATAGCAATCAGCCTTGCAACAACAAAATATTCCGTCGGCGATTCTTTCCGCCACGCTTTCTTCCAGGTTGCTTCAATAATCACAACAACAGGTTTTTCTTCCGTAAACTTCGGCACATGGCCTATGCTTGCAAAAATGATACTTGTTATGCTTATGGTTGTCGGTGCCTGCGCAGGCTCAACAGGCGGCGGCATTAAAGTATCAAGGCTTGCAATCCTTGTTAAAAGCGGAATGAGAGACATAAAAAAAGCACTTAATCCCAGAAGCGTTGAAACCGTCAAGCTTGATCGACGTACTGTTGAAGAATCGGTTGTTAAAGGCATTTCGGTTTTCTTCGGAACCTATATGATTGTTGCGGCAGTTTCCATGATTCTCATTTCTATCGACGGCAGAGACTTCACAACAACCTCCACCGCCGTTATAGCTTGCATAAGCAACATCGGACCGGGTCTCGGTGCAGTCGGTCCCGCAGGAAACTTTGCTGATTTTTCAGTTTTCAGCAAGCTTGTTTTGTCATTCGATATGCTTGCAGGCAGGCTTGAACTTATCCCTATGCTTATGCTTTTCTCTCCCTATGCGTGGCTGAGAAAATACTCATAAATTTTCAACCGCAATACAGTTTTTCCTGTATTGCGGTTGTTTTATTTTATCTTCTTTATTTTATTCCCTTTAACCAAAAAGGCGTTTTGTGCAATGTCGATTATCGGTTGGTCATTGAGCGAATCCGTATAAAAGTTTTCAATCACGGCATCGGGATAACGCGATTTAAATGCCTTTACCTTGTTTTCACGGAAGCAAAAATCAACTATTTTAAAATTCTGCCTGTCAATTGTTGTTGCAACAATATTCTTTATTCCCAGTCTTCTCCCAATCTCCTCGAGGACAATATCAAAACCTGCAGAAAGAATAACATCGTCATCCTTTCTGATTTGCGAATAAAAAGGCTTGATTTTATGCATATGCTTATCCCAGAACTTTTCCGTTTCTGCCTGAAAATCATCGATATTGCGGCAATAATCCTCAACAAGGGATGCATATCTTTCCAAGGCAACATCAATAGTTATTTTTCTTGCTTTGTACGCGAAAAGAGCTTTGATGACACTCGGCACATATTTCAGCAAGCTCAAATCCTTCTTGAGAAAATAAACAAAAAAATCTATCGCCGATTCTCCGTCATAGATTGTATTATCAAAATCATAAACATTCATTGTTTTCACCTCTGTTTTATTATAACAGTTTATTTTAATCGGTCAATCTTAATTCTTGAAATTACAAAATGAAAGTGTTATACTTTTTGAGGGAAAATAATCGGATATGGAGAGTATAAAATGAAAAACAAGATTTCTGACAAAGGTTTTTACAAGGCGTTTTTTGTAATGACAATTACAATGGCACTTCAGAACCTTATTGTATTCGGTGTCAATCTTGCAGACTCCGTTATGATGGGCGCATACAACGAAACCGCACTCAGCGCCGTGGGCATCTGCAACAACATACAGTTTTTTCTCAATATGGCGGCATCGGGCATTGCTTCGGGAATGACCGTTATCGCCTCGCAGTATTGGGGAAAAAATGAAAAAAAGCCGATATACAGAGTTTCTGCCGTTGCATTGTGGATAAGCATAGTGATAACGGGGCTTATTTTCGCTTTTGCGGCTGTTGCACCCGAAACACTTATCAGGCTGTTTACAGACAAGCAAGCTGTTATAGACCAGGCTGTGCCCTATCTTGACATAATCAAGCACACCTATCTTCTTTTTGTTCTCACAACGCTTCTCCTCGCAATTCTCCGAAGTGTTGAAACAGTAAAAATAGGTTTTTATGTTTCTCTTTCTTCCTTTGCGATAAATATTCTTCTTAACTATATGTTGATATACGGAAAATTCGGCGCTCCCGAGATGGGTATTCGCGGTGCCGCCGTTGCAACCCTTGTTTCAAGAGCAATTGAGTTTGTCGTTGTAACAGTATACATTCTGTTTATTGATAAAAAACTTAAAATGAAACTCTCTGACCTTTTCAAAGCTGACAAAGAAATGTTCAGAGACTATCTTAAAACAGGCTTGCCGCTTATGATGAGCAGTATCTCCTGGGGAATTGCAATGAGCATTCAGGGCGCAATCATCGGAAGACTGATTGAAAGCGCAATTGCCGCAAACAGCATTGCAACAACACTTTTCCAGGTTGCAACTGTTATCTGCTATGCCTCAAGCAATGTTGCGTGTGTTCTTATCGGAAAAACCATCGGTGAAAACAAACCGATTGAACTTATAAAACGCAGAAGCAAGAATCTTCAGCTTATTTTCCTTGCAATCGGTGTTCTTTCAAGCGTAATACTGTTCATTTCAAAAAATCTTATGATTGATTTTTATGATGCAACACCGCAGACTGTTGACATAACAAATCAATTTATCTGGGTGCTTTGCGTTACCGTTATCGGAACGGCATATGAAGCCCCCTGCCTTTGCGGTATTGTTTCGGGCGGCGGCGAAACATCGTTTGTTTTGAAGAACGATATCATCTTTATGTGGCTTATTGTTCTTCCTCTGAGTTTCCTGAGCGCATTCGTGTTCAAGTTCCCCGTTGTTGTTACTTTTGCCTGCCTCAAAGCAGACCAGGTGCTCAAATGCGCAGTTGCTGTTGTTAAGGTCAACAGGTTCAACTGGATTAAAAAAGTTACGAAAGCATAAAAAAGGTGGCTTGTGAAAAAACACAAGCCACTTTTTATTTATGCATTTTTCTTGCCTGTTACCTTCGGCGGCATAACCTTTTTCTTTCTGTTGGGATTTCTCTCAATCAGCGGTGCTACACCGTCATTCACGCAGGTTGCGGTAATGCAGACTCTTTCAATCGTCTGGTCTGACGGTGCTTCATACATCACGGGCATAAGCACACCTTCAACAATTGAGCGAAGACCTCTTGCTCCCGTTTTCTTTTCAAGTGTCTTTTCAGCAATCGCCTCAAGCGCACCCTCATCAAAATCAAGCGCTACATCGTCTATTGCAAAAAGCTCTCGGTACTGCTTCACAAGTGCATTCTTAGGCTCAGACAGAATCTTAACAAGCGAATTCTTGTCAAGCTCGCTGAGACTTGTAACAACGGGAAGTCGGCCGACAAGCTCGGGAATAATTCCGAATTTGACCAAATCCTGCTGAATAACCTTTGAATAAAGATTTTCCTTTGCAAGCTCGCTCTTGCTCTTGACGGGTGCTTCAAAGCCGAGCACAGAGCCGCCGATTCTCTTTTCAACAATCTGCTCAATGCCGTCAAAAGCACCGCCGCATATGAAAAGAATATTTGAAGTGTCAATCTGAATAAACTCGTGCTGGGGATGCTTTCTGCCGCCCTGAGGAGGACCATTTGCAACAGTTCCTTCAATTATCTTGAGAAGTGCCTGCTGAACGCCTTCGCCGCTGACATCTCTTGTTATTGAGGGATTCTCGCTCTTTCTTGCAATCTTGTCGATTTCATCAACGTAGATAATTCCTCTTTCTGCTCTTTCAATGTCAAAGTCGGCTGCCTGAATAATGCGGAGAAGAATGTTTTCGACATCTTCGCCGACATAACCCGCTTCAGTGAGAGTTGTTGCATCCGCAATGGCAAAAGGCACGTCAAGAATCTTTGCAAGGGTCTGCGCGAGCATCGTTTTACCGACACCCGTGGGACCGAGCATAAGAATGTTGCTCTTCTGAATTTCAACATCTCCGTGTTTTCTTGCGCCGACACGTTTATAGTGATTGTAAACAGCAACACTGAGTGTTATTTTTGCGCTTTCCTGACCGATAACATATTCATCAAGCATTTCCTTGATTTCTTTGGGTTTGGGAAGCGAATCTGTGTCAAAGTCACGGTGATTTACCGAAGGCTCTGACTCTATAATTGAATTGCAAAGCTCAATGCATTCATTACATATATATACATTGGGGCCTGCAATAAGCTTTTCAACCTGATCCTGCGGTTTCTTGCAAAACGAACACGAAACCGTCGGTTTCTCTCGTCTGTCGTCATCTCTGGGCATTTTTTGCCTCCTGTGGGATAATGATTTTTATCTTATCTGTGAGCAATAACCTTATCAACAAGACCGTATTCCATAGCCTGCTGAGCAGTAAGGAAATTGTCTCTTTCCGTGTCTCTTGCAATTTCTTCAATGGATTTACCTGTGTTTTCTGCAAGGATTTTATTGAGCTTTTCTCTTGTTTTGAGAATGTGCTCTGCGGCAATCTGAATTTCTGTTGCCTGTCCCTTTGCGCCGCCGAGAGGCTGATGAATCATAACCTCGCTGTTGGGAAGCGCATATCTCTTACCCTTTGCGCCCGACGAAAGAAGGAATGCACCCATTGACGCTGCCATACCCATGCAGATGGTTGAAACATCGCACTTGATATACTGCATAGTGTCATAGATTGCCATACCTGCGGTTACAGAGCCGCCGGGACTGTTAATGTAAAGACTGATATCCTTTTCAGCATCCTGACCTTCAAGATAAAGGAGCTGAGCGATAACAATGCTTGCGGTTGCGTCATTGACTTCATCGGAAAGCATAATGATTCTGTCATTAAGAAGACGTGAAAAAATATCATATGAACGCTCTCCACGGTTTGTCTGTTCAACAACATAAGGTACCAATGCCATTTAAATCAAATCCTTTCTCCGCAATAAAAATTACGGAATAAACCGACGAATAAACATCGGTTTATTCCATTGCTCATTTTTAAGTATAGTTACTTTTTTGAAGAATTATTCAGCAGCTTCTTCTTTCTTTGCAGCAGCCTTCTTGGTTGTTGTCTTCTTTGCTGCGGGCTTCTTTGCGGGAGCAGCTTCTTCTTCACCCTCTGCAGCAGCCTTCTTTGCAGCAGGCTTCTTAGCAGCTGTCTTCTTTGCTGCGGGCTTCTTTGCCTTTGCGCTGTCAAGAACAACCTTGATAGCATCCTGCTTTTCGATTTCTGCAGCAACTGTTGCTTCGGGAACAAGTTCCTTAATCTTTGCAACATCAAGCTGATACATGTCAGCCATCTTCTGATATTCTTCGTTGATTGCTTCTTCTGAAGCCTTGAGGCCTTCGAGCTCGATAATCTTTTCAACTGCAAGGTCAATCTTAACCTCTGAAACAGCTCTTTCTCTCATCTGGCTCTCAAATGTTGCCTTGTCCATACCCATATACATAAGATACGTGTCAAGGTCGATGCCCTGCTGAGCAATTCTCTGTGCAAATGCGTTAACGTCGTCCTGAGCTTTGTTATCAAACATGCACTCGGGAATTTCGCCTTCAACGTTTTCGCAGAGAGCTTCGATAACAGCATCTTCGAATGCACGCTGTGCGCTGTCATTCTTTCTGTTGAGGATATCTTCTTCGATGCCCTTCTTGAGTTCTTCAACTGTTTCGTATTCGCCCATATCCTTTGCGAATTCGTCATCAAGCTCGGGAAGTTCCTTAACCTTGATTTCGTGAAGCTTAATCTTGAAAACTGCATCCTTTGATGCAAGCTCGGGTGCATATTCTGCGGGGAATGTTACGTTAACATCAAACTCTTCGCCGATTGAGTGACCGATAATCTGCTCCTCAAAGCCGGGAATGAATGAGCCTGAACCGATTGTGAGGCTGTATTTTTCAGCCTTGCCGCCGTCAAATGCAACACCGTCAACAAAGCCTTCGAAGTCGATAACTGTGATATCGCCGTCCTTAGCTGCTCTGTCGTCAACATCAACCATTCTTGCGCTTCTGTCAAGCATATGCTCGATTTCGTGGTCGATTTCTTCCTTTGCAACTGTTGCTTCTGTCTTCTCTGCTGTAAGACCCTTGTATGCCTTAAGTGTGATTTCAGGCTTAACTGTTACGTTGAATGTCATAACAACGCCTTCTTCTTTGCTCATTGTCTTAACATCAACATCTCTGGGCTGATCAACGGGAACGATACCTGCTTCATCATAAGCAGCCTGAACTGCTTCGGGGAAAACGATTTCAAGTGCATCCTCGAAAAATACTTCCTTGCCGTAAAGCTTCTCAATCATCATAAGAGGAGCCTTACCCTTACGGAAACCGGGGATAGCGATTGACTTTCTCTGGTTGAGATAAGCCTTCTGGATGGCTGCTCTGAAATCCTCTGCTGAAACAGAGATTTCAACTGCATAAGTGTTTGTTTCTGTCTTGTTAGCTGATACTAAACTCATTTGTATTCCTCCATTTGCTATTTTGACTTGTAAATTATAGCAAATAATTTTTTAAATTTCTATATATATTTGTATTTTCTTATATTGTGTGCAATTTCACACAAAAAAGCTCAAACTTTTGGTCATAATGACAATGTTTCGGGTATATGGGCGGGACAAAAGCCCAAAAAATCGCTTGAAATGAGCGAAAATTTTATTCCGTCACTCTCCGAATTGAATGCCGTTGCGTGGGAATAGGAATGAAGATGACCGTAATAACATCTCTTTATCCCCTCTTCAACAAGCACATTATAAATCTCATCGCATTTCTGTGTCTGATTTATAGGCGGATAGTGAAGAAATACAACAGGCTCAAGACCCGTCTGTTTTGCTGCAGCAATCGACATTCTCAGTCTCCCCGCTTCGCGAAGAACAACTTTCTTATCCGCGTCGCTTTCGGCATCGAAAAACCAGCCTCTCGTGCCGCATACAGCAATGTTACCCACCGCATATGCGTTGTTAAAAAGGATGCTCAATGAATCAAGCGAATGCTTTTCAAAGAATTCGTCGCTTTTTTTCTTCGTTGCCCACCAATAATCGTGATTTCCTTTGAGGATTATTTTTTTGCCTGGAAGAGAATGGAGAAACCTGAAATCTTCAAGACCTTCTTCAAGATTCATACACCAGGATATATCGCCCGCAAGCACAACCGTATCTTCTTCGCCGACAAGTCTTTCCCAATTGTTTTTCAGACGCTTTTCATAGTCTGTCCAGCCGCCGAAAATGTTCATTGACTTTCCTGTGGCAATTGAAAGATGCGGGTCTCCGATTGCAAAAAGAGCCATAGACATATCCTTTCCAAAAATAATTGCGTTCAAACCGTTCATAATAACATTACGGAGCAATTCCGAGAAAAACAAAAAGGAGAACGGTTATGGACAAAGAAATCAGCGAAATTACCTGTTTTGCAAAAAACTGCGTTTATCATCAGGGCGACACCGCCTGCACGGCAAGCTCAATCGAGGTCGGCAATTCATCTGCATGCAAAAGCGGCGAAACTCAGTGTTCAACATTCAAAATGAACCCCAACTGCGCCGACAACCGCTGCTGCAATTAAATTCCGAGCATATCGAAAACGACCTGCTCCATGCTGTCCTTTGAGCAACAGCCGCTGAATCTGACTTCCTTGTCTCTCAGATTGGCAAGCTGCTCGGGGCAGCTTTCTTTTGTTACCTGAGCGAGACGCTCAACCATTTCAAATTCATCAAGTCCGTCATTGTTTCCATCAACAGCCTCAAGAACTGATGCGCTGAATTTGAAGGGACTTGCGGTTGATGCAATAACTGCAGGAGTGTTGTCTCCGCTCTCTGCCTTGTAGTCATAGTATACCTTGACTGCAACAGCTGTATGAGTGTCGCAAAGATAACCTTTTTCGTTGAAAATCTTTGCAATCGTTGCCTTTGTTTCTTCATCGTCACAGCAGCCTGCGGCAAATACGGATTTGATGCTTTCAAGTGTTTCGGCATCAACCTCATACTTACCCTCAGCAGAAAGCTTACCCATCCAATCACAAACCTTTTCGCTTCCCGCAACGGAGCAGAGAAGTCTTTCAAGATTGCTGGAAATAAGAATATCCATTGAGGGTGAAATTGTTGTGAAGAATTCGCGGTTTCTGTTATAAACACCTGTTGTGAGGAACTCGGTAAGAACAGAGTTGCTGTTCGAAGCGCAGATAAGCTTCTTCAAGGGAAGACCCATCTCTTTTGCATAATATGCGGCAAGAATGTTGCCGAAATTACCTGTGGGAACAACAACGTTGATTTCATCGCCTGCTTTGATTTCGCCGTTTGCAAGCAAATCGCAGTAAGCTGAGAAATAATAAACAATCTGAGGAACAAGTCTGCCCCAGTTGATTGAGTTTGCGGATGAAAACGCTTTGCCGTTTTCAGCAAGCTTTGCGGCAATTGCCTTGTCAGTAAAAATCTTCTTGACTCCGCTCTGTGCATCGTCAAAGTTACCTTCAATTGCACAAACGGAAACATTCTTTCCTTCCTGTGTGCACATCTGAAGCTTCTGCATCGGGCTAACACCGTCGCTGGGATAGAAAACAAGAATTCTTGTATTTTCAACATCCTTGAATCCTTCAAGTGCAGCTTTACCTGTGTCACCCGAGGTTGCAACGAGAATAACGATTTCCGTGCCCTTTGCAGCCTTACCGCTTGCAACGGTGAGAAGTCTGGGAAGAATCTGGAGTGCCATATCCTTGAATGCACAGGTGGGACCCTTGAAAAGCTCAAGAATGTGAACACCGTCTTCTATTTTTGCAAGAGGTGCAACCTTTGCGTCTGAAAAACCTGTTTCATAAGCGCCTCTTACGCAGCCGTCAAGCTCCTCTGCGGTGAAATCGGTAAGGAACAAAGAAAGAATTGACTTTGCTCTGCCGATATAATCGAGAGAAGCGAGTTTTTCAATTTCCTGAATTGATACCGCGGGAAGTGTTTCGGGGACAAAAAGTCCGCCTTCTGCGGAGATACCCTTGGTAATTGCCTGAGAAGCACTTACCTTGATTTCGGGATTTCTTGTACTTACATAATTCATCAAAATCATCCTTTTGATTAAAATTCATAATATTATAACATAATAATTGCGATTTGTAAAATGTTTTCTGATAGATTCGTGTAACATTTTTTGTAAAGCATTTCAGCTTTACTATTTTGCGAAAAATCGCACAAATCTTTGATAAATAAGCACTCTGACTTTTCACTTGGTAAAGCCGATTCGCTTTACAGGTTCGGAAGGTTGTCAAAATGCATTTTTGATATAATTTATTTTTTCAAGGGTATTATCATCGTTGAGATACACTTCGCACACATCAAAACGCATTTCACCCTTAAGTTTTGAATAAGCAATAAAATTCTGTGCGGTCAGCATAACTCTTTTCTGCTTTCCCTCATCAACCGCTTCCATAGGTCTGATATCGGTTGATTTGTTTCTTGCTTTGACTTCGATAAAACAAAGCTCTTTCTTTTTTGAGGCGATAAGGTCTATTTCTCCGAAGCGGCAGGAATAGTTTGAAGACAGTATGCTGTATCCGTTGTCACGCAGATATCTTGCCGCATAGACTTCGCCCCATACACCCGATTTATTCTTAATCATTTCTTTTCAAAAAAGCTTTTGAGGAATGACATCCGATGATGCTCGGAAACACCGTGTTCGGTGAGGCATTCATAATGAAGCTTTGTGCCATATCCCTTATGCTGTGCAAAGCAATACTCAGGCATTTTCTTGTCAAGCTCAAGCATATATCTGTCCCTGCTGACTTTTGCAAGTATTGAAGCCGCTGCAACGGACGGACTCTTCGCATCGCCCTTGACAATTGTTTCGCCGTCTATTTCAACGGGAGGCATTCTGTTGCCGTCGATAAGTGCATAATCTGCGGGAACATCAAGTCCTTCAACCGCATTTTTCATCGCAAGATAGGTTGCCTGAAGAATGTTGATTTCGTCAATCACCTTTTCATCAACACTTGCGATTGAATAGCTGACAGCCTTTTCTCTGATTACATCAAAGAGCATTTCTCTCTTCTTCTCGGAAATCTTTTTGGAATCGTTGAGCCCCTCAATTTCGCAGTCCTCGGGAAGAATTACCGCCGCCGCAAAAACGGGACCTGCAAGCGGCCCTCTGCCCGCTTCATCAACACCGCAGACCGCTTTATAGCCTTTTGATGCCGCATTTTTTTCGTATGTATAATCCATAATTTTAACCTCTGACAGTAAAGGGATGTCTTGCTGAAAGAAGACATCCCCCTGATTTTTAAAGAAACTGCTTGTCTATTACTTCGTTAACAATATCATAAAGATATTGCAGACTGAAATCCGATGTCTTGCTTGTTACTCCGTGCTTTGAAGCAAGCTCTTCGGTGTAATCGGACAAGGGATAAATTCTGATATTGGAACAGTTATAACCATAGTGCGTTACAACACCTGAAAACTTTACGTTTTCAAGAGTTATTTCACCTGATGTGTTGTTTTTGACAACATCGAAATTAAGCAAACCACCGAGCATTCTCGGTCCCCTGTTCTGCGCGGAAATAAAATTACCGAGCGAATATGCAACAAGGGTTTTTCTGCCGTCATTATTGATTATATATTCAACGGGCTGAATAACGTGAGGATGTGTTCCGATAATCACATCTGCGCCCCACGAAGCAAGCTTTTCGGCAAGAGTTCTCTGGGCATCGGTGGGTTCGTGAGTATACTCATTTCCCCAATGCGCATTGACAATGACAACATCCGCCATTTCTTTTGCCTTCATTATTCTCTGCTGAAGAATATTTTCATCGGATGCAAGCACAAGGATTACGTCACTGTCTTCAGGCAGCTTCAGACCGTTTGTTGATTCCGTAAAACCGAGATAAGCGATTTTTACACCGTTGACCTCATTCATCGGAATATCCGCAAAATCATCGCTGTTAAGGTAAGCACCCGTTGTTATTACATCTTTACTTTTCCAGAAATTTATCGCAGAAATAAGACCCTTTTCTCCGCAATCTATTGAATGGTTCGTTGCAATATTGAACACATCAAATCCGATGTCAAGCATTTCCTCGCCGACCTCAACGGGTGAATTGAACTGAGGATAGCTCGAAACATTGTGTTCGGTTGAAATAATCGTTTCCTGATTGAGAATCGCAACATCGGGCGCTTCAATCAGAGCGGCAATTTTTTCATAAGCATAGGAAAAGTCATATCCTCCGCTTGTCCTTGCCTCAGCCTGTTCATAGACGGTGTCGTGAATAAGATTATCTCCCACCGCCGCAAAGCTTACTCTTGAAAAAAGCTCCTGCTGAGAAGTTGTTGTTTCGGGGTCTGCGCCCGGTTTTGCGTGTGTGCTTATGCCGAGACCGTCATTTCTCGTAAAAAACATCACCGCAAGGGCAACAACGTCAATCACAAGAATAACTGCGAGAAAAACCGACAGTTTCTTTCTCATATCCGCATCTCCTTCTGAGAATTCACTCAGTCGAGTGTTATTTTTCCGAGCTTTCCGCTTCTGTATTCATCAAGAAGCATCACAGCCGCTCTTTCGGTGTCGTACTCACCTTTTCGCAGAAGCATTCCCCTCTTTGCCGCAATCATTTCAAGCAGCACATAGGGTTCTTCTATATCTTCAAAATCGGTTATTTTATATCTTTCGGTCAGTCTTTCAGGATAATTCTTCTGCAAAATGACAAGAAGTCTTACCGCGATTTCCTGCGCATCAAGTATCTCATCCTTAACCGAACCGATAAAAGCCAGCCTGAAGCCGACTTCTTTATCTTCAAACTTGGGCCAAAGCACACCGGGAGTGTCAAGCAATTCAATTCCCGAGCCGATTGCAAACCATTGGTTACTGCGCGTAACGCCGGGTTTGTTGGCAACCTTTGCTCTGTTTTTACCCGCCATTCTGTTGATAAATGAGGATTTGCCTGTGTTCGGAATGCCGACAACCATAACACGCAAAGGCTTGCCCGCCATTCCTTTTTCTGTGTTTGCTTTTATTTTTTCCTTGAGCAATTCTCTTACCGCACCCTGAAACTTTTCAAGTCCCTTACCGCTTCGGCAGTCAACGGGCAGAGCAACTGCTCCTTTTGCTTCAAGTTCTTTTATTTTTCTTGCTGTTGCATTATCATCCGCAAGGTCGCACTTATTGAGCAGAACGATTCTCGGCTTTGCGCCGACTATTTCGTCAAGCTCGGGATTGCGGCTGCTTTCGGGTATTCTTGCATCAACAATTTCGCACACGGCATCAACAAGCGGAAGACTTTCTTTTATCAGTCTCCGCGTTTTCGCCATATGGCCGGGAAACCATTGTACCGTTAAATTCTCATTCATAATCGTTTATACCAAAATCAAGTTCAGGCTGTATTCTGAAAAGTGCCTTTCCCAAAATATATTCTTCTCTTATAAGACCGACTCTTCTGTCACGGCTGTCGGTTGAATTGTTTCTGTTGTCACCCATAACAAAAACGTAACCCTCGGGCACGGTTACAGGCTCATCAAAATCTTCTCTGTCCCAGGTGGGTTCTGCCGTATAAGGCTCATCAAGGGCAACGTCATCAACAAAAACGGTTCCTGTTGTAAAATCTATATCAACCGTCTGCCCCTGAGTTGCAATAACTCTTTTAACAAGAATATCCTCGATGATGTCTGATTTTGAAGGCTGACAGGTAACAACGATATCGCCGTATTCGGGTTCACCGATAAAAGCGGAAAGAATTATTCTGTCTCCGTTTTGCAATGTGGGCTTCATTGAACCGCCGACAACTCCGACTGTTCTGAACAAAAACGTAAAAGCAATCGCAACGCAGATTACCGCTGTTGCCAGAATAGAAACAAAATCATATATTCCGTTTCCCGATTCTTTGTTTTTTGATTCTTTGCGGACTTCTTCCTGCACCTGAACGTTTTCTTCAGGAGTCTCCTGAACATTTGTAAATTCTTCCGACATCTTATTCACTCCCTGTCAAAAAATCTCTCTTTGGTCAAACGGATAAAATCTGAACACCGTTTTTCCGAGAACATAATGTTTATCAACCATACCGATTTTACTTGAACGGCTGTCAAGCGAATCATTTCTGTTGTCACCCATAACAAAAATCTCATTTTTTCCGACTGTTACGGGAAACTCGACATCATAATAAAGATGAGTGGGCTCAGCTATATACGGCTCATAAATCTCCTCACCGTTAATATATACTTTTCCCGAAGAAAAATCAATATCCACCGTGTCACCCTCAACACCGATTACTCTTTTTATTATGGGAACATTTCTTTCCCACGGCTGAGTTATGACAACAATGTCACCGCGTTCAAATTCTGTCACAATTCCCGAAACGGCAACCCAATCACCGTTTTGCAAGGTGTTGTTCATTGAATTTCCTTCAACGCCGACAACTCTGAACGCAAATGCAAAAATCAGGAACACGGTTATTATAGCACCTTTGAGCGAATCGCAGGCATCATAAACCGCAGACGGAAAACGGCTTTCTTTTTCAAATTCAACCCAGAATTCTTCAATTTTTCTCAAATTTTCCGTCTCCTTTCCCGATTATAATATAGCGAAAAATGTTCTTATAAATAACAATAAAGGTGTAACAACCAAAATTGTTACACCCTCAAAGTCAATTATCTGATCTCTTCCTTAACCTTAGCTGCCTTACCAACTCTGTCTCTGAGATAGTAGAGCTTGCTTCTGCGTACACGACCGTGTCTTACAACTTCAACCTTAGCAACGTTGGGAGAATGTACGGGGAATACTCTTTCAACGCCTACGCCGTAGGAAAGACGACGAACTGTGAAGGTCTTTGAAACGCCTGAGCCCTTGATAGCGATAATTGTGCCTTCGAAGAGCTGAATTCTTTCTTTGTCACCTTCGCGAATCTTTACGTGAACCTTAACGGTATCACCGATTTCGATTGCGGGAACTTCGGATTTGAGTGAATCCTGTGCAATGAGTTTGAGTGCATCCATTTGTTTTTTCCTCCAAATTTTTTCAGATGTTCGTAACTGCCTGCAGAAAGAGGAACACCCGCTTTAATGTTTTAGCATTAAACCCCGTCTTGAATTGACGGCACAAATGCGAATAATATGTTATCACAACATTCCTGATAATGCAAGTGTTTTTTTGAACTTTTTGAAAAATTTTTCTTTTAACTGAAAACACTTAAATCAGCACACAGAAGCTTTGTTCTTGTGATACTGTTTTTTTCGGGTTCAGCTGCAAATTCCGCGAAAAGCGCATTCATAAGAAGCTCTGCATTGAGGTTAACCGTGTTGCCTGCTGCAAGGACGGCTTTGGTTATCACTTGGTTTCCGTTTGCGGTGCATTCAAAAGAACGGACCATTTCGCAAAGGTTAACGGTTTTGATTCCCCTCTTACTTCTCTTTTCGGCATTGAGAACACCTGATTCAATAACATCCTGTGCCCCCGCGGCAAAGCCCTCGGCTTCACCGTCGCTGAGAAATTCGGTTATTATTTCATATTCAGCAGCCGCAATTTCATTTGCCTTGTTGAAAGGCTCGGAAACATCAACTATGCTGATTCCTTCGGGCATAACGGAATTGAGTCTGTCTTTTATTTCGTCAAAAGACATATCCTGCTCAATCCTGATATCAAGAGGCTCTCTTTTACCTGTCTGGCCGAGAGGAAGAGGCATAAGAAATGTCATATAGGGGTGAGGATTGAAGCCTTCGGTATACCAAAGAGGAATTTCAGCTCTTCTTACGGCACGGGTCATACAGCGGTTCATATCAAGATGTGATATATAAACAGCCAGACCGCTTTTCTCAAACCATATTCTGACGGATTTCATTGCACTCACCTCCGTTAAGCCTGTTTGCTCCGCAACCTGCACATTTTTCGCGGCAGCTTGCGGTTGTTTCGCCCTTATGAGCTTTTTTGTTTTCATTTATAAGGAATTTCTTTGTTACACCGTAGTCCATATGGTCCCACGGAAGAATTTCATCATATTCACGCCTTCTTGCCGTATAGAAGAACGGGTCAATTCCGACCTCTTCAAAAGCTTCCATCCACTTTTCGCGGTCAAGATGTTCTTCCCAGCCGTCAAACTTACAGCCCTTTCTCCACGCGGTTTCGATAACATCCGCAAGAC
The DNA here is from genome assembly GCA_045637305.1 of Acutalibacteraceae bacterium. GTDB lineage: Bacteria > Bacillota > Clostridia > Oscillospirales > Acutalibacteraceae > CAG-177. The sequence goes on from JAZTZD010000057.1 coordinate 32,181, forward strand.
GTCTGTCGCCTCTTGAGAACACACCCTCAAGGAAGCTTGTCCAGGGCACGTGTCTTGAAACGGAAACCTTCCTTGTTTTCACACAGGAAATGAGGAAGTTCTGTTTATCGATGAGAACATCGGGCTTATCCTGAGGCTCCCACTGGAAAGGTGTAAAAGGCTTGGGAACAAGCGAAGCAACGCTTATGCTGACATTAACGCTTTTGCCCTTGGGTTTGTTTTCGTTCTTATAATATTCATCAACAACAGCCTGAGCAAGGTCGGCAATACCCTTGATATCCTCCTCGGTTTCGGTAGGAAGACCAATCATAAAATAAAGCTTCACAGCCGTCCATCCGCCCGCAAAAGCCTGTGCGGCGGTTGTCAGTACTTCTTTTTCGGTTATATTCTTGTTGATAACATCACGCAGTCTCTGCGTTCCCGCTTCGGGCGCAAAGGTGAGTCCGCTTCTTCTTACCGCATTGAGCTGTTCCATAAGCTCCTTGGGGAAATTGTCCGCACGGAGCGACGGAAGCGCAATATTGATTTTCTGCTCAACAGTCCACGGAAGCATATTTCTGATAAGTGTTTCAAGACCTCTGTAGTCACTTGTGCTCAATGAACACAGCGAAATTTCGTCGTATCCCGTATTGTCACAGAGTGCACGGCACTGTGCCTCAACTGCGGCGGGCGACTTTTCACGCAAGGGTCTGTTTATAAAACCTGCCTGACAGAAACGGCATCCTCTTATACAGCCTCTGAAAATCTCAACCGTTGTTCTGTCGTGAACAACTTCGAGGAAAGGCACAACGAACTCCGAGGGTGAGTACATTGAATCAAGGTCTGCAACATTGCGTTTTTCAACCTTTTCGGGTGCACCGCGGGTAGGTGTTATGCTTTTCACGGTATTATCTTCATTATAGTCAACCTCATAAAGAGAGGGAACATAAACGCCCTTTATCTGCGCCGCAGCTTCAAGAAACTCCTTCTTTGAAGCCCCCTTTTTCTTGCACTCCTTAAGCAAATCGATAAGCTCAATTGTTACCTCTTCGCCATCGCCGGGAAGTGTTATATCAAAAAACTCAGCCATCGGTTCGGCATTGCACACGCAAGTGCCGCCCGCAATAACAACGGGTGTGAGAGACGTTCTGTCCTTTGACCTTACGGGAAGTCCCGCCAAATCAAGCATATTGAGAACATTGGTGTTGCTCAGTTCATACTGCATTGTGAAGCCGATGAGGTCGAATTCCGCTATACTGTCTCCGCTTTCGAGACCGTAAAGAGGAATGTTATTCTCACGCATCACTTTTTCCATATCAACATCGGGAGCAAAAACTCTTTCACACCACGCATCTTCCCTTGCATTCACAAGTCCATAAAGAATTTTCATTCCGAGATGTGACATTCCGATTTCGTATGTATCGGGAAAACAGAAAGCATAACGGATGTCAACGGAATTTTTATCCTTGACAACGCTGTTAAGCTCTCCGCCCGTATATCTGCCCGGTTTCTGAACCTTGGGCAGGAATTTTTCAAGCTTTTTCGGATACATATTTTTTCTCCTATCAAAATAATATATCCTTATTATAATAACATACTATTTTAAAAAAATCTACATCCCTTTTCATTTTTATTAAGGAGTGTCACAAACAGAATGTAAGCCGTAACAAACAAAAGAGTAGGGTTTCCTGTTTTTACAAAAAGATAAACTGACACCGCCGTCATCGGAAGAATAACGGCAAAGGATATTGCAAAAGTAATCTTCTCAACCTTTTCTTCTTCAAAACAATAATTAACAATACATTTCAGAATATTTCCGCCGTCAAGCGGAGAGCAAGGTATAAGATTGAACCCTCCCGTCATCAGGCTTATAACAGCAGCTGTCTTAAGAGATTCATTTATAAATGAAACCATAAACAAGAAAGCGGAAAGAATTATGTTTGCCGCAGGTCCGCTGGCATAAACGGCCACTTCAGCAAGTCTGCCGAGATTTGCGGCGGGCATTCTTTCAAGCTTGATTCCGTAAAACGACAGTCTGACGGATGCGGGTTTTTCGCCGAAGAAATGCAGGCAGACGATGTGCGCCGCTTCATGGAAAATACAGCAAAAAAGTGCTATTGCGCCCAGCCCGCTTTCATCGAGAATCAGCATAAGCGTAACGCAGACAGCGAACGAAACATCAATTCCGAACTTGGTTTTTCCGATATCAAACTTCATCGGGATAAAGAAGCCGTTCAGGGTCAACCCTGACACCGTCTATTCTAACCTCAAAATGCAGATGCGGTCCCGTTGACCAGCCCGTTGAACCGACAAGTCCGATTGTTTCTCCCTGTCTGATAACCGCACCTTCCCTGACATAGATTTCACTCATATGGCAGTAGTATGTTTCAAAGGTGTCCGAATGGCGCATAAGTACATACTTTCCCCAAACATCACTCTCCCCCGTTTCCACAACCTCACCGTAGAAAGATGCCGATATCGGCGTTCCTTCAGGCACCGCAAGGTCGATACCCGTATGAAATCCGTAGTTACCCGAAACGGGATTGACTCTGTAGCCGAAAGGAGAAGTCAACCTTGCGTTCTTTACGGGCATAACCGCATCAACGCTTACAAAATACGGTGCAAATGACGAACCGCTTGCCGCCATATCGCCGCCGCCCGAACCGTCGGTTACTATTTCCCCGACAGCCACACTTTCTCCCGTATCGTCGCTTATAACCTCATATGAATCCACCCTTGAATCAAGCGACGGAATGAGTTTTTTCTCATCTGTTTCTTTTTTCTCTTCAGGCTTTGCCATAACAAGCTGTGCAGCATCTTTGATATCCTGAGCAACATCGCTCACTGACATATCTTTTTTCATTATATTATTGAAGTCATTCTTCATATCATTAAATGCCGAAACACCGAGTTTTGATGCTGCAAAAACACCGCCCGCAATGAGGATACACAGAACGCATTGCAGAAGAATAAGCTTTATGAGATAATCGGTTTTGTTTTTCGGAACATTTTTGGGTTTTACATTCACATCATCGGGAAAGGCAAATCTGTTACGGTATTCATCGCGTTCAGGTCTTGGCGACATCGGTAATCTGTATTCGTTATCCATTCATAATCCTCCGCGCAGTTTTTGTAACATTCTATGAGAATTGAAATATTTATATGATTATAAAATCGTTATATCAAAAACTAAACCGCACGGTTATTGCTTATTTTCAGCAAACAGAATATAATCAATCTGAAAAGGAGAGGTTGTTATGGCAATTGATAATATATCCGTCGGCAGACAAATCGCGCTTTTAAGAAATTCCAAAAGGCTGACACAGGCTGAACTCGGAGAAAGACTTTGCGTTTCTTATCAGGCAGTCAGTAAATGGGAACGGAGCGAAACTCTGCCCGACACCGCACTTTTGCCTAACCTTGCAAGTGTACTCGAAACTACGGTTGACAACATTCTTTGCAGCAACCGCAAACCCGTCTCATACAAAGGAACTGTCAAGGTTGAGGATATGATTGACGGACTGAATAATCTTAGGCGAATGGGCGAAAAGCTTGGAAAAGAAAATAAGATTTACCTTTCCGCAATTCAGGGAATCAACGAAAACATGAACACAAATATCGAATCAGCATTCACTGATGACTATGTTTTTGAGGCTTTCGTCGCCGAAGCGATTATTCAAAATATTATGGCAGGAATGTATATTGATATAACCGACATAAAACGGCACTTCAGATATGAACATTTCTCCGAAATTGTCTGTGACTACGCAAAGAAATATAATATGGTATAAAAAAGCAGTCTCACATTGAAGTGAGACTGCTTTTTAAAGTTCGGCTATTATCTGCCAATAATCATAAGAATAATATTTTGTAAGCCTTTCATAAGTGTCATCAAGGCTTTTGAAATATTCTTTTGTAAAGCCGTTTTCGGGGTCTGCATACATTCCCCATGCCGCCGCTTCGCTGACACTAGGAAAATATTTATCCCACAAAAGCTTTCCGCCCGAATTCTTGTTGAAATTCAGATATTGCCAATCAGATTTGAGCGAATCCCGAAGTCTGATATAATCATTTTTGAGTTCATCAAGTTCTTTTTGCGGACTCTGACCCGCCGAATAGTATTCCGCCCTGACTTTTATGCTTTCAACCATTGAGATATACTTCGACATTCTGAGTGCAAGCTGTTCGTCACTCATTTTTTCAAGTTTTATCATTCCGTCACCATTCATCGCTTTCATCAATCAGAACAGCGTGTGCGCAACGTATACCGTCAACTGCAGCAGATACGATTCCGCCCGCGTAGCCTGCACCTTCACCGCACCGATAAAGACCTCTGACCTCCGACTGATAAAGCTCATCTCTCAGAATTCTGACAGGTGCAGATGAACGTGTTTCGGGTGCGGTAAGAACGCCGTCGGGAAGCGCAAAACCGTTGAGACTCTTATCCATTCTGACTATCGCCTGAGCCATAACATCCGTCACTCTTGAGGGGAGAACCTTACGGATGTCGCCGGGAGTTACGCCCGTTGCACAGGTAGGTTTTACATAGGAAAGCTTTTTTGACGGTGTGTTGTTAAGAAAATCACCGATTGTCTGGCACGGGGCACTGTAGTCACCGCCGCCAAGCTCGAAAGCCGTTCTTTCAATCTTTCTCTGAAGCTCAATTCCCGCAAGCGGATGGTCGCTTCCGAACTGTTCAGGTTCGATTCCGACGAGCAATGCCGCATTCGAGTTTTCACCGTCACGCGCATATTCGCTCATACCGTTGACAACAACGTGCCCCTCCTCCGATGCCGCCGCAACAACTGTACCGCCCGGACACATACAGAATGTGTAGGCACCTCTGCCGTGGTCGGGGTGACACGCAAGCTTATAGTCAGCCGCACCGAGAGCGGGATGTCCCGCAAATGAGCCGTACTGCGCTTTATCAATCATCTCTCTCGGATGTTCAATTCTTACACCGACAGAGAAAGGCTTCTGGATAATTTTTATTCCTTTTTTATAGAGCATTTCAACCGTGTCTCTTGCCGAATGTCCGATACACAAAAGAAGAGTATCGGTTTCGATATCTTCATAAGAACCGTCGGAATTAACACACGACACGCCCTGAATTACACCGTTTGCAATTATGAGGTCTGTCAACTTACAGCCGAAACGGACTTCGCCGCCGAGAGAAATAATTTCTTCTCTGAAAGATTTCACAACCGCACCCAGCTTATCGGTACCTATATGAGGTCTTGATGAATAAGCAATTTCGGAAGGTGCGCCGTGAGCAACAAGCTCCTGCAAAACCTTTGTGCAAAGCGAATCCTTGATTCCGGTTGTCAGCTTACCGTCGGAAAATGTACCCGCACCGCCTTCGCCGAACTGAACATTGCTTTCGGGATTAAGTTTTCTGTTGTGCCAGAAACCGTTGACATCCTTGATTCTCGTATCAACATCCGCACCCCTCTCAAGAACAAGAGGTTTAAGACCTGCTCTTGCGAGAATAAGAGCCGCAAAAAATCCTGCGGGCCCAAAGCCTGCAATAACGGGACGCAAGGTGCTTGTTCTTCTGATCTCAGGCATTTCATATTTATACGGTGTTTCCTGAGCAACCTTGGGATTTTTTGAATGTGCAATCACCGACTGCTCATCGCCGTCAAGCTCAACACAAACATTATAAACAAAGAAAACATTCTCTTTTTTTCGGCTGTCTACCGCTTTCTTTGAAATTACAAGCGTTTTAATTTTTTCCTCATTGCAACGCAAAGCTTTTGCCGCCGCACGGCGGAGCGCTGCCTCATCGCTTTCAAGAGGTAATTTAATTTCGTTTATTCTTATCATTTTCTGCCTCTGTTCAATTTATTTAAGTTCACCTGCAAGCATACCCGATGCCCATGCCCACTGCAGATTAAAGCCTCCGCAATCGCCGTCAACATCGATTATCTCGCCCGCAAAATATAATCCCTTACATATTTTTGATTGCATTGTTTCGGGATTGATTTCATCAACGCAGACACCTCCGCGTGTTACCTGAGCATTCTGAAATCCTTTTGTTCCCGTCACCTTCAAAGAAAAATCCTTGATTGAAGACACAAGTTTCTTCAGTTCGGAATCGGAAAACTCATATATTTTCTTTTCTGCGTTGTAAAGTTTGTTCACTTTACAAATCGCAATTCCCACCTGTTTCGGCAAAGCTCCGCTCAGCAAATGTTCAGAAACGAGATTTCCTTTGATACTTCTGATATTTTTCAGATACTCAAACAAATCATTCCCGCTGTATGCAGGCATAAAATCTATGTGAGTAAAGGTGTTTTTCTTTACATAATTTACACTGACCTCGGCATCAGCCGCAAGCTCCATTGCCGCTATACCCGAAAGTCCGTTTTCCGTAAAAAGTATTTCGCCCCTGCTCTTTTTTATCTCTCTGCCGTTTTCAAGAGTCAGTTCAATGTCTCTTACTCTTATTCCTTTCAGTGCCTTTGTTGTTTCACCCGATACCGTTAAAGGCACGAGTGCGGGGTGAAGCGGAGTCAGCGAATGCCCGAGTTTTTTGGCAATCGGATAACCGCTGCCGTCGGAGCCTTGAGGAGGTGATGCCTTTCCGCCCGTTGCAATTATTATTTTTTCACTTTCAAGCTCATTATTGACAATAAATTTTCCGTTTTCCTTTCTTATATCGGAAACCGCAAATTCACATCTTATTTCAACCAAAAGCTTTTCTGCCTCAAATCTCAATGCATCCAAAACAGATGCCGCCATATTGCTTTCGGGATAGACTCTGCCGCAACTGTCTGCATAGCAAAGAAGACCCATTGATTTGAAGAAAGCAATAATTTCCTGCGGATTGTATCTATTTAAAGCAAAGTCGGCAAAGACCTTGTTTCTGTAAGAATGCGAGCAGGCATCAAGATTGGTTATGTTGCATTTTCCGTTACCCGTTGCAAGAATTTTCTTGCCTATTCTCGGCAATTTTTCAAGAACAACAATTCTTTTATTCGGATAAAGTCTTTTGCAGTTGATTGCAGCCGCCAGACCTGATGCACAACCGCCGACTATTATCAAATCATACTTTTTCATAGCATCTGAAATCCTTCCGGACATAATTTCCTATTATAAATATAGCTTTAAACAATGTTTTTGTCAATAATAATCATAAACGGCGGTATTGATATCATTAAATTTTTATGCTATAATATTATAAACTTTTTGAAAGGATGTTTTTGAAATGACTGAAATCACAAAAGATATGAAAATCGGCGAAATCCTTGACGCACATCGTGAGCTTGCTCCCTTCTTCTTTGAAATGGGTATGCATTGCCTCGGCTGTCCTTCAGCAAGAAACGAATCCGTTGCACAGGCTTGCATGGTTCACGGCGTAAATCCCGACGAACTCATCGGAAAGCTCAACGCAGCTCTTGCAGATGCTTAATCTCGGCGAAAGAATGCTGATGGCGGCGAAGATGGTGCGTCACGGTAGTGTTGTTGCCGATGTCGGCACCGACCACGCATATCTTCCCGCCTATCTTGTTTTAAACGGTATTTCTCCATCGGCTCTTGCGTGCGATTTACGCAAGGGTCCGCTTGATAATGCAAAAAAGACCGTTGACAGCTATGGTATTTCAGAAAAAATAACGCTTCGTCTTTCCGATGGATTCGATGAAATCAAGCCGCACGAAGCCGATGATTTCATTATCTGCGGAATGGGCGGCACACTTATGGCACAGCTTGTTTCAAGAACACCGTGGCTTAAAGACAAAGCAAAAAGAGTCATTGTTCAGCCTCAGTCCCATGCAGAGGATATAAGACAGTTTTTTATTGACAACGGTTTTGAAATTATCCGCGAAGATGCCTGCACAGACTGCGGAAAGCTTTACTGCGCAATGGCGGCAGAATATACGGGTGTGATACAGCAAACGCCCGTCTCATATGCATATACGGGTAAGCTTCCCGAATGTCAGAAGCCTGAAGCGAAGCTTTATCTTGAAAAGGTTACTGACAGACTGAAAACGAAGCTGAAAGCCGAAGAAGATTACGGTTCACCCGAAAAAGCCGAATACATAAAAACAATCCTTTCCGAAACGGAGAAAATAATAAATGAAATGTAATCCCACAGTAAAAGACATATATAATTTCATTGACAGTATTGCACCATTTTGCAATCAATGCGATTGGGACAACAGCGGTCTGATTGTCGGAAGTGCCGATAAAAAGGTTAACAAAATCGGAATTGTGCTTGATATAACGAGTGAAGCAGTCTCAAAAGCCAAGGAGCTCGGGGTTGATTTGATAATCAGCCATCATCCCGTTATTTTCAGGGCAACCAAAAGCTTCCTTGCAGATGACCCCGCCTATCTTCTTGCCTCAAACTCAATGAGTGCAATCTGTGCACATACCTCGCTTGACTGTGCAAAAGGTGGAGTAAACGATGTGCTTGCCAAAACTCTCGGATTTGAAAATATAACATCAATTTCGGATGATGGCGAGCTTTCAATTATCAGAGTTGTTGAAACCGAACCCGTAAGCGGTGAAACACTTGCAAAATTGGCGGTAGAAAAGCTTGAAACAGGAGTCAGACTTGCAGATTGCGGAAATGAAATCAGAAAAATTGCACTGTGCGGCGGTGCGGGCGGAGATTTCATCAAAGATGTTGTGCAATACGGCTGTGATGCTTATATAACAGGCGATGCTTCCCATCACGAATTCCTTGAAGCACTTGAACTCGGTCTCACTCTCATTGCGGCGGGACATTTTGAAACCGAAAATCCCGTTGTTGCCGACCTTGCGGAAAGAATAAAAGCCGAATTTGATGCGGAAGTTGTTATAATCCCGCAGAATTCTCCCGTAAAATACTTTTAACAGAGGAAATAATTATGCCCCTTGACGGAATTACCATAAATTTATTGAAGCAGGAACTGTCCCGCTACATTATCGGAAGCAGAATAGAAAAAATTCACCAGCCGTCCAAAGACGAGCTGGTGTTTCATCTGCGCTCAAGAGAAGGTGCATACCGCCTTCTTGTTTCTGCATCAGCAAACAGTCCGCGACTTCATCTTACGGCAAATGCGCCCGAAAATCCCGCTGTGCCGCCCATGCTCTGTATGCTTTTCAGAAAGCATCTTACCGGCGCGGTGATAACGGATATACGTCAGCTCGGACTTGACAGAGTTGTTTTCATCGACCTTGCAGGCACAAACGAAATCGGCGATGCCGTTACATTTACGCTTTGCGTTGAAATCATGGCAAAGCACAGCAATATTATTCTTGTAAACTCGGACGGTACAATTGTCGATTCTGTAAAGCGAATAGACTTTACGCAATCCTCGGTAAGGCAGATTCTCCCCACTCTCAGATATGAATTCCCTCCCCGACAGAATAAGTTAAATATTGCTGAAAACGGCATTGATTTTATTGTGAATGAGATAAAATCAAAAAAAGGAAGGTATCTTTCATCAGCAATTCTTGACACGGTTGAAGGCTTTTCCCCCTTGATAAGCAGGGAAATTGCAAGTCTTGTCTGCGGTTTCGACATTGCGGCAGAAGAAATGAATGAAATTCACACAGAAAAACTCTCAAACCAGCTTTCCAATATAAAAAATATTCTTGCTGAGGGCAAAGCAAATCCGACCATGCTTATGCGGGATGGTGTAAAGCCTTACGACTTTACTTTCAGCGATATCACGCAATACGGTTTTGCCGTAACCTCAAAAGAATTTGAAAGTTTTTCACAGCTTCTCGATGATTTTTATTATGAAAAAGACCGCTTTGAACGCACACGTCAGCGCAGTCAGTCGTTGTTGAAACTGCTTTCAAGCGCATCAGCAAGGGCTGCAAGAAAGTTGCAAAGCAGACAGGCTGAGCTTGAAGCTTGTGCGGATAAAGATACCTTGCGCATAAACGCAGAGCTTATTCTTGCAAATCAGTACAGACTTGAAAAAGGCTCTGTTTTCTATGATCTGGAAAATTTCTACAACAATAACGAGGTTGTCAGAATAAGTGCAGACCCCGCGCTTTCCCCCTCTGCGAATGCACAGAAGTATTTTAAAGAATACAGAAAAGCAAAAACGGCGGAGAATATGCTCGGAGAACTGATAGAACAAAGCGAACAAGAGCTTTCGTATCTTGAAAGTGTCATTGACTCGGTTAACAGAGCAGACGGCTTTACCGAGCTTGCCGAAATCAGAAATGAGCTGTATGAACAAGGATATCTCAAGCGCGCAAAGAACGATAAATCAAAAAAAGCAAAGCCGCTTCCCCCTCTTGAATATGTATCGGATGACGGCTACACAATTCTGGTCGGCAGAAACAATGTTCAGAACGATTTGCTGACCTTCAAAACAGCGTCAAAGGACGATTCCTGGTTCCATACGCAAAAGTTCCCCGGTTCACACGTTGTTGTAATCGGTAACGGCGACATAATCCCTGAGCTTACTTGCCGTCAGGCGGCATCGCTCGCCGCCTACCACAGCGGTGCAAGAGAATCCTCTCAGGTTGCCGTTGATTACACCGAAGTGAGATATCTCAAAAAACCTGTCGGTGCAAAACCCGGTAAGGTTATTTACCACACCTACAACACAATGTGGCTGACTCCTGACCGTACACTTTGTGAAAAGCTTAAAAAGAAATAAAAGAATTAACCGCCCCGAACATTCCGTTTCGGAGCGGTTATTTTTACATATCATCGTGATCGGCGGCAACGATGGCATCGGATTCTCTGAAAAGAAGAGAGATACACCATATGCCGGCAAGAGCAACAAGGGTATAGATAATTCTGCTGAGAATTGCACCCTGACCGCCGAAAATCCAGGCAACAATGTCAAACTGAAACAGACCGATACTGCCCCAGTTAAGAGCACCGATAATTACAAGGACCAATGAGATTTTATCAAGCATTCGTTTCAACTCCTTATCAGGTAATTGATTAAATCGGGTTTTCACCTGACTTTTTCAAAGATAGTATGAGCAAAAACAAATGCTTTATTCAATTTGATTTTTTAAAAAATAAAGCTTACATCACTGTTTTTAAGAAGCGGAGCATTTTTATCCTTTTCGGACAAAACGGGGTCTTCAACACCCCATTCAACGCCGATTTCACTGTCATTCCAACAAATGCTTCTGTCGTTTTCGGGTGAATAGAAATCATCAACCTTATATGAGATTTCAACATTATCTGTGAGAGTTACAAATCCGTGGAGGCAACCTTTAGGAATAAAAAGCATCTTTTTGTTTTCTTCCGACAGTCTGACCGCAACCCACTTCATAAATGTGGGCGAACCCTCTCTGATATCTACCGCAACATCAAGAATTTCACCTTTTATGCACGAAACAAGTTTAGCCTGTGCCTTGGGGTTTGTCTGACAATGCAAACCTCTGAGTGTTCCCTTTTTAGCGGAAAAAGAACGGTTATCCTGAACGAAATCTGCGTTTATTCCGATTTCTTCAAAAGCTTTTTTTGAATATGTCTCACAAAACCATCCTCTTTGGTCGCCGAAAACTTTCGGCTCAATCTCAAAAACACCTTCAATTTGGGTTTTGTTAATTGTCATAGATTTTTTCTTCCCCTCCGCCCCAACAGGGTCTTTCGCCGGGCTTGCTGCCCGAATAAAGAATCTTTCCTTCCGCAACAGCACGAAGATGCTGACCGTAAGAGGACTTTCCGTATTTTTCAGCTGAACGAAGAAGAGCCTCGCGGCTTATCCAATGCATATTATAAGCAATTTCTTCCGGTGCCGAAACCTTGATGCCCTGAAGCTTTTCAACGGTTTTGATAAAGTTCGCCGCATCCATAAGGCTGTCAACCGTTCCCGTATCAAGCCACGCAAAGCCTCTGCCCATAAGCTTGATATCAAGATCGCCGTTCTGCAGATAAATCTGGTTAATATCAGTTATTTCAAGCTCTCCTCGTTTTGACGGCTTGAGCGATTTTGCATATTCAACAACACGGTTATCATAGAAATAAAGACCCGTTACCGCATAATTTGACTTGGGTACTTCGGGCTTTTCTTCAATTGAAACGGGAATTCCGTTTTCGTTGAACTCAACAACACCGAAGCTCTGCGGATTATCAACATAATAACCGAAAATTGTTGCTCTGTTCTTATTTTTTGCAGCCTGGCGAAGCATATGTCCGAGACCGTTGCCGTAAAAAATATTATCTCCGAGAATCATCGCAACATCATCGTTTCCGATGAATTTTTCTCCGATAATGAATGCCTGCGCAAGACCGTCGGGACTTTCCTGAACAGCATAAGAAAGGCTGATACCGAACTGTCTGCCGTTGCCCAGAAGTTCCTGGAATCTCGGTGTATCAGTCGGTGTTGAAATAATAAGTATATCTTTAATGCCCGCAAGCATAAGTGTTGACAAAGGATAATAAATCATAGGCTTATCGTAAACAGGAAGAAGCTGTTTACTTGTGACCAGCGTTAAGGGATAAAGTCTTGTTCCCGACCCGCCTGCCAGAATAATACCTTTCAAAATAAACACTCCATTTCAGAATAATGAATGCATTATAATACCAATTAGTATACCACCGTTTGTTAAAAATGTCAACAAACAAAGTGTTTGTCAGCAGTTCGTTTATGAAATCTGTTGATAAAAGAACATTATATGCAAAAAATCAAAATAACAGTTTACTTTTAAAAATAATTATGATATAATTTTTTAGAACATTTGTTCATAAACAGAGCAAGGAGGCGAGGAAATGGACAGGTTTGTTCTTCATTCAAAATATAAGCCGACAGGCGACCAACCGCAGGCGATAAAAGAGCTGGTTGACGGCGTTAACAGCGGCTTTTCCGAGCAGACACTTCTGGGTGTTACAGGTTCGGGTAAGACTTTCACAATGGCAAACGTTATCGAGAAGCTGAACCGTCCGACGCTTGTGCTTGCCCACAACAAAACTCTTGCCGCCCAGCTTTGTTCGGAATTCAGAGAATTCTTCCCCGAAAATGCGGTTGAATATTTTGTTTCATACTATGATTATTATCAGCCCGAAGCATATATTCCCACAACCGACACCTACATTGAAAAAGACTCAGCGGTAAACGACGAAATAGATAAACTCCGCCACTCTGCAACCTCTGCCCTTTCCGAAAGAAGAGACGTCATTATTGTTGCCAGTGTTTCTTGCATTTACACTCTCGGCGACCCTATTGATTACCGCAGTATGGTTATTTCTCTGCGTACGGGAATGGAAAAAAGCAGGGATGAGCTGATTGAAAAGCTTGTTGAAATTCAATACGAAAGAAACGACATCGGTTTCAGCCGAAACAAATTCAGGGTCAGAGGCGACGTTGTTGAAATCTTCCCCGTTTATTCAAACGAAAATGCTTTCAGAATTGAATTTTTCGGCGATGAAATAGACAGAATCAGCGAAATCAACGCCCTCACAGGGCAGGTCAAAAGTGTTTTGTCGCACGTTGCAATCTATCCTGCATCCCACTATGTAATCGCACCCGATAAAATGGAAAAATCAATAAAAAATATATATGAAGAAATGCTTGAAAGAGTAAAATTCTTTGAAAGCGAAGGCAAACTGCTTGAGGCACAGAGAATCAAACAAAGAACGGAGTATGACATTGAAATGCTCCGTGAAACAGGTTTCTGCAAAGGAATCGAGAACTATTCAAGAGTTATGTCGGGCAGACCCGAAGGCTCTGCGCCTTTCACGCTTCTCAACTATTTTCCTGATGATTTTCTTCTTTTTGTTGACGAATCGCATGTAACTCTTCCTCAGGTCAGAGCGATGTACGGCGGTGACAGAGCAAGAAAAGAAAGCCTGATAGAATTCGGTTTCCGTTTACCCTCGGCATATGACAACCGTCCGCTGACATTCGATGAATTTTACGAAAGAACGGGTCAGAAAATATTTGTAAGTGCAACACCGGGTGAGCTTGAAAAAACAAAAAGCGCACACATTGCGGAGCAGGTTATCAGGCCAACGGGTCTGCTTGATCCTGAAATCTCCGTAAGACCCGTTGACGGACAGATTGATGACCTTGTTTCGGAAATAAATATACGCACACAGAAAGGTGAGCGTGTGCTCGTCACAACTCTCACAAAGCGAATGGCTGAGGATTTGACGGATTATCTTGAAAACCTTGACATCAAGGTGCGTTATATGCATCACGATATTGACACCATTGAGCGAATGGAAATCATAAGAGGTCTGCGTCTTGGCGATTTTGATGTTCTTATTGGAATCAATCTTCTACGTGAGGGTCTCGACATTCCTGAGGTTTCTCTCGTTGCAATACTTGATGCCGACAAGGAGGGATTCCTCCGTTCGGAAACATCACTTATCCAGACCATAGGCAGAGCCGCTAGAAATGCGGAAGGCACGGTAATAATGTATGCCGATAACGTTACTCCCTCAATGGAAAGAGCGATAACAGAAACCAACCGCCGCCGCGAAAAGCAGATGAAATATAATGAAGAACACGGAATAACTCCGAAAACCATTGTTAAGGATGTTCACGAAATCATTGAAATTTCTGCTAAGGGTGACGAAGAAAAATCGATTTCAAAGATGAACAGAAAAGAAAGAGAAGAAATGATTGTAAAGCTCACAGCCGAAATGAAAGCAGCCGCAAAAATTCTTGAATTTGAGCACGCCGCATACCTTCGTGACAGAATCGAAAAACTCAGAAGAGGTAAATAATAAATGGCAATTAAAAACCTTACGGTTAAAGGTGCAAAAGAGCACAACCTTAAAAATGTTGATATAACGATTCCGAGAGACAAACTCGTTGTTTTCACGGGTCTTTCAGGCTCGGGAAAATCTTCGCTCGCCTTCGACACGATTTATGCCGAGGGTCAGCGCCGCTATGTTGAATCACTTTCGTCATACGCAAGACAGTTTCTCGGTCAGATGGAAAAGCCGAATGTTGAAAGCATTGAGGGTCTTTCCCCCGCTATTTCCATTGACCAGAAAACAACTTCAAAGAATCCCCGCTCAACCGTCGGCACGGTAACTGAAATATATGACTATCTGCGTCTGCTTTATGCAAGAATAGGTATTCCTCATTGTCCCGTATGCGGCAGAGAAATTGCAAAGCAGACGGTTGATGACATAACAAACGACCTGCTTTCACTCGAAGAGGGAAGCAAAATTCAGATAATGGCGCCCATTGCAAGAGGCAAAAAGGGTGAATTTGTCAAAGAAATTGAAAGCATCCGTAAGGACGGCTATGCAAGAATCAGAATTGATTCAATAATATACGACCTTTCAGAAGAAATAAAGCTTGAAAAAAATATCAAACACAACATTGAAGTTGTTGTTGACCGACTTGTAATCAAAGAAGGCATCCGTTCAAGACTTGCCGATTCCATTGAGACCGCAACAGATCTCACGGACGGACTTCTGCTTGTTGACATCATCGGCAGCGAAGAAAAGCTTTATTCGCTCAATTATGCCTGCCCCGAACACGGTGTCAACATTGAAGAACTTGAACCCCGTTCATTTTCGTTCAATAATCCTTTTGGTGCATGTCCGAAATGTCTCGGTCTGGGTGTTTTTATGCACATTGACCCCAAGCTGATCGTTCCCGATGACTCTCTTTCGATAAATGAAGGCGCAATCTGTGCAAGCGGCTGGAAAAATTCGGACGGCGGAACAATTGCGCAGATGTATTTCCAGGGTCTTGCCGAAGCATATGATTTCACGCTTGACACACCCTTCAACAAGCTTTCGAAGCAGGCAAAGGACGTTATTTTCTACGGCACAAAGGGCAAAAAAATCAAGCTTGAGCGCCGCAGCGAATACGGCTCAGGCACATATATGACCGATTTTGAGGGTATAATCAACAACCTTGAAAGAAGATATAACGAAACCACAAGCGACTATTCAAGAAGCGAAATCGAAAACTATATGTCAACCGATGACTGCCCCGAGTGTCACGGCGCAAGGCTAAAAAAAGAGTCACTCGGTGTTACCGTCGGCGGAATCAACATCGATGCGTTCACAAAAATGTCAATCGCAGAAGAACTTGATTTCATTGAAAAGCTTCAGATTTCCGAACGCGAAAAAATGATAGCGGAAATGATAATCAAGGAAATTCACAGCCGACTCAAGTTCCTTTCAAGCGTCGGTCTTGACTATCTTACACTTTCAAGAGCTTCCGCCACTCTTTCAGGCGGCGAAGCACAGAGAATCCGTCTTGCAACACAGATTGGTTCATCCCTTATGGGTGTGCTTTATATACTCGACGAGCCGAGCATTGGTCTTCATCAAAGAGATAATGAAAAGCTTCTCTCAACATTAAAGCATCTGCGCGACCTCGGCAACACTCTGATTGTTGTTGAGCACGATGAAGATACCATGCACGCCGCAGACTACATCGTTGACGTCGGACCCGGTGCGGGAATTCACGGCGGTGAAATCGTCTGCTGCGGCGATATAAACGATATAATAAACTGCGAAAAATCCGTAACAGGCCAGTATCTCAGCGGCAAAAAATTCATTCCCGTCCCCGAAAAACGACGTGAAGGAAACGGAAAATCACTTGTTGTTTACGGCGCAAAAGAAAACAACCTCAAAAATATTGATGTTGAATTTCCGCTGGGCAAATTCATCGGTGTAACGGGTGTTTCAGGCTCGGGAAAATCGTCACTTGTCAACGAAATACTCAACAAACATCTTGCGTGCGAACTGAATAACGCAAAGAAATTTGCAGGCAAGCACGACAGAATTGAGGGAACCGAACATCTTGACAAGGTCATAAACATTGACCAGTCCCCCATCGGAAGAACACCCCGTTCAAATCCCGCAACCTACACGGGAGTTTTCAATGATATCCGCGAGCTTTTTGCATCTACCGTTGATGCAAAGAAAAAAGGCTACAAAGCAAACCGTTTTTCGTTCAACGTCAAGGGCGGTCGCTGTGAAGCCTGTCAGGGTGACGGTATTGTGAAAATTGAAATGCATTTCCTTGCCGATATCTATGTTCCTTGTGAAGTGTGTAAGGGCGAAAGATATAACCGCGAAACCCTCGAGGTGCGTTACAAAGGCAAAAATATTCACGATATTCTTGAAATGACGGTTGAAGAAGGAATGAATTTCTTTGAAAGCATTCCAAAGATTCACCGCAAAATCAAAACTCTTTACGATGTCGGCCTCGGTTATATCAAAATAGGTCAGCCCGCAACAACTCTTTCGGGCGGTGAAGCCCAAAGAGTAAAACTTGCAACAGAGCTTTCAAAGCATTCAACAGGCAGAACCGTGTATATTCTTGATGAACCCACAACGGGTCTGCACACCGCAGACGTCCACAGACTCATTGATGTTCTGCAAAAGTTCGTTGACAAAGGTAACACGGTTATCGTTATTGAGCATAACCTTGATGTTATCAAGGTTGCCGACCACATTATCGACCTCGGACCCGAGGGCGGTAACGGCGGCGGCAGAATCGTTGCTCAGGGCACACCCGAAGAGGTTGCAAAATGCAAAAATTCTTATACAGGTATGTATCTTAAGAAGATTCTGGAGAAATAAAAGTCACCCGCAATCAGCATAAACTGACTGCGGGTGCGTTTTTATTTATATCTGACAGTAATTGTGGGGTCAGGTTCGTTTCCGAAAGCATCCGAAGCAAGGAAGATGTTCACTTCCGACACCTCAGTTCCGTCATACCAAGTGTTTTTTATAATTTTGCCGTTATAGAAATACTCTTTTTTCATTGCGGGACTGCTCTTTTCCTCACCGGGAACAACATTATACATCAGAACAGCTCCATCATCAAAATATTCATATTCTACCTCAAACAACTCGTAGACTTCCCTGATAAGCCTGCCCTGCTCATCATATTTATACATGCAGTCTGCTTTTGTCGAATCCGCTTGTAAAAGTCTGCCGTTTTCATCATAAATAAACTTAGCCTGTGCAACAAGCGAACCGTCTGAGCGGACAGTTTTTTCACTTATACAAAAGCCGTTCGCATCATATCCGTACGATTCGGTTCGTCCCTGTTCATCGGTAATTTTGATTATTCTGCCTTGGTCATCGCGTTCGTAAGCGAAGCTGAAAGCAATAACAAGCTGTTCAGATTCATCATCATAAGCATAGGTCTCTTTTGCAACGCAAAAACCCTTGTCATTATAAGTAAATCGTTCTTCCGCAATAACAGTATCATTACTGCCATAATGAGAAATGCATATGCATTTGCCGTTACTGTCATAAGAATAGTTAACAAGCACAACATCGGTGTTTGTGCCCGGATTGTTATAGCTGAGAAGTCTGTCATTTTCATCAAATGTAAAGCTTGAAACCGTGTCTGCAAACGGAACCTCAACCTCATAGATTTTCTCGTCAGTCAGTTCAGTTGTTGTTTCTGTTGAAAGAATATCATCGCCTTTGTTGAGCGAACAGCCTGCAAAAGAAATCAAAAGTGCAAGTGATATTGCAAAAGCAAAAAAATTCTTCATCTAATCAACTCCTTTTCTGAATTATAACACCATTCATTATAATCCGCAATAAAAAAATCCGCCCTGCACAATGCAGAGCGGATAAGTTTTTTTGCAAATTACTGCTCAACAGCGTAAACGCTAACCTTCTTGCGGTCCTTGCCGAGACGCTCGAACTTAACTGTTCCGTCAACAAGAGCGAAGAGAGTATCGTCTGAACCCTTACCAACGTTGGTACCGGGATGGATGTGAGTACCTCTCTGTCTTACAAGGATGTTGCCTGCAAGAACGAACTGACCGTCAGCTCTCTTTGCGCCGAGTCTCTTTGACTCTGAATCACGGCCGTTACGGGTTGAACCCATACCTTTCTTATGAGCGAAAAGCTGAATGTTTATCTTAAGCATTCTTTACACCTCCGTAAATAACTTTAATGTTTTGTGGATACTGCTTTGAAAGCTCGGTTATGTGAAGCTCGAATCCCTTGAGCAAAGCGTTGCACTGCTCATTTTCTTCTTTGAGCATCAGACTCATTTTTCCGTCATCTGCATTCGCCTCGGAATCCGCGCCAATCACTTCGGTGACTGTGTTTGCAACCATATAGGCTGCCGAGGAAACCGCCGCGCAGACAACATCTTTGCCGCTTTCGGCGAAAAATGCATGACCGCTGATTTCAAAGCCGGTTAGTCGGTTGTTACCGATTAAGAACCTCACCCTTATCATAGGGAAGATTACTTATGCGTTGATGGCTGCGATTTCAACCTTTGTGTAAGGCTGTCTGTGACCCATCTTGCGCTTCTCGTTTTTCTTAGGCTTGTAAGTGAAAACGGTGATTTTCTTTGCCTTGCCGTTCTTAACAATCTTTGCGGCAACGCTTGCACCCTCAACATAGGGAGCACCAACGGTGATACCGTCATCGGTTCCAACAGCGACAACCTTATCAAAGGTGTACTCGCTTGCTTCTTCAGCGCCGAGCTTTTCAATGTAGAGAACATCGCCTGCTTCTACCTTGTACTGCTTGCCGCCTGTTTCAATAATTGCGTACATTCGGAATATCAATCCTTTTCTTTAAGACTCGCTACTTTTGGGCACAGTCAAGCTGTTTTTGGGCATAGCTATACCCGCCCCGAGTATGCGGCATATGAGATTATAGCACAACCTTCAAGCTTTGTCAAAGGTTTTTTTATGTTTTTTCAAAAAAATTATTACTGATTGAAATTGTTGTCAGAATTATTGCCATCCTGAGGAATTTCAGGCTCCTGAGGGATAATAAGAGCAAGAATAAAGTAAATGATGATGGGGCAACCGAGAACAAAAAGTGAAAGCAAAACATAAATTACTCTGAGAACGGTTGCATCAATATTGAGATACTTGGCAAGACCGCCGAGAACGCCGCAAATAACCTTATTGCCACGGCTTTTGTAAAGCTTTTTTTCCATAATCTTTCTCCTTTATCTGTTACTTTATATTATTCTGCAATTTGCAGGCTGTAAGAGTGTTTCTCATAAGCATTGCGATTGTCATAGGACCGACACCGCCGGGCACGGGTGTTATCATCGAAGCTTTCTTTTCAACCTCATCAAAATCGACGTCGCCGCAAAGCTTTCCGTTTTCATCTCTGTCCATTCCAACGTCAAGAACGATTGCGCCCTCTTTTACCATATCAGCTTTTACAAACTTCGCAATGCCTACTGCGGCAACGAGAATGTCAGCCTGTCTTGTGATTTCGGAAAGGTTGACCGTTTTTGAGTGACAGATTGAAACTGTTGCGTTTCTTGCAAGCATAAGCATTGCCATGGGTTTTCCGACAATATCGCTTCTTCCGATGATTACGCAGTGCTTACCCGTGGGGTCGATACCTTCATATTCGAGCATTTTGACCATTCCCATCGGTGTGCATGGAACGATTTCACCGCTTCCGATTGAAAGTCTTCCGACATTTTCGGGATGGAAGCAGTCAACATCCTTTGTGGGATGAATTCTTTCGAGAACAAGGTTTTTATCAATATGTTTGGGAACGGGAAGCTGGCAAAGGATACCGTTGATGCTTTTATCAGCATTAAGCTCATCTATAAGAGAAAGCAGCTCTTCGGTTGTTGTTTCCTCGGGAAGAGCGTATTCAACTGAACGAAAACCGACTCTTTCGCATGCCGCTTTTTTGTTGTTGACATAAATTCTTGATGCAGGGTCGTTGCCGACGATTATAACTGCAAGTGCAGGTTCAATTCCGTCTTTCTTAAGCTTTGTTACCTGTTCGGCAATCAAATCAAGGTTATATTCTCTTATCTTCTTTCCGTCGATTATCTTAGCCATCGGCTTCACACTCCTCTTTATCATTCTCCGTTTTTTCGGTCTGTGCTTCTGATTCTTCTTTGACAGCTTCGGATTTTCTCGGCTGTTCCTCAACAAAATAATCAATACCCTCAATGGGTTTGGGATTCTTTGTGTATTTTATAAGCAATACAACAAGAGCCACGGTGCAAGCAACAACCAACGCGGCGGAAAGCGCCTGCGAAACACGGATTGTTGTGCCCGCAATATAGAGGCTGTCTGTTCTGAGACCTTCAACAACCGTTCTTTCAAGTCCGTACCAGATTCCGTAGCAGAGAGCAATCTGTCCGCTGAATTTTCTCGCCTTTTTGCAAATGAAATAAAGCACAAAGAAACCGAGAATGCACCAAATTGATTCATAAAGAAAAGTCGGGTGAACGGGAAGATTCGGGTCAACCGAAAAACCTTTTTCTGCATAAAGCGCCTGATTTCTGGTTATATCTTCAGCAACCTTTTCACTCCACATACCCCAGGGAAGGTCGGTGTTGACACCGAAAGCCTCCTGATTTGTGAAGTTACCCCATCTGCCTATACCCTGTCCGATAAGAAAACTCATCGTTGCCATATCAAGCAGATTGAAGAAGTTGAGCTTTCTGATTTTGCACACAACGAAAGCTGCTGCTATACCTGCTATCAGTCCGCCGTAAATTGCAAGTCCGCCGTTCCAGATTTGTATTATCTCGGACGGGTGTGCACCGTAGTAATCCCATTTTGAGAATACATAATAAAGTCTTGCGCCGATTATTGCGGCAAATGTTCCGTAAATGAGCACATCAACCATTTTATCAAGGCTCATTTTCCATTTATAAGCCATTCTTCCGCCAAAAAGAACGGCAAGCGCAAAACCGAAAGCGATGATTGCGCCGTAGAATTTGATAGTGACATCAATGCCGAATACCGAAAAATCTGCCAGTGTACTCGGCACGCTGAATCCCCTGTCGATGCAGGAGAAATAAACAACAGTATAGTCTGACATTTCAATCCCTCCCGTTATTCTATCGGACTGATAACCGAAAGTGCCGACGCCTCATCCTTGAGTACAGCAAGACGTCTCTGCGCATCGGCAAGAGTTGCCTTTTTGATGCTTTCGAGCTCTGCAAAAGGCTTATATCCGTTAAAATAGAGATTCATCAGAAGATTCGCCGTGTCATCAATATCATTATAAGACATAACGCTTCTGCCGTAAATCTTACGTTTTGCTCTTTCAAAAGCGGCGGGGTCAATCCCCTCTTTGTTAAGTCTTCCGAATTCATCCTTAATAATCTGCGCCGCCTTTTCGGGGTCTGCACTTGTTCCGCCAAGCATAACGGCCGAAAAACCGAATCCGTTGAAAAGTTCCGAACCGAAGCTCATATCAATAAGTCCCTCATCAATAAGCTTTTTGAAAAGAGGCGAAGATTTTCCGATAACAGCTTCAAGCATAATCTGAGAAGCAAGCTCATCATCGAGGCTGAGAAGAGGCTCCGAGATATCCTCTTTGAAGCCGAGAAGAAACTGCTTTTGTGCAACGGAAAGCTTCTCTTCAATATAAGCCTGAACGGGTTCGGGATTTTCCTTTTCAAACTTTCTTTCAATCGCCTTGCCCTTTGTCTTTTTCAGGCATTTGTCAACAACCGCAAAAACCTCCTGCGCACTGATGTTACCCACAACGCAAAGCACCATATTGGCGGGATTGTAAAAGTTTTCGTAAAGTTTATAAAGCAGGTCGGCATCAATTTTTGCAATTGACTCCTGTGTGCCCGCAATGTCTATTCTTACAGGGTGATTTGCATAAAGCGCACGCAGAAGATTGAACATCACCTGCCAGTCGGGAACATCCTGATACATTCTGATTTCCTGACCGATTATCCCCTGCTCCTTATCAACCGTCTGCTGAGTAAAATAGGGATTCTGAACAAAATCAAGAAGTATTTCAAGCGACTGCTCAATATTTTCCGAGCCTTTGAAAAGATAAGCCGTTTTTTCAAAGCTTGTGTAAGCATTTGCGCTTGCACCCGTTTTTGCAAAGCGTTCAAAAGCATTCAGGTCTTCGCTTTCAAAAAGCTTGTGCTCAAGGAAATGAGCCGTGCCCTCGGGTATTGTTGCAAATTCTCCGTTTTCGTTCTGAATTGCGGTATCAATCGAGCCGTATTTCACTCCGAAAACCGCATATGCCGAAGTGTATCCCTCTTTCTGAAGCACTCTGATTTCAAGACCCGAGGAATGCTTTGCACAAACAACGGATTCGCCGAGCTTTTCATTTGTATATTCTTTAATTCTCATCCGAATCCGCCTCCTCTTCGCCTTTTGCAGAGAGCATAAATATCGTGTCAATCGAAAGCTTCTTTGCCGCTTCGCACACCTGCTCCATCGTTACCTGCTCAATCGCCGCAATCACTTCCTCGGGATTGAGAATTTCTTTTTCAAGCACCTGTGTGCTGTACCAGCTCAATATGCTTTCAGGCATTGAAAAAGTGAGTTTTTCTTTGAGCGCTCGTTTTGAAGATTCAAGAACTTCGGGGTCGGTTTTTCCGCTTCTCAAATCGGAAAGCTGACTGAGCACCTCTGCCGAAACCTTCTTTTCTTTATCTGTATCAATTCCCGCCTCAACAAGAAGCAAGCCCTTGTCTTTGATGAGCTTTGACCAGCAATAATAGGCAAGGCTGAGCTTTTCTCTGACATTTGTAAAAAGCTTCGAATATGTGCCCGAACCGAAAATGTCATTCATAACAGTCATAACGCCGAGGTTTTCGCGGCTTGAATGAATGCCCGCTCTAAAGCCGATTACAAGTTTACCTTGATTTACGGGGAATTTTTCTTCATATCTGTTGAAATGGCGGCTTTTGGCAATAAAGACCGTCTCGTTTTTTACGGGATTACGCTCGATTTTTTCAAAATGCTTTGTGAATGTATCTGCAAGAGCATCAACATCCGCACCGCCTACCGCCGTAATCTGAAAAACAGCTGTTGAAAGAAGATTTTCCCAGGCCTCATAAACATCGTTCATTGTGACATTTTCAATTTCTTCAACAGTACCGTATTTGCTTTTACCGAAAAGCTCGTTTGCGCACATATGCTCTATGCACTTGTTGAAAGCATAGGTACGCTTATCATTAAGCTCCTCTTCAATGCGCTGAATAAGAAGTCTCTTTTCCGTTGCAAGCGCATCTTTTCCGAAGCTTTTATTTTTTATATTTGGTCTGAACACCAAATCCGCAAGAAGTCCTGCACATTGCTCCGAAATACTTTCATCAGTAAGTGCAAATTTATCGTCAAGGCTGGTGATACTAAGGTAAAGCACCTGTGATTCACCAAGCTTCATTACTCCCGCACCTATTGATGCGCCGTAAAGCTCATCAAGCTTTCCGTTAAGCAGAGTGAATTCGGGATATTCCTTACACGAGCGTTTAAGAAGGTAAACAAGCAAAGAATTTGCCGCAAGATTTCCGCTCATGGGTAATGCCATTGACAAGGCTATACAGCCTGTTTTGAATTGATTTGCAGGCACAGAAACAAGTCTCACGCCATCTGCAAGCATTCTGATCTGGGGCATTGTGTCACTTCCTTAAATATTATATATCGTTTTCGCAAACCTGTTCATAGCTTTCCCTTTTAACAACAATTCTTGCATTGCCGCCGTTAATCATAACAACGGGGGGGCGGGGAATTCTGTTGTAATTTGAAGCCATTGAATAATTATATGCGCCTGTTGAAAGAACTGCGAGGATGTCGCCCGCTTCAACATTCTGAAGCGCTGTGTTTTCCTGAATGAGGTCTCCGCTTTCGCAGCATTTACCAGCTACGGTTACGGTTTCGCAGCGTTCCTCTGTTGCTTTGTTTGCACAAACAATCTCATATTCCGCCTGATAAAGAGCATATCTCGGATTGTCCGCCATACCGCCGTCAACCGAAACATAGGTTCTGATATCGGGAATTTCCTTCACCGCACCGACGGTGTAAAGGGTAAGACCTGCCGCGCCGACAACCGAACGTCCGGGTTCAATGAGGATGAACGGAGTTCTGAGTCCGAGTGACTGTGCATACGACTTGACAACCGCCGCAACACTTCTCATATAATCGGCATAAGGTACGGGCTTATCTGTTTCAAGATACTTGATTCCGAAGCCGCCGCCGAGATTGAGTTCTTCAAGCTCAACGCCTGTTTCATCCTTGATTGCCTTGAACAAATCAAGCATAACCTTTGCCGCAAGTTCAAACGGGTCAATATCAAAAATCTGCGAACCGATATGGCAATGAAGACCTCTCAAATGAACATTCTCCATTGAAAGTGCCTTTTTGACCGCTTCCATTGCCTCTCCCGTTTCAAGAGCAAAACCGAATTTAGAATCAATCTGGCCCGTCTTGATAAAATCGTGGGTATGGGCATCAATACCCGGCTTGATTCTGAACATTATTCCTGCTTTAATGCCGTTATTACCAGCAATTTCGTTGAGGGTTTCAAGCTCGGTGATGTTGTCGACAATTATTCTTCCGACACCGTTCCTGACCGCAGCTTCAAGCTCTGCATAAGTTTTGTTGTTACCGTGAAAAACAATTCTTTCAGCGGGAAATCCGACTGAAAGTGCAGTGAACAACTCGCCGCCCGAAACAACATCCATTCCGACATTCTCGCTGTTGCATATTCTGCACATTTCCTTGCAGCAGAAAGCCTTGCTTGCATAAACAACAAGACCGTTGCCGCCGTAATTTTCATTCATTGATTCTCTGAATTCGCAGAGATTCTTTCTTATTTCATTTTCATCAAACACATAAAGAGGCGTTCCGAATTCCTTTGCAAGCTCAACGGTATCAGCACCGCCGATTGTCAGATTTCCTCTTTCGTTGATTGAAATACAATCAGATACATACATTTTTTATTCCTCCACCGCATTTATTATTGCGGATTTAACATCTTCAACACCTGTGCCTTTAACCGCGGAAAACTCAATCATTTCAATTTCCGAATAATCCGCAAGCTCGGTTTTAAGCTCTTCTCTTCTCTTTTCGGTTTCTGTTTTGTTAAGCTTATCGCATTTCGTGAGTGCAATAACAAACGGCAGACCGCTTTCTTTAAGGAAGTTGAGCATCACTATATCGTCCTGCGTCGGTGCATGGCGCATATCAATCAGCTGAACAACAAGCTTTATGTTTCTTTCGCTCTGAAAATAGCCTTCCATCAGTTCTGCCCAGCGTTTTTTCTCGCTGAATTCACGCTTTGCATAGCCGTAACCGGGCAAATCAACAAAATACACTCCGTCACCCTTGAAGAAATTGACCGTAATTGTCTTACCGGGCATTGAGCTGACTCTTGCAAGACTTTTTCTGTTGAATATTTTATTCATAAGCGATGATTTTCCGACATTTGAACGTCCCGAAAAAACAATTTCGGGAATGCCTGACGGCGGAAGCTGCTTCGATGTGCCATAAGCGGCAGTAAAATCTATTTTATCAAATCTCATTGGTTTTTCCTTTTCTTTCGCTGTTTTATTGAGTGATACCAGGCTGATTTTTAACCGAAGTCTCAATATTTTTCAGCTTTTTCTCATTTGGTGTATTCTCTTTTTCAAGCGCAACATCCCAGACTGCTTCAACAGTCTTTACTGGAACAAATGTCACGGCTTCCTTGACCTTCGGGTCAACCTCATCAAGGTCTGCAATGTTGTCATAAGGAATAACAATCGTTTTTATTCCCGCTTTGTATGCCGCCATCGACTTTTCTTTGAGACCGCCAATCGGAAGCACTCTGCCTCTGAGCGTTATCTCGCCCGTCATTGCAACATCCTTGCGGACTTTCTTACCCGAAAGCGCAGAAACAAGCGCAGTTGCGATTGTGACACCCGCCGACGGTCCGTCTTTGGGAGTTGCTCCCTCGGGGACGTGAATATGAATATCCTTGTCCTTATAGAAAGTGTGGCTTATGGGCAGAACTGACGATTTTGAACGGATATAGCTGACAGCCGCCTTTGCGCTTTCCTGCATAACATCACCGAGCGAACCTGTAAGTTCAAGCTTGCCCGCACCTTCAAGCACCGCTGCTTCAATTTCAAGCATATCGCCGCCAACCGAAGTCCACGCAAGTCCATTTACAACGCCGACCTCATTTTCTTTGATTATTGCATCACTTTTGAATTTTCTCGAGCCGAGAAGTTCTTCAACATTTTCGGGCTTCACGGAAATCTTGTCAGCCTCACCCTCGGCAACCTTCATTGCTGCCTTTCTGCAAACAGCCGAAATCTGCTGTTCGAGTGCACGCACACCCGCTTCCTTTGTGTAACCCTCAATGATGAGATTCAGAGCCTTATCGCTTATGCGAAGCTGTTTTGCGCTGAGTCCGTGACGTTTGATTTGCTTGGGAACAAGATGCTTTTTGGCAATGTTGAACTTTTCTTCCGATGTGTAACTGCCGAGTTCAATAATTTCCATCCTGTCACGCAACGGGTCAGGAATATCGGAAAGAACATTGGCTGTTGTTATGAACATTACCTTGCTCAGATCAAACGGCAATTCTATATAGTGGTCTCTGAAGGTTGCATTCTGCTCGGGGTCAAGCACTTCAAGAAGCGCAGATGTCGGGTCTCCCTTGTAATCGTGAGAAAGCTTATCAACCTCATCAAGGAGAAGCAAAGGATTACTTGTTCCCGCCTGCTGCATTGCGTTGATAATTCTGCCCGGCATTGAGCCGATATATGTTTTTCTGTGTCCTCTGATTTCGGCTTCGTCACGCACACCGCCGAGCGAAAGTCTGACATATTTTCTGCCCGTTGCGCTTGCCACGGAACGTGCAACCGATGTTTTTCCGACACCCGGAGGACCGACAAGGCAGATTATCTGGCCTTTGATGTCGGGTGCGAGAGTGCGAACAGCAAGATACTCAAGGATTCTCTGCTTTACCTTTTCAAGACCGTAGTGGTCAGCTTCAAGAATCTTTCTGGATTTCTTTATGTCGCTGTTTTCTTCTCCGTAAATCCCCCAAGGAAGCGAAAGGCAGGTTTCAATATAGTTTCTGCTTACTGCCGCTTCGGGCGACTGCGGTGAATACTTTTCAAATCTGTCGCATTCCTTGAAAAGCTTTTCCTTAACCTCGTCGGATGCCTTGAGATAGAAAATCTTTTCTCTGAATGAATCTATTTCTTCTTCGTGAGACACTCCCCCGCCAAGTTCTGATGAAATCACCTTCATCTGTTCACGCAGATAATACTCGCGCTGGTTTTTGTCTATCTGCTCCTGAACCTTATCGTTGATTTCAGCTTCAATCGAAAGAAGATTGCCTTCGCTTGTAAGAAGAACACACATCTCTTCAAGTCTCTTCAAAGGATTGAGAATTGAAAGAATTCGCTGTCTGTCTTCATATTCAAGCATTATGTTGCCCGCAATATAATCGGCAAGCTCACCCGCATCTGTTTTCTGCATAACGCTTGTCATCAGGTCTGCGGGCATCTGCGGTGCGCAATCGGAATAGTCGGCAAAAATGTCTTTGGTGTGGCGGACAAGTGCCTTTGCGTAATCCTGCTTTTCACTTCTGATGCCTTGCTGTTTTATCGGAAAAATCATTGTTTTCAGGAAATTACCGCTTCCCGACTCAATACCCTCAACAAGTCTCGCTCTGTAAAGACCTTCAACGGCAACTCTCACGTTTCCGCTTTTACCCGGAAGCTTGAGCACCTGCTTAACACTTGCGACAACACCGATTTCGTAAAGTCCGTCATATGAAGGGTCGTCTTCGGAAATATCTTTTTGTGTAACAAGAAAAATCTCCTGATCCGTGTCCATTGCTTTTTTGAGTGCATTGATTGATTTTTCCCTGCCCACATCAAAATGAAGAAACATCTCGGGAAAAACAACCAAGCCGCGCAAAGCAACGGTCGGCATTATTCTTAATTCACTATGGGTCATATATAAAAACTCCTTTGTCAAATCAAAACAATTAAATGCATATTATGATATAATACGCCATTTTAATTATAATATTATATATTATTAAAACAAATCCGTCAACAGTAATCAACAGATAAAAAGTTACGGGTTTGCAAAATAAATATGAACATAAAGCACAAAGAACCGCCGCATCACTGCGGCAGCTCCCGTAAAACCGAAGTTTATTTATTTCATACCGTTCTCATAAGCCTCGATCATCTTCTTGAACGTTTGACCCGTAGAAACAGTTGTGTCTGAATCTGTTGATATGCCTTGATTTTCTGCCGAGCTGTCAGATAACGATTTCGTTTGACCCGCACGACGTTTGAGCTTTCCGAGAAATTTTTCGGTTGAATCGCCCGAAAAGATTTTGATGCTGAGTCTCATACTGCCGTCATCAAGCGGAGTGACAAAAATCTTATCAATATAGGTATCAACAAATTCTTTGGAAATCGTACCTTTTCTCGCATCGTTCTGTGCTGCCGATATTGCCGCACGAACTGCTGAAATATGCTTTTTGAAATCTTCGCTTGATTCAAGTGTTTCATTAAGCTCTGCAATAGTTCTTTCTGC
>JAZTZD010000058.1:0-13696 GCA_045637305.1 Acutalibacteraceae bacterium
ATTATATTCTCTGCTTATATCTGCTGTTTTATCATTCTCTGAAACCGTTGATATCAAAGGCTTTCGGCGTTTGAAAAATAAACATTTACATATCCCGAAAAACATTTACATTTTCCGAAAAATTATTACATTTCTCAAAAAATTTACACTTTTCGTTTTCCGTCTGTCATAACCTTATTAAATTTCAATAAAAGAGGTTATGTTATGCATTCTGTTTCACTCGCAAATGAATTAATCCGTGAGGCTGTGCCCGTTGATTCACGAAGCACTCTGATACTATCACCTATGGAATTCCGCATTAAATATCTGCTGATTTCATTGATTCAAAAAGACGATTATGAATTCGGTGCCATCGATATTTCTATCCCTGTATTTGCAAAATATTTCGGCTTGAAATGGGGCGGAGAACAGACAAAAAATCTGAAAATTGCCATTGAAAATCTGATTGAATTCAGCTATGTTTTAGACGGAAATATTATCCGATGGTTATCGCCCGAATCTCATATTTCAGACGGCAATATTCACCTTAAATTGGACAATTCTCTCATTCCGTATCTGCTCCGGCTTGATACTCATTTTACTTTATACAACTATGAATCCGTTGCAAAATTCACTTCAAAATATTCTTACAGAATATATGAATTTCTGAAATCTGCAGAGGGTCTGGGATTTTATAAAATCAGTCTTAATGATGCAATTTCAATGTTGGGTGACGGATGTTGCAAAACAAAAGCATCATTCATCAAAAGAGTTCTGACTCCTGCATTGAATGACATAAACAATCACTCTGACATTCGCGTTAAAAGACGGTTTCATCAGCCTTTCGGCAAAACTGAACAAATATGGTTCAGCATAAGAAATATCAGCGATGACACTCCGCAAGAAAACATTAAATATTACAGCAAATCAACTGCTGACATAAAGAAAAATAACATCAAAGATGACAATCTTATGCCGATTGCCGTTGCAATGGATGACAAGATGAAAAAGTTGATTTCGGAAGCTGAATTTTCCTACCACGAAAAGACCAAACCCCGCCGTTTTAAGGGCGGGATTCAGTCCGACAAATAACAAAGGAGATATGGAGAAAAATTAGTAGTGATTAAAATAATTTGTTTGTTTTTCATCTGAGCGGTATCACTTTTGAAATGCAGAAACCTGCATGATTCCTGCATTTTTCAAACACGAAAACCGCATGTTTGAACTCGTGCTCTGCACCCGTTTCGTCTTGCTCAATTCCAATAGTATTCTGGAGCTGAACGCAGAGATCAACCGTCGGCAAATCATTACGTAAGAAAGGTATGAGCAAAAAAGTGTAATCGAGCAGAATTTGTTTTATGTTTTCCAGAGCGGTTTTTTCAGAAAGACAGATTCCCGGTTTCTTTCCGTAAGTTTCAATTTCGGTGTTCTTGCTGTGGTCCGTACAATAGCGGATTCGTTTGGAATTTTCATCTGTTGTAAACAAATAAACAGCATTCGAAAAATTATTGAACAGCATCTGCATTTCATTGATTATTTCGCTCTCGTTCAGAGTTTCCCATCTTTCAATCAAAGTCATAATTTATTCCTTTCTTGTTCGGTTATTTTTTATCTCCTTTTTACATTATCACCTCCCCACGTCACATATTCTGATTTGATTATGACAGATGAGTGTTTGTTGCAATCATCAATTTAACAAATAAAAAAGGGTTACAAAGGAATTTTTCCGATGTAACCCTTTTTAAAATATTCAGTTAAAACTGGAAATAAATAAACGGATTGCTTCCCGTATAAGCAAAAATAACTATCAAACCAAGTGCAGTTATAAAAATAATCTGATGGCTCATCTTTTCAGGATTAAGTATGGGATAAAAGCCGTTTACTGTTATTTCATTTTTCTTTTTAGCCGACACAACCGCTATAGCTGTTGCAGTAATAACAACAGCCACACTTATTATAGTCCAAGTGTAAATCTGCAAAATGCCGTCATTCCATATAAACATCTGCTTATATACGGCAAACGCTGTTGAAAAATCTTCTGCTCTGAAAAGAACCCAGCCCAGACAAACCATAATGTATGTTCCGAAAACACTCAAAGCATTACTGAACGCATTGCCTTTTTTGCCTTTTCTAATTCTTTTGAATATCTTATGGATACAAAGTAAAATTCCGTGAAGTGCACCCCAAAGAACAAAATTCCAGCTTGCACCGTGCCACAAGCCGCCAAGAACCATTGTCAAAAGAAGATTTATGTAAGTTCTGGCAGTTCCTTTTCTGTTTCCTCCGAGAGAAATATAAAGATATTGCTGAAGCCATGTTGAAAGGCTGATATGCCATCTTTTCCAGAATTCGCTCGGATTCTTTGAAATATACGGCATATTGAAGTTTCTGTTAAAATCGTATCCGATACACTTCGCGCAGCCGACAGCCATATCCGAGTAGCCTGAAAAATCGAAATAGATTTGTATTGAATAGGATATAACCGCCAATATAACAGAAAAGCTGTGAAACGCTTCGGGCTTTGAGAATACATCGTCCACAAAAACAGACAGATGGTCAGCAAACACAACTTTTTTAAATAAACCGAAGGCAAAAATCTGCGCGCCCGATATTACATTTTCTTTTGTAATTCTTCTGTCTTCATACAGTTGAGGGATAAAATCAGATGCCTTAACAACAGGACCTGCCACAAGCTGAGGAAAGAACGCAACATACAAAGCTACATTCAGAAATCCTTCGCTCTTAATATCTTTTCTCATAACATCAATTGTGTAACTCATTGATTGGAATGTATAGAATGATATTCCGACAGGAAGAATTATGCTGAGTGTTCCCAAATTCTGAATTCCGAAAACACTTGAGAATGATTCAAGAAAAAAGTTGAAATACTTAAAGAAACCAAGTATCACAAGAGGAAATGCAACCCCAAGAAACTTAAAAAACGCCGTATGCTTTTCTTCGCTGATTTTCTTTGCGGAAATATAGGCAATAAATGTCAGACTCAGCATCAGGAAGCAGAACCGCCAATCCCACCAGCCGTAAAAAACATAGCTTGCAATCAGAAGAAATATATGCCTGAATCTTCGCAAGCGAGGCTCTGAAACTTTTCGGCTTATCGGTTTGCTTTCAGCTATAAGCAAAGTCAGAAAAACGATTGCAAAAAATATTAAAAATTCAATACTTGAAAAAACCATTTTTCCTCCTATGCTTTAACCAAGCTCTGCTTTTCAGTTTCGCAAATATATTCATACAGTGCTTCCGCTACCGCTTTGTGACCGTATTTGTTAAGGTGTCCTTCACCGACTGCGGTGTTTGAAAAGCCGTGCGGAAGACGGTATGTTTCGTTATATACCTCCGCAAAAACATCATACATATTTAAAAATTTAATACCGTTATTCCTGCATGCATTTTCAAACGATTCTGCTTTTCTGCTTATGTTTTGCGGAATTACTTTACCGTTTTTATTTATGTTTAAATTGGGATTCAGCAAAATTATAATCTTTACCCCGTTCTTTTCGGCAACAGAATTCAAATTTTCCATAAGCAGATTTAATGCTTCATCGTATTCGTTGCCTGAATCCGGATTACTTATATTCTTTGGTTGCACCTTTGCAGTTTCCGCTTTCGGGACGGTGTTGTTTGTGTTTTTGACACCGAATCCCATCTTATCAATTTGATAATATACGCATCTTGCGAACGGGATCTTTTGCAAGAAAATGAGTATCGGATTTGCTGACGAATGAATTTTCTTAACAGAACCCTCAAATATCTGATTTATTTCATCCATAGTCAATTCCGTTGTTGAGACTTCAACAACAACATATTCACTCGGCTGAAATTCATTAACGGCTCTTTCAAAATTATTAAAACAAGTTGTTATTCTGTGACCTGATATTCCTATATTATATGTATTCCATCCCATACCCGAATCAACCATAAGCTCATTCAAGAGATAAGAATAGCTTTCGTTTTGAGCAACATTAAAAGCCTCTGTATGCGATGAACCCATAATAAGTATTTCGGGTCTTATGCTGTTTTCAGTTGTCAGATTATTAAAACCGTTTGCATCTGTCTTGCCCCACGCAAATCCCTCTGTTCCTTTTGAATAGAATTTGCCTTTTTCCCAAACATAGTCGGTTGAACCCGATTCGGATTCACTGTGTACCGGCACATTATAGTAGAAAAAGCACACTGCATTCAAAATAAGAAAAGATAAAAACAGTGAGCAAAACACTTGAACCAATCTTTTTATTTTCAATTCTGTATACCCCTGTATTAATTTTCAACTTCAATAAGAACGCCGTTCTCATTGATTCTGTAAACCCTTGTGCAGTATTGCAGCATACTGGGTCTGTGGGTGGTTATTATTCTCGTTCTGTTGGGATAAGCTTTCATCATATTTGCAAGAACTGTTTCTTCTGTTTTTGCATCGAGAGCACTTGTTGCTTCGTCCATAACGATAATCGGTGCATCGCGTAAAATCGCTCTTGCAATGGACATTCTCTGAACTTGTCCCTCTGAAAAATTGACGCCTTTTTCGCTGATTTCCGTGTTGATTCCGAGGGGCAATTCTTTGATAAAACTCCAGGCATCTGCAGTGACGAGAGCATCGATAATTTCTTCATCCGTTGCCTCGGGTTTAACGATTCTCAGGTTATCCGCAACGGTTCCCGAGAATATCGCATTCCCTTGAGGCACATATGAACAGAACCTTCTTGTGCATTCGGAAACAGGGATTTTATTGCCGTCTTTTGTTGCTATAATCAGCTCGCCCGAATCGGCATCAACAAGCCCCAGAATCAGCCTTAGAAGCGTTGTTTTACCCTCTCCCGAAGGCCCTACAAAAGCGATTGTTTCGCCAGCTTCGGCTCTGAATGAAACGTTTGCAACAACGGGTTCATCGCCGTCAGGATAAGTATATTTAAGGTCATTACAAATGATTGTAACTCCGCTTTCATCGGCGGATTTTTCCATTTTTTCAGCCATTTCCGAGTCTTTATTTTCTTCAAGCGGAAGACTTGTTATTTCCATTATTCTGCCCGCAGAAGTTGCAATTGAAATTGCACTCGGAATAAGCGAAACAAGAGCCGAAAATGAGCCCGTCAGCTGACCCGAAATCTGCAAAAACAGAGTCATTGTTCCGTAAGAAATTGCACCCTGCCAAAGCCTGTAAACTCCCCAGCCGTAGCAGGTGTAAGCAACAGCAAGACCGATTAACGAAAGACAAAGACTCATAATAATTGAAAATCTGTCGTGGTCAAGCTTGATTTTTCTGTGAAGCTGAAGATTTGCTTTCATCTGCTCAACATAGCGTTTGGTTATGTCAAATGCCTTGATAGTCTGCAGATTCTGAATTGATTCCGAATAAAATGAAAGGATTTTTCCGTTCATTTCACGGCTTTCTTTGTTATATTTACGCACCATTTTTGTTGTGATTTTGGAAGAAAAAACAAGAAACGGAGCACTCATAAACGCAAAAATTGCCATTGTGGGGTCATAATAAAGAACAACCGCAAGACAGCCGATAAACTGCGCCGATGTTGTGAAAACATTGGGAATAAAGGAAATTATACTGCTAGAAACCGTGCCCACATCGCCTTCAATTCTGTTGAGAAGATCGCCCGAATGGTATTTTCGGATGTCTTCCCATTTCGAATAAGTCACGTGTTCATAAACACCGCTTCTTATCTCCATACTGATTTTCGTTCCGACTACTCCTGCGATTCTCGAAACAACTGCTCCAACCGCAATCTGCGTTAATCCGAGAGTAACGGCAATTATTGCACTCTTCAGAATCGTGTCATTGTTATGCGAAACAACGGAATCTATCAGATATTTTGAAGCAACGCTTGCGCCGAGGCCCATTGCGGTACTTACAAGCCCGATAACAACATAAAAAGCTATCTGCAAACGGTATTTTGAAACATAACGCAGAAGCCATTTCCATTCCTTACCGAGTGAACGGAAAAGCCCGATATATTCACCTGGCTTCTTCATTTATAATCATCTCATTTCAATTTCGATATTATGCTATTTTACATTTTAACACACACTATCGCAAATTACAATAAAATTGTTTGTTAAAATTATATATTATTTTATTTATAATTATTGACTTTTACAGATAAAGGGTTTATAATATCGAAGATTATAATGGAGTGATATGTTATAATCTCAAAATCAAATTCCGTATAAGGTTTATCGCTATGAAAAAGTATTATCGGATATGTGAAAAATCAATCTGTATTGATGCCGAGAGTTTTCCCGGCACCAATCCGCAATGGGAGCAGTTTGAGACGGGCATTTCAGATGCAGATATCAACATAAACTGCAAAACCGTTGATTTCTTTCCTGAAACATCAGGCGGAACAAAAGCGGGTGAATTTGTCATTTCCGTTGAGAGCGATACGGTTTACCGTGCATTCCCTATGGGAACGGTTGACGGTGCACTGACAAAATACACTCCCGCCGATACTTCTCACAGCGAAACATTCTTCACCCCCCAAAGCTTTCCGATAATGCTGGACAGCAGATATATGTGGGCTTCAATTTCGTTGGCTCAACTTCTGCTTTCCAAAAATGTGTTTTTCATCCATTCATCATTCATTTCGGTTAACGGCAAAGCGATTCTTTTTTCTGCACCTTGCGGAACGGGAAAAAGCACTCAGGCCGCGCTTTGGAAAAAACACCGCAACGCCGAAATCATAAACGGTGACAAAGCCGGGATTCTTGTTGAAAACGGCGTTTATGCCTGCGGAGTTCCTTTTTGCGGAACAAGCGGAATCTGCAAAAACAAAACTTTCCCGCTCGGTGCAATAGTTTTGCTCAGCCAATCCAAAACAAACAGCATTAGACATCTTGCCGGTGTTGAAGCATTGCGGGGAATTATGCAGAATATCTATCTTGACCTCATTGCTCCGAATGAACAAAAAACGGTTGTTGATTTGCTGATTGAGCTTTTAAAAACCGTTCCCGTTTATTCGTTAAGCTGTACGGCAGATGAAAATGCAGTTATTATTCTTGAAAATGAGCTGCGAAACGGAGGTGTTATCTGATTGGGCATAGACTATGATGCTTTTATATCAAAAATCTTCTCTGATGCAGATGAAAAATTCATTCCTCTCTGGGGCGCTTTCGAGCTGACCTCTCGTTGTCCTCTTGACTGCAAGATGTGTTATGTTCATAAAAAAGAAAATGACTGCGAAGCCAAAAAACTTGAAAAGAGTACGGAATGGTGGATAGACCTCACCGAAGAAGCAAAAAACGCAGGTATGTTTATGCTGTTGCTGACGGGCGGTGAGCCTCTGCTCCGAAAAGATTTTGAAGAAATATATCTCAACGCAAAAAAATCAGGAATGCTCGTTTCGGTCAACACCAACGGTTTGTTGATAGACGATGCAAAAATTGAATTCTTTGCGAAGAACCCTCCGCAAAGGCTTAATATCTCTCTTTACGGTGCTTCGGAAGAAACCTACCGAAATCTTTGCGGCAACGGCGAAGCATACAAAAAGGTAATCGATGCAATAACCAAGTTAAAGCAAGCGGGCATAAAGCTGAAAATCAATTTCACCGCAACGCAATATAATTTTCACGATGCCCAAAGGATTTATGAGTTTGCAAAAGAACTTGAAATCCCCGTTCAGACTGTAAGCTATATGTTCCCACCCATAAGGGCAGGCGGCGAAGCGGACAGGCTGACTGCCGAAGAATCGGCAAAAGTTCATTTTAATTGCCGTTTGTCTGAGCTCGGAAGCGAACGGATGGAACAGTATCTTGAAATAAAAGAAAAAATTAAATTGAGCATCAACTCCCGTGAGGGCGGCGAGCAAATCCCCTGCCGTGCAGGTCGGAGCACATTCTGGGTAACCTGGGACGGCAAAATGACCCCTTGCGGAATGATGACAAAGCCGATGTTTGAAATCGATAATTTCAGCGATGCGTGGGAATGCGTTAAAAAATCGAGAGGGAATATTCTTCTTCCCTCAAAATGCAAATCCTGCGAATTGCGGAAATACTGCGATATATGCGCGGCAATTCCTCTTGCCGAAGCGGGTGAATTCGGGGTTGTGCCCGATTACATCTGCAGAAAAGCGGCAGAATATAAAAGATTATGCAATAATTTCACAAACAATAATTTCACGAATAAATCTTAAAAATCATTATCCAAGAAACAATTTGGATTTAATATAGATTTTCTCAAGCAAAATTTTATGGAGGTACTTTATGAAAAAATTTGTCAAACCATTAATTACCGTGCTGCTTGTAGCTGCATTGCTCGTTCCTACAGTAGCAATGATCTTCACCAATGCAGCTATCGCTGATTATTCCGTTGAACTTGCTTTCAACAATATCTTTGTTTTTGACAAGTGGGCAAACAATACATTATCCACCACCATTGTCAGAGGCGGTACTCCTATAAGCGATAAGCTTGACATCAACATCGATGCAGGCAGTGTCGGCTTTAACCACACCGTTTCAGGTGTTGAGGCTTATACAGGTCACGGTATGGGTACAGGTGCGGTAGGCGCCGTAGGCAACTTCCAGTATTATATGATGGACGTTGAACCCTCCTCAACCTACACCTTCTCATACAGCCTTGCAGGTCTCACCTCAGGAGTTGGATTCACTCCTTATGTTTTCTTCTTTGATGAAAGCGGTTCATACACTTCTCATGTTTTTGAATCGGTCGGAGCATCAGGTGATGTTAACTTTGTTTTCACCACTCCTGCAAACGCACGTTACATTCAGATCCGTTTCACTCTTTCAAACCAAAGCTCTGTCACTATCAGCAACATTGCAATCCGCAAAACAATCGTTAGCTACTCAAACAGCATTTTCAGCTTCAGCGATTGGGCAAACAACTCACTTTCAAGCGCAGTCAGCGATAACGCTTCTTACAACGCAGGTACTGTTTCAAAGGACATAAATACCAACAGCGTTACTCTTACCACAAACGCTGATGCTCCTTCCAAAGGCGTTCTTTTCACAGGCTTCACCTTCGGCAACGGCAACGGCTATTATATGATGCCCGTTGAAGCAGGCGCTCTTTACAGTTTGGAATACGATCTTGCTTCCTGTAACTTTGCCACAAACTATTACAGCACTTACATCGTTTACTACGGTGCAGACAAGAACTATATAGCCTATAACAACTATGCCGCTTCAACTATAGGTGTCAACAGGTTTGAATTCAGACCTCCTGCAGGCACAGCATACATCCAGGTTATGTTCGGTATTTCAGGCATTGTTGAAGCAGGAAAGACCTGCACAGTAAAAGACACTTCAATCTACAAGGCATCAATCGCATCTGACCCCAGCGCAGGTGTGCCCCACCGTATTGTTTACACATACAAGGTTAACGAAAAAACAACCTACGGTGAGCTTCCCGTTCCCACAACCGTTCCCAACGGTTACGTATTTGCAGGTTGGTACACAGGCATTGACGGTACAGGCGAACTCATCACAGAAAACACATTCGTTCATCACTCAAGCTACACCGTATATCCCAAGTACGAACCCATCGTTAACTCAATTTCAATCAAGACTATGCCTGTCAAAACAGAATATACTGTTGGTGAAAGAGTTAACCCCACAGGTCTTGTTCTTGAAGCATCGGTTGCAGGCTTGACCGCCACAATTGAATCAGGCTACCGTTGCACCCCCGAATATCTTACTTCCGTAGGTCCTCAGACAATCACCGTTACTTACGGCGGTAAAACTGCAACATACACAGTCAACGTAAGCGCAAGCGCATCAAAATCTGTTGTTGTCAACGGTTCAAATGTTAACGTAAACGTTGCAAACAATGTTTACACATTCGTAGGCACTGTCAGCACAGGCGAATTCAACAAATACGAAATCACCTACAACGCAGATGCTTACTTCGAAGGCATCATCACCTACGATGACGGCGTAACAGAGCAGTTCTTCCTTGAGCCTTCTTCAAACTTTGCTGAAGGCGAAACTCCCAAGTTCACCTCATTCGTTGACGGTTACCTTGAAAAGGTTATTAACGGAGCAGGCCAAACAACTGCAATTAACAGCCACTCACGCACAGGCATCACTTCAATCGCCTTCACTCCCCTCAGCAACCAGGCAGGTTCAATTGACCTTCTTTCATTCACAACCAAATTGGATACTAAAATCACAAGCGCTCCTGACACAATAAAGTCTTTCAGCGACGATAAATTCAAGGTTGAAGTTGACATTCTCAACGGCGGTGTTGTTTCAGGTCTTTACGCTCTCCAGGGCAATGTTGTTGCCCGTGTTTACGAGCACAAGGACGCTGAAGGTAATAAAACCTACGAAACTTTGGTTGACTTCAAAGAAAACCTTTCAAATGAAGGTTACATAAGCGAAAACACAAACGTTAACCTTATCAACATCTACGATACAGGCCGTTATCTTCAGCAGTCATACTACGGCACACTCGAAAAGCCTTACGAACCCGGTTACTATAACCAGGCAGACTGGCACTACAACCCCGTTCAGGGCGGTAACGTTGCCAACGAAGCAAGTAAGGTTCTCGATTACGAAATCGGCGATAACTACATCTACGTTAAGGCTCGTCCTCTTGACTGGTCAAGATGGTCAGACGAACACGCAGCAGTATGTACTCACCCGACCGAAGACCACACATTACCTCGCTGGGGCGACGGATACATTACCGACACATACGTTGAGGCAAAATATGTTTTCGAAGACGGCATTATCAAAACATATTGCCGAATGGTTGACTATTCAGGTCTTCCCTCAGCTCAGACAAGCCAGGAGCTTCCCGCATTCTACACCATTGAGCCTCTCAACAACTTCGTTTATAACGACGTAAGCGAAGACGAAGCATGGCTCATCCAGAACCTCAAATATGAAGAAAGCCCTGAATTCTGGGGTATTACTCAGGATTACATAAACGCTCACTACTCAAACGGCGGCTTTGACCCCAACGTTGACGTTGCAGAGCATTGGGCTGCATTTATGGCAAGCGAAAGTTCAAACAGCTTCGGTATCGGTCTTTACACTCCCGAAACGACCAACTTCTTCTACGGTTGCTATCCCGCTAAATATTCCGGAAAGGAAACCCGACACGCAACAAGCATTGACCCTGCAAATGAAGACGCCTGCTCATACATTGCTCCCATCGGCGTGAAAAACTTTGAAAGCTTCAAGCCCAGCGAATATATGTACTCTCTCACTACAGGTCATATCAAAGAAATTCAGGACACCTTCGGTATGATTTACGACGAGGGATATGCAGAAGAAATCAACAGAGCTCAGGTTGCTGTTCCCGAAACAATCTATATGACTCCCTCATCGGGTCAGTCAACAACAGGTCAGTACTTTGTTAACAACAGATTCACTGCAGACGGCGAGCTTGTTGCTGACGCTGTAAACAATGCTACAAACGGTATCATCAGCGTTTATGCTCCCGGTTCAACAGCTATCGCATTTGATGTTAAAGCTATCAAAGGCGGAATCGGCGATCCCGTTATCGGTGACGGCACAACAACAGGCACTTATGAAAATCAGCGATGGGCTCACTCGGCTGTTTACGGTGCTTACGGCACAGGTGCCGCAAAAGACTGGTTTGAGTTCGATGCACTCGGACTTGCAATTAACGGCACAGGCGTTTCCGCAGGCGGCACTGCCCTCCTTGAATGGGAAGTTACCATTTATTACGGCGACAGCGACACAACAGGCGTAAAACACTATGCATACACCACACTTTATTCGCCTTGGCTTGACCCCGTTGGTGCTGCAATAAGATCAGTAACTCGTGGTAAATCAGTGTACAACCAAGCGGCAGCATGGGTTTCAGGTGTTCACGGTTACACAGCAAACCAAAGCGGTAAATATTGGATTGCCGCCACCAACCAGACTTTGAGTAACGATGGCAATTTCAAAGGCAATTACTACGCAAAAACAAGCAACCATGCATTGGTACCCCTGCTTTATGGTATCGGCAACCCCGGAAACACAACCACAGGCGTAGTAAACTTCCTGCAAACATCATCACCCGGCGGAGGCATAACCTCGCCCACTTTCAGATATACCGATCGACAATCCAGTAGTGGTGATTACGGTATTCTTATTTCCGAAGTCAGCCCTGTTGCAAACATCACGGTTGACACCAGCCGATACACAAACTTCAAGCAGATTCCCAACCTCACCGTTGGTTATAACATCACCGACGTTGAGAACTCAAAGGGCGTTATCTGGTATGTTACAGACTTAACGGATATTGTTAACGCAGCTACAGACGCAACAACCCACGAAGTTAAATTCTACAACTACACATACAGTAACAGTTCAAGTAATACCTCCAACAAATCAAAAAATGAATGGTTCGACGGCAAGTCGGTAGGCAATCTCATTTACGGTAACGCTACGGATAACCGAACAGTTTCAAACGGAGCTGAATACAGCGCAGCCTGGGACCGCCAGGTTATCACAAGCTCTGCAACGTATGACTATATGTTCAAGGGCGCTTCTCACGCTCACTATAACAGCGATGCCCGTTCATACATCATGAATCACGTTCAGGTGCGTGCAACAAACGTTAACAAAGCAAACCTTCGTGACACCATCGCCCTCGCTTCATCACTTGACAAAAATAATTACACAGAAGCATCATGGAGCGCATTCAAAACAGCTCTTCAGAACGCTGCTATCGAGCTTGGTAACCCCACAGACTCAGATGTCGCAGCTGCAACAACAGAGCTCAACAACAAGATGATGGCTCTTCAGACTCCCGCTACTCTTGTTGCAAACGGCGGCAGCTTCTCAGGCGGTGCAACAACAACTACCGTTAACCTCACTTGCGGTCCCGCACTTGCTCCCTCCTACACAATCCCCGTATCAAACAATCCCTCACGCACAGGCTATTCAGTAGACGGATGGTCAACAGACAAGAACGCAACTGAAGGCTCAAACCCCGTTGTCGGCGGTCTTAAACCCACATTCTATGCAATATGGACTGAAGGCGGCTTCGTCCTCGTTTATAACAGCAACGGCGGTGCAGGTTACATTGCCGATGCAACATATAAACATTCAGACAGCGTTACTCTTGCATTGACAGGTTACACAAGAGCAGGATATTCACTTATCGGTTGGGCAAAGAGCGCATCAGCATCAACCCCCGATTATCTTCTCGGTCAGACAGTAACGGGTCTCTCAAACGGCACACAAGAAACTGTTACACTTTATGCTGTCTGGCTTGAAAGTATCTACACAGTTGTTTACGATGCAAACGGCGGTTCAGGTTCAATTGCAAGCAAGACAGTAAATATTTCGGATAGGTTCGCTCTTGCATCGTCAGGATTCACAAAGGCAGGATACACTCTGCTCGGTTGGGCAACCAAAGCTTCGGCTACAGCTCCCGAATATCAGCTCGGTCAGACTGTAAGCCATCTCGCAGCCGGCGGCACCATCACTCTCTATGCTGTCTGGGAAGTATCAGAAATTAACGTTACATTCGATAACCTTATCGATTTCAGTGCTTGGAATAAGGCTGCGGGCAACGGCGTCGTTTCCGAGGTAACAGACACAGGATTCACAATCACTGCCAACGAGGGTGTAAGCGAATCAACTTCATCCTCACCCTATTTCGCAGTCACTCCCGGTAAGGACTACAAGATTGAAATTGATGCAACCGACATCAACGGTCTCGGCTGGGACGTTTACATCTTCTTCTGCGATGCAAACGGCAGCTGGATTGATT
>JAZTZD010000059.1:0-66407 GCA_045637305.1 Acutalibacteraceae bacterium
CCCTCTTATTTTACGTGCCTTCGGCACAGGTGGAGGCAGCGAGTTCTTTTGCCTCACAGAAAATTATTGCAATAACCGCGAGTCTAACAAACAATAAAAGACCTTGTCTTTCGACAAGGTCTTTTATAATTGTGGAAGTGAATTATACCGTTAAGCGCAACGGTTTCAAAAAAGAGACGGCTTTCGCCGTCTCTTTTCTTTGGTGTGATGTTAATAACGGATTTATTTTGATTTCTCTTTTGCTGTATTCAAAGTTGAAACAAGAATTCTCTTTATTTCCAAGCAATCATTAAGCAAAGAATTGCCTTCCTGCTCTGTTATGTATTCTGATAAAACCAAAAGTCTGAGCCAATATTCTGTTTCTGCGGTTTCTTTGAGAGATATCTGAAGCTTGGCTATAAAATCGGCTTTTGAAACGCCGTAAACAGCTTCGTTTGCATTTGCTCCGATACTTGTTCCCGAACGAATTATCTGCTTTGAAATAATTGTTTCTTTTTTATCCTCTATGAGATATTTATGAAGTTTTACTATCCGTACAGCAAATTTCAAGGATTTATCTAACAAAATACTGTCAGAAGCCATCAGTTTTTCTCCTTATTAAGATAATAGAGAAGAGATAATAACGAATAGATAATAATACAAACAGCGCACGAAAATTCACGTTCACTATTATCTATTATTTATTCAATATTATCTCTTATCTTAGCCTCGCAAGAGGCGCTGTTTGGCCCGCCCGAAGGGATTCGAACCCCCGTTCTTCAGAATCGGAATCTGCTGCGTTATCCGGCTGCGCCACGGGCGGAAATATATTTACGGAACCGTATCACGGAGCGATACAGTTCCGTTTTTTATTTTATTTTATCTTCTCGATAACTTCGCCTGAAACGGGCTTTGTTTTGTCGATGAATTCCTGAACAGCCTGTGCCGAGGGCATTGCCGCAGAGCAGCTGTGTGCGGAAACAAGCATTGAAGCCGAAGCGGTTGCAAATTCAAGCGCATCGGGAACACTCTTGCCGTTGAGAAGTGAATAGATGAAAGCAGAAGCATAGCCGTCGCCGCCGCCGAAGCCCTTGAGCATCTTTACGGGGAAAGGCTTTACTTTATATGCCGAGCCGTCGTCAAGATAAGCAACCGAGCCTTCTTTGCCGTGCTTGATAATTACGATTTTGTTGCCGTATGAGAACCAGCGAGCCGCCGACTCCTCGTCGTTTGCGCAAACGCCTTCGATTGCTTCGGTGAGGTCAAACTCCTCTCTTGAGCCGAGAACGATATCGCTGTTCTTTGCGGCAATTGAATAATAAAGAGAAATTTCATCCTTGTTCTTCCATGTG
The DNA here is from genome assembly GCA_045637305.1 of Acutalibacteraceae bacterium. Classification (GTDB taxonomy): domain Bacteria; phylum Bacillota; class Clostridia; order Oscillospirales; family Acutalibacteraceae; genus CAG-177. The sequence continues at coordinate 1,332 of JAZTZD010000059.1, forward strand.
TAGCTTCTGTAGTCGATGTCAAAGATAACAACAACACCGTTTTTCTTTGCAAGGAAAAGTGTTTTGAGAGCCGCTTCTCTTGAAGGACTTGCGCAAAGAGCCGTACCCGAAATAACAACAGCCTTCGCCTGCTTGATATATTCCTCATCAACATCATCAACGCAAACCTGCAAATCCGCAACACCTTCGCGGTACATAAGAATACTGCTCTGTGTAGGGCTGAGGATTTCAGTGAATGTCAGACCGAGATTTTCACCGTTTTCGCATCTGAAAACGTGCGAAACATCAATGCCGTCTGCCTTGAAATAGTTCTCAACATAATCGCCGAACTGGTCATCGGAAACTCTTGCGATAAATCCGCATTTTGCGCCGAGTCTTGCAAGACCGACCGCTATGTTTGCAGGTGAACCGCCGACATACTTATTGAAATTACTGCTCTCGGAAAGAGGCTTGTTCATATCTGTAGGGTTAAAGTCGATTGCGATTCTTCCTATGGGGATAACATCGAGAGGCTTTTTTTCATCAAATTTAATGTAGCTCATATTTTACCATCCTTTCAGGCTTTGTCGGCACAGCCGAAAATTTCAATATGTTTAAGTGCGTTGCGATAGGCACCCTCAACCTCTGCGCTCTGCAAATCGTAGTATCCTCCGATTTTGCCGTCATTATACGATGAACGAACGCTTTGCTCAACGCTGTCAAAGGTTGCGGTTGCAATGTTTATTTTGTGAATGCCCAGCGAAATGCATTTTCTGAAATCGTCAGGCGATATTCCCGTGCCTCCGTGAAGCACAAGCGGAACGGGAACGAGAGATGCGGTTTTTTCAAGAATATCAAATCGGAGCTTCGGGGTTTCCTTATAATTTCCGTGTGCATTGCCGATTGCAACCGCCAACGCATCAACTCCGCTTTTTTCAAAGAATTCCGATGCCTGACTCGGTGAGGTGCAATTGATTGCGATATCCTCGCTTCCGTCCTCACTTCCGCCGACACAGCCTATTTCGCCCTCGCAGTCAGCATCATATCTGCTTGCAAGTGCCTTGATTTTGGCGGTCATTTCCGCATTTTCTTCAAACGGAAGATGAGAACCGTCAAACATAACACTTGTGAAACCGATTTCAAGCGCCTGCTTTATTTTTTCGGTTGTTTTTCCGTGGTCAAAGTGAACGGCAACGGGAACAGCACTGTTTTTTGCCGCCGCCACCATAAGAGGGCCTATTATTTCAAGGGGTGAATGATTGAGTCTCACTTCCGCAATCTGCAGAATTGCAGGACTTTTTGTCTCCTCGACAGCCTTAATTACGCCGAGCACCATTTCCATATTCGCAACGCTGAAGCTTCCAACGGCATAGCCGTTTTTCTTTGCATCGGCAAGCAATGTGCTCATTTTAACAAGAGGCATTACTTTTCCTCCTTTTTATAATAAATCGCAGCACACACCGCGCTTGTAAGAGGCAGGGTAAGAAGCATTCCGAGGCTTCCCGCAAGCGCCTGCAGAATCTCGGCAACAATCATTTCTTTGTTGATTACCTGCTCAATGCCCGCATTATACGAAACAAGCAGAAGAACACTCGTAAGAGAGCTTCCGATATAAGCAAGAACAAGAGTATTTGCCATTGTTCCCATCATATCTCTGCCTATAGTAAATCCCGATTTCATCAGTTCCTTTGATGAAATTGAGGGAGATTTGAGCCTGAGTTCATAAAGCGACGATGAAATTGACATCGAAACGTCCATCACCGCACCGAGTGCGCCGACAATAATCATTGCAAAAATAATCGCTTTGAGATTTATCGGATTATCGGGATAAAGCTGATAAAGATAAATCGATTCTTCTTCAAGCAGACCCGTCATATTGAGAAATCTGTCCGTTATCAGAACAACAAGTCCCGAGCAGAAAACACCGCTGATACAACCGATTACCGCACACAGAGATTTGAGGTTAAAACCGCTGATTATGCTAAGAGTCATAACGGTGATAAATATTGAAACTGCAATTGACCAAAGATAAATGTTGTGGCCGTTGAGTATTGCGGGGATAAGAACCGTAAACACCGCAAGACAGGTAAAACCGAGAGAAATAACTGTTTTGAAGCCCTGCATTCTTGCAAAAACAACAATCAGTACACAGAAAATCGCAAGCAGCCACAAAAGAGGTGTAATTCTTATAAAGTCGCCGAAATAATACTGCTGCAGACCGTTTTCGGTGTAGCCTTCAACAAGCACCTTGTCGTTTTGTTCAACCTGACGCGGACTGAAAGCATAAGCTTTGTCAATCTCCTGAATAACATCGATTGTCTTGCCCCTGAGGTCGGTGTTCAGCGTCTGCGCCTTGAATGTAACCGTCACAAATTCGTTTTCACCGCTGACATTATCGGTTTTTACATCAACAATACGGATAACTCTTGCGCGGATAACGGAGCCTTCCATTTCGCCCTTGAAAACATTGCCGTCCCCTACTATAGAGAAGTATGCCGCAAGAATAAGCAAAGCGGAAACGAGCACGGTAACAATCTGCTGCACGGTCTGTTTGTTTTTCATCGCATACCTCCGCATTGTAACATCTGTTGCCATTATAACATTGATTTTCCAAAATCTCAATAGATTTGAAATGATATTTTTATTGACATTTTAATAGGTTGATTATAAAATATATTATGTATAATTATAATTTATAATGGAGGAAAATATGCTTGAATTGGTTTTAAGTGTTTCGCACTATATGCTCCCGCTTCTTGCGGTTGTCATTCTCATTCTGTGCTTTTCGGCTCTCTTCAAGCGCAGACAGCCTCCTTTAGGCAAGGCAAGACTTGTCAACACCGCAAACGGTGATTCATTTATGCTCACAACCCGCGAAACATCAATCGGCAGACACAAAACCTGCGATATCATATTGAACTATCCCACCGTTTCAAGAGTTCAGGCAGTTGTTGTCTGTTCAAACAAGGGTTGGTACATAACCGAAATCGGAACGGGCAATGTTACGGTTAACGGCAAAAAAATCGAGAAAAAAGAGTTTCTCAAAACGGGAGACAGAATTTCTCTTGCAAATATAAATCTGATTTTTGAAAACAAGAAGGATTAAAATGGATATTATAACTTTTGAAAACGGACTGCGAATTGTCCTTGATAAAAATGAAAATGTACGCACCTGCGCATTCGGTGTTATGGTTGCAAGCGGCTCGGGATACGAATCGCCCGAAACCGCAGGCACATCCCATTTCATCGAGCATATGCTTTTCAGGGGCACAGAAAAAAGAACGGCGCTCGAGCTCGCCGTTGAAATGGACGAAATCGGCGGCAGAATGAACGCCTACACCACAACGGGCATCACGATGTTCTATGCACACACACTCACGGAACACGTTGCAAAAGCAATGGACATCATCTGCGATATTCTGATGAATTCAAAGTTTTCTCCCGATGACATCGAGCTTGAAAAGGGTGTTATCAAAGAAGAAATCGCAATGTATAAGGACAGTCCCGAGGACGTGTGTCTTGACACTTTTTACGAAAACATCTGGAAGGGAAGCCCCCTTGCCAACAACATTCTCGGCACTCCCGAAAACATTGACGGGATCTGCCGCGAAAAGCTTGTTTCACATATGGAAAAGTTCTATGTGCCCGAAAGAATGATTGTCACCATAAGCGGCAATTTCAACGAAGATACCGTGCTTGAAATTTGCAGAAACTATTTCGGCTCAATGAAAAATACCGGATTTGAAATTGTTCATCCCACGGCGGTTTATCAGCCGCAGATAATAACGGTCAAAAAGGATTTTGCGCAGAATCAGCTCATTCTCGGCTTTAACGGAATTTCCATTGAAGACAAACGCAGATGCAGAACGGCAGACTATGTTTCGGCAATTCTTGCAGGCGGTTCATCTTCAAGACTTTTCCAGACTCTCCGCGAAAAGCTCGGACTTGTTTATTCTGTTGACAGCACGTCTGCCTGCCATCCGAAAACGGGTCTGATGCTCATTGATATGGGACTGAGCAAGAAATCCGAGAAAAAGGCAATAAAAGAAACCCTTAAAATTCTTGAAGCATTCCCTCACGACATAACCGAACGAGAGGTTGCGGTAACAAAGGAACACATCGTTTCGGGATTTGTAATGGGAAGCGAGAGCGTCAGGGCAAGGGCATCGAAAAACGCAAGAAGTCTTTTCAATTACGGTTATATCGAGCCTGACGACAGCCGCATTGAGTCCATACGCTCAATTACCGTTGATGAGGTAAGAAAGCTTTCGGCTGAAATTTTTGATTTGAAAAATATTTCGCTTTGCGCCGCAGGAAAGGTGCATACTGAAGAAGAATACAAAGAATTTTTGAACTTATAATCAGAAAGAAGACAGCAAAATGTTAAACAGAAAAGAAATCAACAGAATCGTTGTCAAGGTCGGCACATCAACCCTGACCTATGACACGGGAAAAATAAATCTCAGAAGAATGTCAAAGCTCGCTCAGGTGCTCAGCGACCTGAAAAATTCAGGCAGAGAAATCGTGCTTGTAACCTCGGGCGCAATCGGAGTCGGCGTCGGAAAGCTCGGTCTTAAAGAAAGACCCAAGGACACTCCGGGCAGACAGGCGGCTGCAACCGTCGGTCAGTGTGAGCTTATGTTTCTCTACGACAAATTCTTCGGCGAATTCGGCAATATAACGGGTCAGCTTCTTGTTACAAGAAGTGACTTTGAAAATGAAGAGAGACACACAAATCTTCACAATACATTTATGAAGCTTTTTGAATACGGCGCAATTCCCGTTGTCAACGAAAACGACAGCGTTGCCGTTGAAGAAATCGTTTTCGGCGACAATGACAGTCTTTCGGCTCACGTTTCAAAGATTGTTGATGCCGATTTACTCATTATTCTCACGGATATTGACGGCCTTTTCAGCGCAAATCCGAGAGAGGACGAAAATGCCGTGCTCATTCACAGCGTTGATAAAATCGATGAAGACATTCTTGCTCTTGCGGGCGGCACAGGCACAAACAGAGGCACGGGCGGAATGATAACAAAACTTCACGCGGCTGAAATCGCAACAGCAGCGGGCATTGACACCGTTGTTATGAACGGCTCCGACCCCGAGGAGATTTTCAAGCTTCTCGACGGCAGACAGACAGGTACCCTTTTCAAGGCACAGAGGTGAAAACAATGAGTGAAATGATAAAAATCGGCGAGCGTTCAAAGGCGGCGCAGAGAATTCTTGCCTCTGCGGGTGCGGCGGCAATAAACTCTGCACTCACAGCAATCGCACACGCTCTCATAAAAAACGAAAACTTTATTCTTGAGGAAAATTCAAAAGATATCAGGGCTGGCAGAGATTCGGGGCTTTCGGAGGCTCTTATAGACAGACTTACCCTCACTTCGGACAGAATTTCTTCAATGGCAAAGGGTCTTGAACAGGTTGCCGCAAGCGAAAACCCCGTCGGCAGAGTACTCTGGGGCGAAACAAGACCCAACGGACTTAAAATCGAAAAAGTTGCCGTACCCATCGGCGTTATCGCCGTTATTTTTGAAGCAAGACCGAATGTTACCGCCGATGCGGCGGCAATCTGCCTCAAAGCAGGCAACTCGGTCATTCTTAAAGGCGGCAAGGAAGCAATAAATTCAAACAAGGCAATTGCTCAGGTTATGCGCTCGGCACTTGCCGAAAGCGGTCTGCCTGAAGACTGCATTATTCTTATTGAAAACATTTCAAGACAGGCGGCAACGGAGCTTATGCGTCTCAACGGCTATGTTGATTTGCTCATTCCCAGAGGCGGCGCGGGTCTCATCCGCTCGGTTGTTGAAAATGCAACCGTTCCCGTAATCGAAACAGGTGTGGGCAACTGCCACGTTTATGTTGACAAGGATGCCGACCTCGATATGGCGGCAGAAATCGTTTTTAATGCAAAAACATCAAGGGTTTCAGTTTGCAATGCGTGTGAAAGTCTGCTTGTCCACAAGGATGTTGCTGAATTTGCCCTCCTTTCAATCGGTGAAAGACTCAAGGAGAAAAACGTTGAGATTATGGGCGATGAAGCAGTCTGCGAAATTCTTCCCTATGCTTTGCCCGCAACGGATGACGATTACGCAACCGAATATCTTGACTACAAAATCAGCGTTAAGATTGTTGAAAACATTGACGAAGCTATTGAACATATTGCAAAATACGGCACGGGGCACAGCGAGGCAATCGTGACAAACAACTATCTTGCATCCGAAAAATTCAAAGCACAGGTTGATGCGGCGGCGGTTTATGTCAATGCTTCAACAAGATTTACCGACGGCGGCGAATTCGGCTTCGGCGCAGAAATCGGAATTTCAACCCAGAAGCTTCACGCAAGAGGACCTCTCGGCGTTAATCATATGGTCAGCGAAAAATATGTTATCAGCGGCAACGGCCAGATAAGATAAGGAGTTGTGGCAATGGAAAACAAAAAGCAGACAAAAAAGAATAAGCTTGCTTTTCCGATAGGTCTTATCGCAATCATTCTTGCCGTTATCGGCGCGATAACGGTTGCGGGCTTTGTTTCGGACACGGTCAAAGACCTGACGGATAACACGGCAAAGAAAAAGGAATATGAAAAGCTTCTGACTCCCGTTGTTATGTTTGACCCCGACCCGTTTGATGACCTTACTCAGGCAGACGTTTCCCAGCTTCTCAACAGCGCGGTCTGGGCATTGCTTATGAGCGATGAGGGAACGGAGCAGTATGCTTATTCCGAGGGCGAAAACTTCGGTATCATCGTTCCTCAGACAGACATCGAGCAGTATTTTACGGGTCTTTTCGGCAATGAAATCAACATTGCTTCAATGCATTCGGCAATCGATATGAGCGATTACGATATCGTTTACGATGCCGCACAGCAAAGCTATATTCTCCCCGTTACGGGCGTTGAATCCGCATACACTCCCAAGGTTTACGACATTGACAAGCAGGGAAGCTCGGTTATTCTGACTGTCGGCTATATCGGCAACAAAGCGTGGGTACAGCTTGAAGACGGCGGATATGCCGCACCCGAAGCGGATAAATTTATGAAAATAACCCTGCGTGAGAGAAGCGGCGGAATGTACATCGCTTCGATTCAGGCGGCGGACGGTCAGGAAATCGTTCCCTCAACCACATCATCGTCAAGACCGCCCGAAACCGAAGAATCAACAACCGCACCTCTGACTGAAATCCCCGAAAAATCAACAGCCGAACCTCTGACCGACGAAAACGGCGAAGTCATAACCGAAGAAACATCGGAGGGTGAGGCAGAAACATCGGAAGATGAAACCGATGAGTATTATGACGAATAATTTTTAGGAAGATAAATAATGAAATACTTTGAAAAACATTCAAAGGCTCTTGAATTTGACAAGGTTCTTGAAAGGCTTGCGGAATTCACAAGCTGTGAAGATGCACGTTACGAAGTGCTTCACCTGAAGCCTGAAACCAACCCCGACCTTGCAAAAGCTTTGCTCGCCCAGACAACGGATGCGCATATGCTTCTCGCAAGATTCGGCGGACCGTCCTTCGGCGGACTCAAAAACGTGAACAACGCACTCAGCAGAGCAAATGCGGGCAGTGTGCTCAACACAAAGGAACTGCTTGACATTGCGGGTGTTCTGCGTGTTATAAGAACTCTTTCTCAATGGAGAGCCTCAAATGCGGGTGTTCAGTGTGTGCTTGACCCCATTTTCAATGCACTCACACCCAATAAATATCTTGAAACGGCAATTTTCAGCGCAATCATCAGCGAGGATGAAATTTCGGACAATGCCTCCCCCGCCCTTGCGGATATCAGAAGAAAAATCCGTTTTCAGGAAGCAAAGGTCAGAGAACAGCTTGAAAAATTCACCCGTTCTCAGTCACACTCCAAATATCTGCAGGAAAATATCATCACTCAGCGCAACGGCAGATACGTTGTTCCCGTAAAGAGTGAATACAGAAGCGAAATTTCGGGTCTTGTTCACGACACATCGTCAAGCGGCGCAACCGTTTTTGTTGAACCTATGGCGGTTGTTGAAGCAAACAACGAAATCCGTGTTCTTCAGACAAAGGAAAGAGAAGAAATCGAAAAGATTCTCTATGAGCTTTCCGTTTCAGCCGGCGAATTTGCCGACAGCATCAAAAACAGCTACGAATGTGCACTTGAACTGAACATTATTTTTGCCAAGGCACAGTATGCATACAGAATCAAGGGCTGTCCCCCGATAATCAACGATCAGGGCATAATCAATCTGCGTGCCGCAAGGCATCCTCTGATTGACCCGAAAAAGGTTGTCCCCGTTGACATAATGCTGGGCAAGGATTTTGACACTCTTGTTATCACAGGTCCCAACACGGGTGGTAAAACCGTTTCAATCAAAACACTCGGTCTGCTTTCAATGATGGCTATGTGCGGAATGATGATTCCCGCAGGCGACAGAAGTGAGATTTCAGTATTCACGGAAATTCTCTCCGACATCGGCGACGAGCAGTCAATCGAGCAGTCACTTTCAACCTTCTCTGCCCATATGACAAACATTATAAATATAATGGAAACCGCGGGCGAGGGAAGTCTCGTGCTTATAGATGAGCTTGGTGCGGGCACAGACCCCGTAGAGGGTGCGGCGCTTGCAATGGCGGTGCTTGAAGCGCTTCATTACAAGGGTGCAAAAATCGCCGCAACAACTCACTATGCAGAACTCAAAGCCTATGCGCTTGAAACTCCGAGAGTTGAAAACGGCTGCTGTGAATTTGACGTTTCAACCCTCAGACCGACCTACAGACTCTTAATCGGTGTGCCGGGTAAATCAAATGCACTTGCAATCAGCGAAAAGCTCGGTCTTGACGCTTCGGTCATTGCAAGGGCGCAGGAGCTTGTTTCCGCAGAAAACAAGGAATTCGAAAATGTTGTTGACCGTCTTGAGGAAACAAGACTCAGGATGGAAAGCGAATATGACAAAGCAAAATCTCTCTCTGAAAAAGCGGACAGAGAAAAAGCCGAAGCAGAGAAGCTGAAAGCTGAAATTTCAAAACTCCGCGAGCAGGAAATGGAAAAAGCACGCTCACAGGCAATAAGAGTTGTTGAACAGGCAAAACGTGAAGCATATTCACTTCTTCAGGAGCTTGAAAAGCTGAAAAAAGAGCAGCAGAAAGCAAAGGATGCCGCAGAGCTTGCAAGAAGAGCAAAGGCACTTGTCAAAAAGGGCGTTGAGGCAATTGACTCCGCCGCAGACCCGATTATCGGCGTTGAGGATGACGATGAGGATTATGTTCTTCCCAGACCGCTTGTCAAGGGCGATAACGTAATTATCCGCGATATAGGAAAAACGGCAATCGTTATTTCTCCCGTTGATAAAAGCGGCAATGTAGAAGTTCAGGCAGGCTCAATCAAAACAAGAGTCAAGCTCAAAAATCTCCGTCTTTGCGAAAAACAGCAACCTAAACCAAAGCCCAAATCAACCGTTAAGATGCAGACCGAAAGCAGACTCAATATGGCGGCTTCAACCCGCCTTGACCTTAGAGGAATGACCGTTGATGACTGTCTGATTGAGCTTGACAGATTCATTGATGCGGGTCTTCGCACGGGTCTTAATGAGTTCACAATTGTCCACGGCAAGGGCACGGGCGCGCTTCGCACAGCTGTCACAAGATATCTCAAGGCTTCGCCCTATGTCAAGAGCAGCCGTCTCGGTCTTTACGGCGAGGGTGAAGACGGTGTCACAATCGTTGTTCTCAAGTGATTTGTAAAGCTTCACGCCTTTACAATTGTGAATTTTCAAAAACTTTTCAAAAAGTTTTCCACCTGATGGGTGTGAAAATGTGGATATATATTGTGCTTTGACCCCTGATTTACCCACAATCTGTTGGTGATACAGCGTTTTCCACACAAAAATCACGGGGAATTGTGGAAAAAAGGTTGAAAAGACACGAAAAAATCCACTTGACAATATTGATATTTTTTAGTATAATAACGACCTGTAAAGCATACGCACTTTACAGGTCGGCTGTTTTTGAGCAGAAAGCCGTAAGGCTTCAGAAGATAACCGGCTTGTTTTTTTGGCGTTTTAAACGGATTTTGCGGATTTTTCAGAGAGGAGGGTCAGTTTTGGCAAAGAATTATGAAATAGCAATTCTCATTGATTTCTACGGTGAAATGCTCACCGCCAAGCAGCGTGATTTTTTGGAATATTATTATAACGATGACCTCTCCCTTTCAGAAATCGCAGAAAACGAAGGCATAACCCGTCAGGGTGTGCGTGATGCGATAAAGAGAGCCGAAACCCAGCTTCAGGATATGGAAAACCGTCTGGGTATGGCAAAGAGATTTGAAGAAATGCGTGAGGGTCTCAACGAGATAATCAACTATTCAAATCAGATTGCAGAGCATAATCTTCGCCACAGTCTCTCAAAGGAAATCAACGATTACAGCGTACGCATCAAGGCTGCGGCAATGACCTTGCTCGAAAGCTGATGCAGATATAAATATAGTATTAAATAAAGGGGAGTGAAAAATTTGGCATTTGAAGGTCTTTCAGACAGACTCGAATCTGCTTTTAAAAACCTTAAAAGCAAGGGAAGCCTGACAGAATCCGATGTGCGCAGTGCAATGCGTGAAGTTCGTATGGCCCTGCTTGAAGCTGACGTAAACTATAAGGTTGCCAAGGATTTCACAAACACCGTAACCGAAAAAGCAATCGGCGAAAAGGTTATGGAAAGCCTCACTCCTTCGCAGATGGTTATCAAAATCGTACGCGAAGAACTTGTTGCTCTTATGGGCGGAACAAACAGCCGCCTTGCCTATGCAAACCATCCGCCGACAGTTATCCTCATGTGCGGTCTCCAGGGTTCTGGTAAAACAACGCATTGCGCAAAGCTTGCGCGTATGCTCAAGAGCCAGAATCACAGACCCATGCTTGTAGCCTGCGATATTTACAGACCCGCGGCTATCAAACAGCTTCAGGTTGTCGGTGAGCAGGTCGGCGTTCCCGTTTTTGAAATGGGACAGACAAACCCCGTAAACATCGCAAGAGAGGCAATCAGTTATTCAAAGGAACACGGTCACGACTATGTTATTCTTGACACCGCGGGCCGTCTCCATATAGATGAGGAGCTTATGAATGAGCTTAAATCGGTCAAAGCCGAGGTAAAGCCTCACGAAATTCTCCTTGTTGTTGACGCAATGACAGGTCAGGATGCCGTTAACGTTGCAACATCGTTTGATGAAGCACTCGGCATTGACGGACTTATTCTCACAAAGCTTGACGGTGACACCCGAGGCGGTGCCGCTCTTTCGGCAAGAGCCGTAACAGGCAAGCCCATCAAGTTTGTCGGTACTGGCGAAAAGCTTGAAAACCTTGAGCCTTTCCACCCCGACAGAATGGCTTCGAGAATTCTCGGAATGGGTGACGTTCTTTCTCTTATCGAAAAAGCCGAAATGGCAATCGACGAGAAGAAAGCCGAAGAGCTTGAGAAGAAGCTTATGCAGAACAAGTTCGACCTTAACGATTTGCTTGACCAGTTTGACCAGATTCGCAAGATGGGTTCAATTCAGGATTTGCTTGCAATGATACCGGGCATCGGTAACAAGGCAAAGGATATCGAGGTTGACGAAAAGAAGTTTGACCGTATGAAGGCAATCATCTATTCGATGACCGAGAAGGAAAGAACAAATCCCGACATCATCAATCCCTCACGCAAGAAGAGAATTGCGGCGGGTTCGGGTCAGAGCATTGAAGAGGTCAACCGACTTCTCTCTCAGTTCAGACAGATGCAGAAAATGTTCAAGCAGTTTGGCGGAAAGAAAGGCGGCAAACGCCGCAGAAAGAGCTCTTTCCGTATGCCCAAGGGTTTTGACCCTTCACAGTTCGGAATGTAATTCGGAATATCCGATACATTATATAATCGCAACCTGAGGTTGTAAAAAATTTAATTCACATAATATTTTTGGAGGAATTTAAAATGGCAGTAAAAATCAGACTTCGTCGTATGGGCGCAAAGAAGGCTCCCTTCTATCGTATCGTTGTTGCGGATTCAAGATATCCCCGTGACGGCAGATTCATCGAAGAAATCGGCACTTACAATCCCGTTACCACTCCCTCAGAGGTTAAGGTAGACGCTGAAAAGGCAAAGCAGTGGATTGCAAACGGCGCACAGCCCACAGACACCGTTAAGGCTCTTCTCAAAAAAGAAGGCGTTCTTTAATCTGTAAATCTGAGAGGTTAACCAATGAAAGATTTACTTGTCAGCATTGCTCAGGGTCTTGTTGAAAACCCCGAAGCAGTAACAGTTACTGTTGACGAGCCTGCCGAGGACGGCACTGTTGTTTATCACCTTCACGTAAGCGAAGATGATATGGGCAGAGTTATCGGCAAGCAGGGCAGAATTGCAAAGGCAATCCGTACAGTTATGCGTGCCGCTGCAACTCGTCAGAGCGCAAGGGTTGTTGTAGAAATTGATTAAGTCTTTTCTCGAAATCGGCGAAATAGTCGGCACTCACGGGGTGCGCGGTGAAATCCGTGTCAATCCCTGGTGCGACTCACCCGATTTTATGACTAAATTCAAAACCTTATATTTTGACAGCAATGGAAGCTGTGCGGTGCAGATTAAGTCTGCAAGACCGCACGGCAACATTGTTTTGTTGACAATCCAGGATGTTGATACGGTTGAAAAAGCCCAGAAGCTCCGAGGCAAGGTGCTTTATATGAAGCGAAGCGATGCAAGACTTCCGAAAGGAAAATATTTCATCGCCGAGCTTATCGGCTGCAAGGTTTTTGATGCAGACGACGAAAGCATCTGCTACGGCACTCTTTCCGATGTAAGTCCCACGGGCGCAAACGACGTCTGGCACATTACCGATGACGGCGGAAAAGAATATCTCATTCCCGCCATTCCCGATGTGTGTGTTGAAACGGATGTTGAGAATAACCGTATTGTAATCAGACCCTTGAAAGGTATTTTTGACGATGAGGATTGATATTCTGACACTCTTTCCCGAGATGTGTATGAGCGTACTCGGAGAAAGCATAATCGGCAGAGCAAGAGAGGGCGGAAAAGTTGAAATCAACTGCCGCAATATAAGAGACTATACTCTTGACAAGCATAACAGAGTTGACGACGCCCCTTATGGCGGAGGCACGGGAATGATTATGCAGACACAGCCGATTTACGACTGCTTTATGTCTCTTTGCGAGGAAACGGGTTCAAGACCTCATCTTATCTATCTTTCACCGCAGGGCAAAACACTCACCCAGGAGAAAGTCAAAGAACTTGCTCAGCTTGACAACATCGCGCTTCTCTGCGGACACTACGAAGGCATCGACCAGAGAGTCATTGATGAAATCGTTGATGAGGAAATCTCAATCGGCGATTATGTTCTCACGGGCGGTGAGCTTCCCGCACTTGTGCTTGCGGACAGCATTTCAAGAATGCTCCCCGGTGTGCTTGCAAATGAAGATGCTTTCACTCTTGAAAGCCATTATTCGGGTCTTCTGGAACATCCGCAATATACAAGACCCTTTGAGTGGCACGGTGAAAAGGTTCCCGAGGTTCTTATTTCGGGTCATCACGCAAACATTCAGAAATGGCAAAGAGAAGAAAGTCTCAGAAGAACACTTGAGAGGCGTCCCGATTTGCTTGAAAAAGCAGAACTTACAAAAAAAGATATTGAATATCTGAATAGTATTAAATAAACAGTTTGCACTCATGCAGACTGTTTTTTTTGTTGCAATTTTCTTTTATTCGGTTTATAATTATTTCAAAATATTTTTCAGAGGTATGCTTATGACAAAAATTATTGCTTTTTTCACTGCACTCATAACCTGGTTCAACTTGGCGTTTGTTCCGGCAACACCCGTTGAAGGAATTTTCAACCAACCCGAAGAAAAAATTCAGACTGAATTTGATGAAGGTGAATTTATCCTTGGCGAAAACGATCTTGTTGTTTCCGTTAACGGTGATGACACCAACCCGGGCACCCCCGATGCGCCTCTCAAGACTATCGGAAAAGCCAAAGAGATTCTCAAAAACAACACTGCCGGAAATCCGATAACCGTATGGTTCCGCGAAGGCACTTACGTTGTTGAAAGCACACTTGAGTTCACATCGGAAGACAGAAGCAATGTTCTCTATCGCTCATATCCCGATGAAAATGTTGTTTTCTCGGGTGCAAAGGAAATCGGCGGCAACTGGAGCGAAACAACAATCAACGGCGTTAAGGCTTTTGTAACCGATATGCCCGTTGAAAATGATGATGATTATTTCCGCTCACTTTTCAAAGACGGAAAGAGACTTTCACGCTCAAATTATCCCAAAACAGGTGTTTTTAAGGTTTCGGGAGAACCTCTTGCTGATGAATCAATTCCCAGTTCACATGCTCCCGATTTCTTTACCCACGCATTGGCTTTCTATGCTGACAAAAATGATATTATCGATTTTGAAAATCCCACTGATGTTGATGTAAGAATCATGCATTTCTGGCGTGATGACCTTCTGCCGATACATTCCGTTAACACAGAAACCGGCAGAATTCAAATAACCAAACCTTCGGCGATGAGAATAAGAGTTGAAGACAATTATGTTTTTGAAAATGTAAAGGAAGCTCTTTCTCTTCCCGGCGAATGGTATCTTGACAGAAGTGAAGAAAAGCTTTATTACATTCCTCAGGTCGGCGACACAGTTGAAAACACTGTGCTTAATGCAGGAATTAACGAACAATTGATTACTTTAAACGGAGCAGCCAACATTTCTTTCCAAGGTATCAACTTTGAAAATACGGACTGGGATCATGTAGACGGAACTCATACCGGTAAGGCTTTTGCTCCCTCACATCCCATGTACCAGACCATTAAATACGGAGCAGATCATCCGCAGGCGGCATTTGAAGTGCCGGCAGTAATTTATATTTCTTTGTCATCCGACATCAACTTTACAGATTGCAGATTTGAAAATATATCATATACCGCCGTCAAGTTTGACAAAGCATCGGAAAACTGCGATGTAACAAGTTGTATGTTCAATGAAATAGGCGCAAATGCCGTGTTCATCGACGGTGATTTTGTTGTTCCTGCAACTACAAAGAATATTAACATTACGGACTGTCACATAAATAAATACGGCAGAATTTTCAACAATGCAATCGGTATCCTTCTGACCCACGCAATTGACTGCGACCTTACAAACAACGAAATCCACGACGGATGGTACACAGGTATTTCCGTTGGCTGGAACTGGGGATATTCGGCTAACTCAACCAACAACATAAAAATCTGCGATAACCTTATTTATGACATCGGCAACGGCTGGCTTTCCGATATGGGTGCAATCTACACTCTCGGAATTCAGCCCGATACCGTGATTTCGGGCAATGTGATTTATAACGTCGGCTGTGACGAAGGCAGATACGGCTACGGCGGCTGGGGCATTTATCTTGATGAAGGCTCAAGCGGTATGCTTGTTGAAAACAATCTTGTTTATGACTGCTCATCGCAGACCTTCCATCAGCACTACGGCAAAGATAACATTTTAAGAAACAATATTTTTGCTTTCGGCGGTGACGGTGCATTCAGAATCACCAGAAATGAAGATCATAACTCGCTCACTCTTACCAACAATATTTTTGTTACCGATAATGCAACAATGTATGCTCTCACAACAGAAAGAGATTGGTTTGTTGATGACAGCAACACCTACTGGGATTATAAGCACGGCGGCAACGTTTACTCAGGCGATTCCATGAATTTCTTTGAAAGAAAGTCAATGGTAATAATGACTTTACGTGGATATTATAACAACGCAGTTTTTGCAGATCCCCTGTTCAAGGATGCAGAAAACAGAGATTTCACCCTCGCTCAAAACAGCCCCGCACTTGAAGCAGGCTTCAAACCCTGGAATTATAACAACGCGGGCACAATCACAAAGTTTTAAACAGCAAAAGACGGCTTGCATCAATTGATGCAACCCGTTTTGTAATATCCGATTAGATTTCAGGGATTTCGATTTCGATTTCCTTGCCGAGCTCTGCGGAACGTGAAATACCGTCGATGATAGCCTGATTGTAAAGAATCTGGCTGCAGGGAACGGGTGCTTCGCCGTCTTCCTTAACAGCATCGATAAATGAGCGAATCTTGATGTCGAAGCAATCAACATCGTTATGCTTCATGGGAATGTGGGTTTCAATCTGCTCGCCTGCGATTTCGTGATAGATAACAAGAGGACCGCCGATTGAGCCGTTCCAGCATTCTGTTGAGGGAACTCTTACCGAACCCTTTGTACCCATAATAATTGTGTCACCCGGTGTATCAAGGTTCATTGCCCAAGCAATTCTGAAGTCGAGAATAATGCCGCCTTCAAGACGGATAAATGCTGCTGCAAAGTCATCAACACCGAAAACATCGTGATGCTCGTAGTTGGGGCTCTTGCCGAAGAAATCCGACTTGTAACCCGAAACTGTAAGCGGCTTGGGATAGCCGATTGAGTTGAGAACCATATCAAGTGAGTAGCAGCCGATATCGCCGAGAGCACCGATGCCTGCGGTGTCCTTCTGAATGAAGGAAGTGCCGAAGGGAGTGGGAATACCTCTGCGTCTGCCGCCGCCAGTCTGGATATAATAAATCTGACCGAGCTCGCCTGACTGAACAACCTTCTTGAGCATCTTCATATTCTCGTCGAAACGGGGCTGGAAGCCGATTGAAAGAACACCCTTGCTTTCTTTTTCTGCCTTGCAGATAGCAACTGCTTCTTCAAGTGTTACGCACATGGGTTTCTCAAGAAGAACACTCATACCGTGCTCAAGTGCATAAATTGTACATTCAGCGTGAGTTGCGTTGTAAGTACAAACGCTTACTGCGTCACATTCGCCTGCATCAACAAGCTCTTTATGGCTGGGATAGAACTTTACGTTTTCGCCCACACCGTATCTCTCGCAGAAAGCCTCAGCCTTGCCGGGAACAAGGTCTGCAAGTGCAACGATTTCAACATCGGGACATTTCTGATATGCCTTAACGTGTGCCTCAGCAATCCAGCCTGTGCCGATAATACCAACCTTAACCTTTTTGCTGTAATCTCTTTCTTTTGTCTCTGAGGGAGCATCTTTGAATTTGTCAAGAATGTTTTCTGCCATAATAAATTCCTCGCTTTATTTTATTAGTTGTTATCGTTTACCAGCTGAGAGTTTTGAGATATTCTCTGCTGAGAGTTACGGAATTAACGGGTGTTTCGCCCTTTGCGGGGCTGTCCTGCTCAACAACAACCCATTTTGCGCCTGCATCCTCGCAAGCGGCAAGAATCTCAGGCATATCCTGAACGCCGTAGCCAACGGGCATAAATGAGAATGCATCCTGCTCCTCATCTTCTTCATTCTCGTCGATGCCGATAAGCTTGTAAAGCTGACCCTGCTTACCTTCGCTCTTCTTGAAATCCTTGAGGTGAACAACGGGTGCGCGGTCTGCGTATTTGATAATATATTCCGCGGGGTTAACGCCTGCAACATTTACCCAGCAGGTGTCGATTTCAGTCTGAAGAAGGTCTGCGGGAATTGATGAATAGAGAACATCAAGCGCATATTCTTCGCCGATTTTAACGAACTCAAAATCGTGGTTATGATAGAGAAGCTGAATTCCGAGCTCCTTTGCTGCAAGACCAATTTTGCGGATTCCTTCAACTGTTGCCGCAAATCCGTCTGTGCCGGGTCTGCATTCCTCTGTAAGATAGGGAACAGCAACATATTTGCAGCCGATTTTTGCGTAGTCTGCAAGAACCTCTGCGGGATTTTCAAGCATATCGTAGTAGGGAACGTGGGCAGAAATGGGAACAATGCCGATTTCATCGCAGAATTCCTTGATCTTCAAGGGGTCTTCACCGAAAAGACCTGCGAATTCAACGCCGTCGTAACCGATTTCTTTCATTTTTCTGATTGTACCGTAAAAATCGTTCTGCATCTCGTCTCTTACCGAGTAAAGCTGAACGGCAACGGGAAGCTTCATTTTAAATTCACTCCTAAAAAATACTTAATTAAGTTTATAATATCACAGTTTTTCAAACTATACAAGTATATAATTTTAAAAACTCAGCATCGAGAACAATGTCTTTATCATTGAAAAAACAACCGCAAAAATATTTGACTGCGAATCTGCGGTATTATCACCGATTTCAAAAGAATCAATGATTTCGTCGGTATCCGTGCGGTAGGTTGTTCCTGAAAGCGAATCACCGCTTACGGTAAACGCAGTATATGTCGGCACCCTGACATCAAAGGACGAAACAATAAAGGATGCGGTTTCTTCGGGCAGAGGGTCATAGTTGCTGCCCGATGCCGATGACGACTGCAGATATACTGTACCCTCACCGTCCGTTATTTTTCCGCTGTACATCGTGTCTGTGCGTGAATATAAATGGTCGTGTCCGCTGAGCACAAGGTCAATATCATAGCAGTCATAAAGAGCCGAGAAAATCAGTCTTTCTTTCGAATATTCTCCGTCTGCAAGAGATGCCGAATACGGATTATGATGCATCGTGACAATCCTCCACTTTGCATCGGGATACGCCTTGATTGCTTTGCGTATCACTCTTGCAGTATCCGTCAAAGACGTATTGTTTGAATTGACGGTTATAAAAAGAGCATCGCCGTAGGAATAGTAATATCCCGTGCCTGCTTCATCTCCGAAAAGCTCAAAAACCTCATTGGGATTGTTGAAAATATCTCCGTAAAGGGTTGCATCGCTGTCGTGGTTGCCTATGGTGTTTGCAACGGGAAGAGAACGCAGTTTTTCAGGCGAAAGATATGCCTTCATCTGCGTAAGACTGTCGGGGGACTGAAACTGGTCACCGCCAGAAACAGCAAATGCCGCATCGGGATATGCGGTAAGCATTTTATCAACCGTGTAATTCCATCCGCAGGTGTCACGGACAAGCACCTCTTCAAGTGTTTCGTCACCTGAACGGCCAATCTGAGCATCGGAAACATAAAGAAATGTAAATTCATCCGAAGGCTGAACCGTGAAGGAATAAATCTTACTCCATGCTCCGTTTTTTGTGTAGGAATAGTAATATGTATTTCCCTCTTCAAGTCCGGAGACGGTTACATTGTTAGATTTATAATCCGAAATTGCATCGGTAACGGTAACCTCACAAGAATCAGACTCAGCCATTGACGAGTTATCCGCAAGAAGAAACTGTTCCTTTTCTTCGGCGGTTGAAAGCCACGCAAAGCGCACTTCTCCCGCTTTTTCACCCGGCGCAAGAGAAATCACAGATTCATCAGCCTGTATCGCTTCCCATCCGGGCGCAAATCCGGCAAGAATTTCTTCCGTGTACGCATAACCCGATTGAGCAGATGCGGTAAGGCTGAAAATCGTTGAAAATATGAATATCAGTGCAATAACTGCAGACAATTTTTTCATAATTATCCCTCCGTTTTTATATCGTACCATAAACACATCGCAAAAACAATATGATATATTTGTGAATTTTTTTATTTTTTCTAAAAAGCATTTGCAATTTTATACGAAATAGTATATTCTGTTATACATATTTATACAGAGAGCAGGGCGTTTTATGAAAGGATACTTCAAACGGATTATCTCACTTATTTTGGCTGTTGTTATGGCTGCAGGCATTTCTGTCTGTTCGTTTGCCGACGGAAGCGAAACCGAAACAATCAGCTTTGATTCCGACGGAAACTTCAGAATTTTGCATATAACCGACACTCATCTTGAAGATTACAATGTTGATGCATCTGTATGGGCAATCGGCGAAGCCTGCGATACCGAAAAACCCGATATTGTTATAATCACGGGTGACAACGTTGAAAACTGCAATGATGCGGCGCAGACAAAAATTCTCATTGACAAGCTGATGAATGTTTTTGAAGAGAGAAATATTCCCGTTGCGGTAACATTCGGAAATCACGATTCCGAAAAAGGCGCAATGTCGAGAGAAGAGCTTATGGCTTATTACAACACCTTTTCCTGCTCTGTTTCCGTTGATGACGGCGAAACGCTTTCAGGCTGCGGCACATATAACATTCCCGTTATGTCATCAGACGGCGAAACCGTGAAATTCAATCTCTGGATTTTTGATTCGGGCGATTATGATAAAAACGGTCACTACGCCTGTGTACAGACCGACCAGATTGAATGGTACAAAGCAAAATCCGATGAGCTCAAGGCGGCAAACGGCGGAGAAAAAGTCAACTCGCTTGTTTTTCAGCATATAATCGTGCCCGAGGTCTATGATGCGCTTGAAAAGCTTGAAAACAAAGCCATTTTCTCATTTGAACATATTTACAATAAAGGTGAATACTACAGATTCAATCACCAAAATATCAATTACGGAACACTCAATGAAACTCCCTGCTGCGGCTATGAGAATTACGGACAGTTTGATGCAATGGTTGAAAAAGGCGATGTGCTTGCAATGTTCACGGGTCACGACCACACAAACGCATTCGGCCTTAATCATATGGGAATTGACATTATGAATTCGCTCAGCACCCGTTATAACGGAGATGCCTTTTCAACAGGTTACGGCTACAGAATCATTGATGTCAACGAAAATGACACCGTGCACTATGATTCAAAAGTTGTTCGCTGGTATGATTTGTTTGATATCGGCTATGCCCTTAAAGAGAAAAATAACGGCGACGATTACGGATACCAAACCGCTTTGGAAATTGCAATCAAAGGCAAGTGGCAGAAGTTCATAACCGTTATTTCCAGAGGCTTTGCCACACTTGTTACAGGCAGAAGAATATCTTATTCGCACAAATAAAGGAGGATTACAATGGCACGGATAATCCGCATAATTGTTGCAATACTCACACTCATTTCCCCGTCTCTCCCCCATTCGCTCACTCTCCCCGCAATTCCGCGCGGTCAGGACTTGAACCTTGAAGAAAGATTTGAGCTTGTGTGGGAAGATAACTTCGACGGCGATAAGCTTGACACAACAAAATGGGACGATAATCAGTCCGTTGATACTCTGCATTGGGGTCCCATACGCAAAGGCGGTTATTGGCACAAGGATATGATTGATGTCAGAGACGGCAATCTTATCATTTCAACCGAATATAAATCCGAGCCTCTTGAAGGAAACACCTTCGGCTCGCCCGACAAATACGGCGAAGGCTACTACACCGCAAGCATTGCAACTGCAGGCAAACACGAATTCCTTTACGGTTATTTTGAATGCAGAGCAATTCTCCCGAAGTCAACGGGAATGTGGTCGGCGTTCTGGATGATGAACGGCGATGTCTATAATGCTGACGGCTCGGGAAAAGACGGCACCGAGGTTGATATTTTTGAATCAATGTATTATAAAGATGTCTGGTGGGGCGCGGGCGATGCCGTCATCAGCGGAATACATTTTGACGGCTACACGGGCAATCATCAGGGCGACAGCATCGGTAAATGGTTTGCAAACAACCCCTACGAAGAATTCAACACCTACGGTCTTGAATGGAACGAAAACGAATATATTTTCTACATAAACGGCGTTGAAACAGGCAGACTTTCAACGGGCGGAGTCAGCAGAAACCCCGAATATCTTATTCTTTCCTGCGAGGTTGCGGGCGAAAACGGAATCGCACACGCAGACCGCCACGGAACGGGCAAAATCAGTCTCCAACCCGGCGACACCGCAGAATTCATTGTTGATTATGTGAAAGTATATCAGTATAAATAATGTATATAAGTAAAAAGACCTGCTGTGGATTACCACAGCAGGTCTTGATTTTTATTGTATTGTGATTAGTTAAGCTCGGGAATAAACTCGCTGTGGATAGCCTGAACAGCCTTATCACCGTCGTTAACATCGATAAGAACCGAAATCTTGATTTCACTTGTTGCAATCATCTGAATGTTGATGTCAGCCTCAAAGAGAGCTTCAAACATTCTTGCTGCAATACCGGGATGTGATTCCATACCTGCGCCGACAACCGAAACCTTTGCAACATTCTCGTCGCAGATGATTTCAAGGCCTGCAAGAAGGTCAAGCTCTTTAAGAACAGCAACCGTCTCCTCTGCGTGTGCCTTTGTTGTTGTGAAAGCGATATCCTTTGTGTCCCCTCTGCCGACTGACTGAAGGATGATATCGATATTGATATTCTTTGCGGCAAGCTTGCCGAAGATTTTATAAGCGATTCCGGGAACGTTGGGAACTCCGATGATTGATATTCTTGCAACGTCGGTGTCCTTTGTAACACCTCTTACGAGCATTTTTTCCATGTTGGCAACCTCCTTAACAATTGTGCCGGGTGCACGCACAAGGCTTGAAAGCACCTCGAGTTTAACATTATATTTCTTAGCCATTTCTACCGAACGGTTGTTGAGAACCTGTGCGCCGAGAGTTGCAAGCTCAAGCATTTCATCGTATGTGATTTCATTGAGCTTCTGTGCACCCTTGATTTTTCTGGGGTCTGCGGTGTAAACACCTTCAACGTCGGTGTAAATCTGGCAACGGTCTGCGTGCATTGCGGCCGCAATTGCAACTGCGCTTGTGTCCGAACCGCCTCTGCCGAGGGTTGTTAAATCGTCGTATTTGTTGAGACCCTGGAAGCCTGCAACAACAACGATGTTCTTCTTTGCAATTTCCATCTTGATGCGCTCTGCGTTAACCTTCTTGATACGTGCGCTTCCGTAGGTGGAGTTTGTTGAGAAGCCTGCCTGCCAGCCGAGAAGCGAACAAGCGGGATAGCCGAGGCTTTCAATCGCCATTGCGAGAAGTGAAATTGAAATCTGCTCACCTGATGCGAGAAGCATATCCATTTCTCTCTTGGATGCCTTGGGATTGATTTCCTTAGCTTTTTCGATAAGGTCGTCAGTGGTGTCACCCTGAGCGGAAACAACAACAACAACGTCGTTGCCTGCTTTATAGGTGTCCGTAACGATTCTTGCAACATTCATTACGCGCTCAGCATTTGCAACCGAGCTGCCGCCGAATTTCTGAACAATTAAAGCCATAGTAACCTCCAAATATTGTAAATCAATAGTCGGTTATTCTGATAACCGATTTGATTTCTGCGTCTTTGATAAGAGCAAGCTTATCTGCAAGCTCTTTTTCCGAAACGGGCGAAACTGCAAATGCGATTTCTCCGTCGGGTGCATCTGCACGGGAAAGCATCTTCACTTCACCGAATGCCTGATTGACCTGAGCGAGTGCCGATGCGGCATTCTCGGTCATAATTCTTACATAAACGGGACCGACGCTTTCAAGATAATCCGCAACATAGCCTTCCTCGCTGTCCTGCCAGCCGCCGTACTTCTTGCGGTCAAGATTCTTTGCGCAGTCGATAACGTCCGCAACAACAGCCGATGCCGTGGGCATCTTGCCTGCGCCCTTGCCGTAGAAAACAACATCACCGATAGCATCGCCTCTTACGAGAATTGCATTGAAAACATCGTCAACGGAAGCAAGCTGACTGTGATTCTGAACAAAAGCGGGAGAAACCATAACGGAAACCTTGCCGTTATCAAGCTTCTTTGCTCTTGCGATGAGCTTGATAACGCCGCCCCATGAGCGTGCATATTCAACATCAGCAAGGTCAATCTTTCTGATACCCTCTGTGTAAACCCAATCGGGATAAACGTGCTTGCCGAAGCAGAGTGCTGCAAGGATACAGATTTTTCTGCAGGCATCGAAGCCGTCAACGTCAGCGGACGGGTCGCGCTCTGCATAGCCGTTTCTCTGAGCAAGGAAAAGAGCCTCTTCAAAGGTCATTCCGTCGCTTATCATCTTTGTGAGAATGAAGTTTGTTGTGCCGTTGAGAATGCCCGCGATTTCGTCAATGTCATTGGCGGCAAGGCACTGGCTGATGGGACGGATGATGGGAATACCGCCGCCTACGCTTGCTTCAAAGAGGAAGTTCACGTTGTTTTCCTGCGCAACCTGAAGCAGCTCACAGCCCTTTGCGGCAACAAGCTCCTTGTTTGATGTAACAACACTCTTGCCTGCCTTGAGACTAGCAAGAACATAGTCATAAGCGGGATAAAGTCCACCCATTGTTTCAACAACGATTTTAACCTCGTCGTCTTCAAGAATTTTTGCAAAGTCCGAAATTACAAGATGCTCATAGGGGTCGCCGGGGAATGTGCGGCGGTCAAGAATATACTTGAGCTCCATTTCGTCCTGCATGCTCTTTTTGAGGATGTGGTCGTGGTTTTTTTCAAGAAGGCTTGCAACGCCTGAACCTACAACGCCGTATCCCATTATTGCAACATACATTATAATAGCCCCTTTCTCGGGATAATATTTAAAGTTACTGTATATAATAACATACATTTTCAAAATAATAAAGAGAAAATTTAAAGTTTATTTATATTTTGTGAATTTTTTCTTACTTTCGTTGCGTTTTCAGGACAAATAGTGTAAAATACTTACTGTAAATCTAAATTTCTCCGAGGGAGGTGTCTTTAAAATGGATATGATTGAAAAAAGAAGAGGAACACTCATAAATCTCTGCTTTTTCGGACTGGTTGCGGCAATTTACTACTTTTTTATGAAATATGCATTTTGGCTTGTTGCACCGTTTATTTTTGCTTTCCTCATTGCAATGCTTCTGCAAAATCCCATACGAGTCATTTCCAAAAAAACAAAAATCAAAAAAGGAATCATCGGTGCCGTGGCGGTACTGCTGATAATCTCAATCCTTGTGAGTGCGCTTGTGCTGGTCGGATACAGAGTTGTTGTTGAATTCAAAGGCTTCGGTCAGTATATTATGCACAAAATCGAAAACCTTCCGCAGTTCATATCAGCAGCTGAAAACTGGATTCTTGATAAAATCACTTTTCTTCCCGATTCCGTTGAAAAAACCGCAACGGGCGCCATAACCGATTTTGTTGACCAGCTTCTGCTTGCGCTCAACACGGAAAACCCTGTTGCCCCCGTAATTCCCGACGGTGCAACTCTCGGAGGTCTTGACCTTTCGATGCTTGCAACGCCTTTGGGAGGTCTGTGGTCAACGGCAAAACAGATTCCGTCAATCCTTACAGCCGTTCTCATCAGCATAATCGCCTGTTTCTTCATCACCTGCGATTACGATAACCTCACAAGTATGATAAAGAACAATGTGTCCGAAGCGCACGAAGCGGCAATTGTTAAAACAAAAAGACTTTTCGGCGACATTCTCGGAAAGATGTTCAAATCATATGTAACAATTATTTTCATCACATTCTGTGAAATATCCATCGGTCTTAATATATTAAAGCTTATCGGAGTTTATAACGGCGGATATATTCTTGTTATCTCAATCTGCACCGCCTTGCTTGATATTCTTCCCGTTCTCGGCACGGGAACAGTGCTTGTCCCCTGGGCAATAATAAGCCTGTTTACGGGCAACTACGGTCTGGGCATCGGTCTTCTTGTTGTGTACGCACTCGTTACCGTTATCCGTCAGATTCTTGAGCCGCATCTGGTTTCAATGAATGTCGGTCTTCCCCCGATTGTGACACTTATGGGAATGTATCTCGGACTTCAGATTTTCGGAGTGCTCGGAATTTTTATTCTCCCCATCACTTTCTTCCTCATAAAAGCACTTAACGATGAGGGAATCATTCATCTTTGGGGCAGAAACACAGCAAATAAAACAGAATAAAAATTTCTCATAATCCTTGCGGTCAATCCGTGAGGATTATTTTTTTGTGCGATATTTATAATTGTTTGTCAGAATTTTTGGTTATATTGCTTTATCAGGGTCTCATTTTAAAGCAATAAAGTGTTTTAATTCTTTGTTGTAAAATTTTTTAATAAAAATCACAAAAAAATCATTGAAATTGGAAATCTTTTGTGATATAATCACATACAATACGGGTTCACTATATCCGTAGAGTTTTATTTTCGCTCGGAACCCATGTTCCTCACGGCGTATTTAAGGAGGAAATCCCTATGAAATCCTACAGTGCAAAAGATATCAGAAACATCGTTCTTGCCGGTCACGGTGGCAGAGGTAAGACAACTCTTGCCGAAGCGATGCTTTACATTTCCAATGCAACCGACAGACTCGGCAGAGTTGCAGACGGCAACACCGTTCTTGACTTTGATGCAGAAGAAAAGAGAAGAAAGTGTTCAATAGCTTCCGCTATTGCTTCATTTGAATGGAAAAATACAAAAATCAATATTATAGACACTCCGGGTCTTTTCGACTTCGCAGGCGGCGTAAGTGAAGGTATGCGTGCAGCAGGTGCTGTTCTTATCGTTCTTGCTTCGGGCAGCACACTTGATGTCGGCGCTGAAAAGGCTTATAAGGCAGCAACAGAAAGAGGCATCAACAAGATGTTTGCCATCACAAAGTGTGACGGTGAAAATGCTCACTTCTACAAGACCTTTGATTCAATCAAGGAAGAATACGGCAACTCAATCTGCCCCGTTGTTGTTCCCTACGTTGAAGGCGACAAGGTTGTTTCATATGTTGACTTCTCACGTAATGAAGCTTTCTCATACAAAGACGGCAAGCGTTCAGATGCACCCATGCCCGAAAACGATGAGAGAACAAACAGAATGAGAGAAGCTTTCATCGAAGCAGTTGCTTGCGCAGACGAAGAGCTTATGGAAAAATTCTTCGAGGGCATCCCCCTTACAGACGAAGAAATTGACAAGGGCCTCAAAGCGGGTATTCTTGCGGGCGAAATCAGCCCCGTTTATGCTTGCTCAGGCTATCAGCTTGAAGCTGTTGACCTTATCAACAACAGTATCGTTCAGTCAGCTCCCGACGCAGCTTCCGTTGCATCAGAGGGCGAACTTACCTGCGACGAAAACGGACCTCTTGCAGCTATCTGCTTCAAGACAGTTGCCGACCCCTTCGTTGGTAAGATGTCATACTTTAAGGTTATTTCGGGCAAAATCACTCCCGACACACCCGCATACAACGAGCGCACAGGCGAAAGCGAAAGAATGGGCAAGCTCCTCTTCCCCAAGGGCGGCAAGCAGGAAGATGCACCCGCAATCCTTGCAGGTGATATCGGTATCATCACAAAGCTTTCAAGCTTCAAGACAGGTGACACTCTCTGCACACCCAAGTCAGACATCAAACTTAAGGGCGTAAGCTTCCCCGCACCCTGCCTTCCCATGGCCGTCAAGGTTAAGAAGAAGGGTGAAGAAGATAAGGTTGCCGCAGGCCTCAACAGACTTGCAGAAGAAGACCTTACCATCAGCTACACAACAAATACAGAAACCAAGGAACAGATTGTTTCAGGTCTCGGCGAGCAGCATCTTGACTCTGTTGTAACAAAGCTTAAGAACAAGTTCGGCGTTGAGGTTGACCTCACTGTTCCCAAGGTTGCTTACAGAGAAACAATCAGCAAGAAAGTTGCCGTACAGGGCAGACACAAGAAGCAGTCAGGCGGCAGCGGTCAGTTCGGTGACGTTTGGATTGAATTTGAACATATTGACAGCGAAAGCTTCGAATTCGCAGAAAGAGTTGTCGGCGGCTCAGTTCCCAAGAACTTCTTCCCCGCAGTTGAAAAGGGTCTGCGCGAAGCAATCCTCAAAGGACCTCTTGCAGGCTATCCCGTAGTTGGTCTTAAAGCAACTCTTTATGACGGTTCATCACATCCCGTTGACTCAAACGAAATGGCATTCAAGATGGCTGCCAAGATTGCATATAAGAACGGTATGCCTCAGGCTAATCCCAAGCTTCTTGAACCCTACGGCGCACTCAAGGCTTATATGCCCGGCGACAATCTCGGCGATATCATGGGCGATATCACAAAGAGAAGAGGCCGCGTTCTCGGTATGGGTCCCTGCGAAGACGATCCCAAGATGCAGGAGCTTGTAGCTGAAGTTCCCATGTCAGAAATGGGCGACTTCGCAACAGTTCTCCGCTCCGTAACAGTCGGCAGAGGCTACTTTGCATTCGAATTTGACCATTATGAAGCTGCTCCCGATGCAGTTGCACAGAAGGTTATCGAAGAAGCAAAGCTCGAAGCAGACGACGAATAATAAAAATAAAACAAGCCGTCTCACTTGCAAAAGTGAGGCGGCTTTATGTTTTAATAAACTTGAAAAAGCACCTCTTCCGAGGTGCTTTTTTGCGGGTAATTCCATATTATACTCGGGAATAAATTTTTTCTTTAACCGAATTGTCTTTTTTATCCAGAAGCGATGTAAAATTGATGATAAACAATAAAGCGTATGCAACCCACATCGGCAGGTTTTCAATGAATGCACTTTTTCCGACCGTTACAAGCAAAACGAGCATAAGAACAAGCACTGCAATGAAAAACACAGTTGCAAAGATGTATTTCTTTTCTTTCTGCCCTGACTTGTGGAAGAGGAATATAATCACTCCTGCCGCTCCTAAAAAAGCAAAGATAAGGGCGGTTGCCCAATGCGATAAACAACGGGCGGTCATAACAAGCTCAAGTCCTGCCGACGGCACGTTGATTGTTACAAAAATAGAGGCACAACCCAAAGATGTGACAACAACTCCGGCTTTGCCTTTGTAATTGTTTTTTCGGTACATATAAAGTGTGTTCGTAAAAATTGAGAGAGATGCGAGAATTCCCCAGATTTTAAAATACCAGGGATAACGCAAGCCCAGCATACTTGCCGTAACATCAGTAAGAATATTGCCGAATTGTTCAGGAAAACTTAAAAATCCGTACCATGTGATAAATGCAAAACCTGCAATAAGATTTATCATACAAAAAGCTGTGGTTCCTTTGCCGATTTTCTCTGCAAAAAGTATCTTTTTAATAAAGAACGCATAAGAAAACAGAAGCAGCGTTGAAAAAACCACCCATATCCAATAGACTTCCGCATTGGCATACAACGGTTTGTGGAGCATACCGTCAAATTTTGCAACAAAATCTGCAGACGGTAACAGCAAATCCTCTTGTGTCGGGATAATATAGGGGAATTGGTCCCATCGCATAAACACAGACATCCAAAGGCCGTAAATGAGCGCAATCGCACCGCATAATCCCATATATATTTTCATTGCTTTTTTATCACTCATATTTTTCACCCCTTGGTTTGATTTTAGCACAAAAAACAGGACAAATCAAGAAAAACAAAAGCAAAACCGAAGGATTGCGAAAATCCCTCGGTTTCTTTTGGTCGGAGTGCAGAGTTTCGAACTCTGGGCCTCGTGGTCCCAAACCACGCGCGCTACCAGCTGCGCCACACCCCGTTATCAGGCGGCTTCTCAGCCGCCTACTTATTTTATGCTATTTTGTTTTGATTGTCAACTGTTATTGTGCAAATATTCCGAGAACGAGTGTATCAATCCAATAATACATTATGGTATAAAGCATTGAAAAAGCCTCTTTGAGACCGAGCTTTCTCAGGAATGCATCAAAATCGTCGCCGATAAGGATATCAAACGGTGTTATTGCTTCCGCTCTTCTCAGACCGCCTTCATCTTCAAGGGCATCCCCGTTCATCACGGTGAAATACTGATGTCTGTATCCTACAGGCGTGATATTATCAATCGTATAGCAGATTGTAAGGCTTATTCTCAGCTTGCTGACCTCGGGAATATCGCCCGTAAATGCAATTTCAATGCTTTCACCGGGTTTGAGTGTCTTGAAAGGATTAACCTTGAACTTAACATCCATTCCGTCAATCGTCACGGACTTTATTCTGACCTTACCCTTTTCGCATACGTTGGTTACGATAATTGCATTTGAATCATCTGTTATATAACCGGGCATACTGCCGTTGAATTCGGCATAGACGGTGCTTGAGGGATTCGATGTATCCCTGAACTGCGGGAAGCGCTCATCTGAATAAACATCAGTCAGATTATCGGTCAGCACAAGAGTCATAAGAAGCTCTCTTGTGTAGTTATCCCAATAAGTCATTCCGTGATATAAACCATTGACAAACCAGGTGTTGTCGGGAAGATAGGCTGTTGAAGCGTCAATGTTCATTGCGGGAGAAACCTTGTATTTTCCGTTGCAGTCATTAACCTGTGTATAACCGTCGGCAAAACGTTTTCCGTAAGGGGCACAGGTTGCACCGGTTGCACACTGCGTTGTGATGATACCGTCCGAATCTTCATCAAGACCCGTAACAATTCTGTTGCCCGTTCCCGCAATAATCGAAACATTCATTCCGTTTTCGATGCATTCATTAAGCTTTTCACTTATCTGAGGAAGAATCTCATAGTGGAAGCGGTCGCTTTTTGCAATAAGTGCCGCATTTTCCTCGCTGTCAAGAAGAAGCGCCTTTGCCTCTTCATATTTATGAGAAGGCATAAAGTCCCAGATGCTGCCCCAATGAAGCATAATTTGTTTTGCATAGGGAATAAGGTTGTTTGCAACAGCATCAAGAAAACCGAGCTGATGAGCCTTCACAAGCCAGTCATAGTCCTCTTCAAGTCTCATTCCGTGCTCAATAAAACGGAGAAGACAGTCTTCATCAAGCTTAACCTGTGCTGTTGCAAGGTCATAAGCAAAACCGGCACCGCCGATTGCGGGCACAGTGAGACAAGCATTGTCAACGTCACCCTTATAGCCGTAAAGGGTGAGATATGTTGCGGTTACCTGTCCGCCGTGGCTGACTGCAAGAAGATTAACCTTATCCTTGCCCGTATATTCCTTTACGGACTGAATAAATTCGTCAAGGTCTTTCGCGCAACGCTCAACGCCCATTCTGAAGTCTGTGGTATAAGTATAGATATTTTCAATGCCGATATATGTTTCGAGTTCCGCCGCCATATCAAGCTCTTGTCTGTAGCTTCCGTCGGGATACTTTTCGGCAAGATTCTTATAGTTGTTTTCTTCTGCGGTTATATGGCATCTTTTAACATCATATGTACTTGAGCCGTCGGGATTACATCTCATTTTATCAAGTATCGCAACGAGTTCGGGACCCACAACATCCGCAATATACTGCGCATTGCCGATTGTGAGCGCGCCCAGACCCTTGCCGATTTCAACAATGTTTGCAAGCAGCCTTTCAACAACGAGATCCATATTCAGACCCCATATCTGCTCGCCTGTTTCAAAGCTGTCACCCACATAGAGTGCAGTTGAGCTGTAACCGGGGACAAAAACCACGGGATAATCCGAAATCTCTCCCTCTACCCTCTCGCCGTAGCCGAAAGCGGCAACTGCGCACGAGGAAACAAGCAGACAAAGACAAAGAACTGATGCAATAAGCTTTTTCATAATACCGACCCTTTCTTTAACTGATTTTCGGGGGTGCTGTACGGTTCTTTCTGTGGTGGTGAGGACTCTTGGGAACAATATCGCCCGCTTTTGTAAGGGCAATCTTTGTCATAACAGGTCCGAAAAGCTCGTAGATAAGAACAGAGAAAAGAACAATGTTTCTTATCATATGACCGACTTCGCCAAGCTCCATTGCGGTTACGGACATTCCGAGAGCAACACCTGCCTGGGGAAGAAGGGTAATGCCGAGATATTTAACTGTATTCTTTTCACATTTGACAATCTTTGCGCTGCCATATGAGCCGAAATATTTGCCGAACGAACGGGAAATAATATAAGCTGCGCCGATTCCGACAATTGCGAAATCCGTAAAAACGCCAAGCTCAAGCTCTGCACCGCTGAGAACGAAGAAAAGAGTGAAAAGCGGGTTTGTCCACTTATCTGTCTTTTCCATAATTTCAGCAGAAAAATCGCAGACATTGCAGAATATTGTGCCGAGCATCATACATACAAGAAGTGTTGAAAATCCGATATGAATACCGCCGACTTCAAATTTCAGCATTGAAACTGCAACGGTGAAGAAAACAAATGTGATTGAAAGAGAAAGTCTCTTGCTGTTTGAGCTGAAAAACTTTTCGCAAACCGAGAAGAGTGTTCCCATAATGCATCCGAGAAGAAGTGAAAGCACAATTTCGAGCAAAGGCTCAATGATAATCGCGGTAAGATTCACCTGTCCGCTTTCAATTGCCTTTGCAATGCCGAAGGATACCGCAAAAATGATAAGACCAACGGCATCGTCGATTGCAACGATGGGCAAAAGCAAATCGGTAAGCTTACCCTTTGCTTTATACTGACGGACAACCATCAGGGTTGCAGCGGGTGCGGTTGCAGCGGCCACTGCGCCGAGTGTGACAGCCATTGAAAGAGGGAGCTTTTCTCCGAGAACAAAGTGAAGTCCGATAAGTACCGCGTCAACACAAAGTGTTGCTATTATCGCCTGAAAAATACCAATAAATGTTGCCTGCTTGCCTATCTGCTTGAGCTGAGAAAGTCTGAATTCATTGCCGATTGCAAAAGCAATAAATCCGAGAGCAACATCAGCTATAAGCTCAAATGACTGAACGTTTTCAATCGATGTGAAACCGAAACCGTCAAATCCGAGTCTTCCGAGACCGTAAGGTCCGATAATGATACCCGCAACAAGATAGGCGGTTACCGAGGGAAGACCGAGGATTTTTGAAAGTCGGGACATAAAAAGTCCCGCTGCAAGAGCAATCGAAATGCAAAGAAGTGTTTCCATTTTGTTTTTCGCCTGATTTCTTTAAAATTTTATTATCAATATGTATGGTCACATATTTCTTTTATTTTTTCTTTGAGCGCAAGGAAGTCCTCCAGCGCATCGGGTTTCTGATTGGGGTTTCTTAAAAGCGCGGCGGGATGAAAAGTTCCCATAAAAAGAATTCCGCCCTTTTCAATAAACTGTCCGTGCTGCTGAGTAACCTTGAAATCTTTCGAGATCAGTCTCTGCGCCGAAATTCTGCCGAGACACACGATAATTTTGGGCTGAATGAGTCTTGTCTGCTCACGAAGCCATTGGATGCATTCATCCTGCTCCTCGGGAAGCGGGTCTCTGTTTTTCGGCGGTCTGCACTTGACCATATTTGCAATATATATGTTCTTTTTTCTGTCAAGGTCAACGGCTTCAAGGAATTTATCGAGAAGCTTACCGCCTCTGCCAACGAAAGGCTCGCCCTGCAAATCCTCGTTTTCACCGGGACCCTCGCCAACGAACATTACCTCGGCATTTTCACTGCCCACACCGAAAACAAGATTGGTTCTTGTTTCGCAGAGTGAACATTTTCTGCAATTCATACAATCAGCCTTAAGCTGTTCCCAGTTTTCATACATCGCCGTTTTCACCTCTTGAGAAAAATTGTTTTCGATTTTTCTGCATCGGCTTTAATCTGTGCGCCGAGCAATTCCATTGAGTCAAATTTCATTTCGGGTCTGATATATTCAAGAAGCTTCACTTCGATTTTCTCTCCGTAAAGGTCTCCGCTGAAGCCGAGAATACAGGTTTCGCTTCGCAAATCCTCATTTTCAAAGGAAGGACGAAGACCGATATTGGTGACCGAGGGGTAATCCTTGCCCCCGACCTGCGTTACCGAAGCATAGACGCCCTTTTTTGCAACAACAAAATCTTTTCCGAAACGTTGATTTATTGTGGGGGCACCCATAAGTCTGCCCCTCTTATCACCGCTTACAACGGTGTACTTATATCCGAATTCATAGCCGAGCATTGCGTTCGCAAGCGGAATGTCTCCGTTTTCAATCGCCGCTCTTATTCTTGTTGAACTGACGGGCTCACCGTCGTAATCAACCGTCGGACTGATTATCATTTCAATTCCGAACTGCTTACACAAAGCTCTGAGTGTTTCGCAGTCGCCCGAATTTTCTCTGCCGAAGCGATAATTGATGCCGCAGCAGACCGCCCCCGCATTAAGCTTTTTTATAATGATTTTCTCAAAAAAATCTTTGCAATCCATATCCTTTATCTCTTCAAAGGAAACCGTTGCGGTTTCTGCTCCGAGAGAAGAAAGAATACTGTCACGCCTTTCCTTTTGCAGAATTTTTGCGGGCGCTCTGCCCGTGAGAACCGCAAGAGGATGACTGTCAAAAAGAAGAAGCAAAGGAACAAGCCCGTGCTCCCTTTGAGAGAGAGCACAGGCAATAACCGACATATGACCTTTGTGAAGTCCGTCGAAGCTTCCGAGAGCAACGGCGGTTTTTCTATCGGTGTTCATAAAACGCTTCCTTATTTCTTCTTGAACTGCTGCTTCATACGAAGCTCCTTTGAAAGAACTCTCTTGCGGAGTCTGAGCGATGTGGGCGTTACCTCGAGAAGCTCATCATCCTTGATGAATTCCATACACTGCTCAAGACTGAGCACACTGTGAGGCACAAGTCTGAGCGCATCGTCCGAGCCTGAAGCACGGGTGTTTGTGAGATGCTTTGTCTTACAGACATTGCATACAATATCTTCATTCTTTGCACATTCACCGACTATCATTCCCTCGTAAACATCAACACCTGCGGGAATGAAAAGTCTGCCTCTGTCCTGAGTGTTGAACAGACCGTAAGCGGTACTTACACCTGTTTCGTGAACAACAATCGAACCTCTTTCACGGGTCTGGATGTCACCCTTGTATGGTGCATAGCCGTCAAAGAGCTGATTCATAATTCCGTTGCCGTTTGTGTCGGTGAGGAATTCCGCTCTGTAGCCGATAAGACCTCTTGACGGGATCCTGAACTCAAGATGAGTTGAGCCACCCTCACGGGCACCCATATTTTCAAGCTCGCCTTTTCTTGAGCCGAGCTTTTCTATAACTGCACCGACATACTGCTCGGGCACTTCAACAATGAGAAGCTCCATAGGCTCCATAAGCTGACCGTCGATTTCCTTGAAGATAACCTTGGGTCTTGAAACCTGGAATTCATAGCCCTGACGGCGCATTGTTTCAATAAGGATTGAAAGATGAAGCTCACCTCTGCCCGAAACCTTGAAAGTGTCAGTGCTTTCGGTTTCCTCAACTCTCATACTTACGTTTGTTTCAACTTCTTTGAAAAGGCGGTCACGCACGTTTCTTGAAGTAACAAACTTGCCCTCTTTGCCCGCAAAGGGACTGTCGTTGACAATGAAATTCATTGAAATTGTGGGCTCATCAATCTTGATAAACGGAAGAGCCTCAATATTGTCGGGGGAACAGATTGTTTCGCCGATGTTGAGTCCGTCGATGCCCGAAACGCAGATAACATCACCTGCTTCGGCATCTTCGCACTCAACTCTGCTGAGACCCTCGAACTGATAAAGTCTGGAAACCTTGACGTTCTGGGTTGTTCCGTCTGTTTTGCACAGAGCAACCTGCTGACCCTTTTTAATTCTGCCTCTTTCAACTCTGCCTATACCTATTCTGCCGACATAATCGTCATAGTCAAGGCTTGAGAAAAGAACCTGCAGAGGCTCATCGGGATTGCCGCCGGGAGCTTCAATGTTTTCAAGAATAGATTCAAAAAGAGGTCTCATATCACCGCTTCTTGCATTTGAATCGAGACTTGCATAGCCGTCTCTTCCGCTTGCATAAACAACGGGGAATTCAAGCTGGTCTTCTTCCGCACCAAGGTCGATAAACAAATCGAGAACCTCGTCAACAACCTCATAGGGTCTTGCATTGGGACGGTCAATCTTGTTGATTACAACAACAACCTTCTTTTTGAGGTTGAGTGCCTTTTTAAGCACAAAACGTGTCTGAGGCATACAGCCTTCAAATGCATCAACAAGAAGAAGCACGCCGTCAACCATCATAAGAATTCGTTCAACTTCGCCGCCGAAATCAGCGTGACCCGGGGTGTCAACGATGTTGATTTTGGTGTCCTTATAGTGAATCGAAGTGTTTTTCGAAAGAATTGTAATTCCTCTTTCGCGCTCAAGGTCGTTTGAGTCCATAACTCTGTCGGCAACCTGCTCGTTATCGCGGAAGGTGCCGCTCTGCTTGAGCATTTCGTCAACCATTGTTGTTTTACCGTGGTCAACGTGTGCGATAATCGCAATATTTCTTAAATCTTTTTTCTGTGACAAATGAGTTCACCTTTTTTTCAAATTTAATTACTCTGTAACCTCAAAGCCTTCTGCTTCTCTTTTCGCTTTAAGGTCTGCAAGCATCTTTTCTTTATTCTTGCCCGAAATCTTATAGAAGAACATCGGAATTGAGCAAAGCAGCATACTGATACCGGGAAGAAGCGAAACAAGCGAGAACATTGCAAATCTCTGCTCGGGAAGAACCTCAAGAGCCGATTTGAGCGCATCGTTCGAAAGCATATCCTCGGGTCTCATATCGATTGCCATATAAAGCACGATGATTCCGCAGGTTGCGAATGCGTTACCGATTTTGTTGATAAAGCCCTGACAAGCCGAGCCGAGACCGTTTTCTCTGTGACCCGTTGTAAGCTCCATATAGTCAAGACTGTCGCATATCATCGCATAGGATATAACGTTGATAACACCAAGAGGAATTGACTGAACAACGATGAACGGAGCAAGAACATAGATGCTCGAAAGCTCTGTTACATAACCGATAACCGTTGTCACAACGCTTGCGGCAAAACCGAGAATGCAGGTTGTGATAACAATTTTCTTGTAGTCAAACTTCTTCATAAGGAAGGGCATAACAAGTGTTGTGCCGAACATTCCCACGATTGTGCAGACCTGGAAAATTGTTTTAACAAGGCTGATGCTCTTGACGATATCTGCCTGAGTTGCAATTTCGGGTCCGATATAGAACGAATAACGCGCAACGTGGATAGCTGCTGCCTGAACAAGATATCTGCCGCTTGAAAGAACACCCATTATAACAACAAGCATAAGGGGTTTGCATTTGAAAATTCTTGAAAGGCTGCCGGGCTGACCGGGCACCTTCTTTTTATCAGGAAGAGTAACTCTTTCCTTGATGTGGAAATAGCAGTTGACATACATTGCGCCGCCGATAATAACCGCAAAGAGCGCAATGAGGAAATATTTCTGTTTTTCGAAATCAAGACCGATTTCAAGACCCTTGCTGCTGTAAACAGCGGTAAGAACAAAGGGAATAACGAGGAAAAGAACCTCGGGAAGCGCGGAACCGATGCTGTTGATAATCTTTGTGAAAGAAATAACGTCGCTTCTTTCCTTTGAGTTGGGGGTGAGAACGTTCGGAATTGTCCAGAACGGAACGTCCGCCATTGTGTATGCCATACCCCAGAGAATGTAAACAACAGCCGAGAAAATCATCAGCGGTGTCTTTTCCATATCGGGGCTCAGATACATAAGAAGTGTCAGAACGGCAATAATGGGTGTTGCCATAATGATATAGGGCTTCATTCTGCCCTTTTTCATTGTTCTTCTGTCAACTATCATACCCATCATCGGGTCGTTGATTGCATCCCATACTCTTGCACCGAGCATAAGAGCGAGAACAAACATAAGAGGAAGCTGAAGAACGTTAACATAATAGTCACTGATGTAGCTGGACATCATGGCATAAATCATACCCTGTCCGCCTGCACCGAGTGCATACATCCACAGTTCTTTTTTGCTGACATATTTTTTGTCTTGCATAAGAATTCTTCCTTTCAATTATTTTTCAGCCATGCACTTTCTGAATTTTTCCTGATGTGCAAGATATGTTTCTTCGGGGATATCGGGATTACCCTTGCCGTAGCTGGGAATATACATATCGCCTGCAACTTCAGGGTCTGTGCAACGGGTGTCGTTGCGCCATTTTTCTCTTTCTTCGGGATTTCTCATATTGGGAATTTCAATGGGAGCACCGCCCTGAAGAATTGAGAAATAAGCAAACATACCGGGCAGGAACATATCCATTGCTTCATAGACATCAATAACATCAGCACTTTCTCTGCCTCTGAGGGACTCGATAACGTGGTGCATCAGATAGTAGTCCGCACCGCCGTGACCCGATGACTCTGCAAGACGCGAAAGCTCATCTCCTGTTGATCTTCTGACAGGCTTTGCGTTGTTGTCGCCCTCGTTTTCGTCGCAGTTGACAAAGAGTGTCTGAACATCTCCGTTTTCTTCATCCTCGCGCGAGCTTTCCATTCTGCCCTTTGAGCCGTTGATGGAGAACCAGATTGAATGGCTTGCACAGCCGATGCCGTGCACACTCTTGAGAATTGCGCCGTTTTCAAGTGTTATTATTTCAAGACCGATGGGTGCTGCAAGTGCGCCCATTCTTCTCATTCTTGCATTGTAATCAACCTCAAAACCGCTGACCTTAACGGGTCTGAGACCTGTTATGTGAATAAGCGGACCGATTGAATGTGTGCAGTAATAGCAGGAATGCATACGGGTTCTCCAATGGTCGGGTCTGCCCTGAGTGTGCATATGCCAATCTGCTTCAAGATTGTGCATATATTCACCCTCGCCGTATTCAAACTCGCCGAGAACGCCCTCTTCATAAAGCTCTTTCATCTTTTTGGGCGCGGGCATATAGCAGCAGTTTTCGGCAAAGAAATATTTCTTGCCTGTTTTTTCAACCGCTTCAACAAGCTCAACAGCTTCCTTCATTGTCTGGAAGGGAAGAACCTCGCTGATAACGTTCTTGCCGTTTTCAAGAGCCTTTACCGCAAAGGGTGCGTGCTCCGTTGCGTAGTTTGCAAGCACAACGGCATCCATATCGTGATTGATGAATTCATCAAAGTTATCGTAGAATGCGATATCTTCTTCTGCATAGTCTCTCTTTGCAAGGTCAAGCATGGGAATATAGTTGTCGCAGATTGCAACAATCTTTGCGCCCTTTGTTGCACGGCAGTAATCAATCATGCTTCTGCCTCTGCCAACGCCGAGAACACCGATTTTGATAATCTTAGCCGCAGTAACCTTTCTGCAGAAGCTTCTGTCTTCATAGACCATATCAACTTCGTCAATGCCAAGCTCTCTGAGCATCCATTCCCAGCGCTCTTTCATTTCAACGTCATATTCAACGGGAATGAAGCCCTCGGAAAGATAGCTCTTGACCGCGCCCTTGCGCCATTCGTCGGTTGTGAGATAAATATAGTCCGCATCCTGAGCCGCAAGCTTCTTTACTGCAACGTTATTGAGGAATTTGCCGAGACCCTTGCCTCTGTGCTCAGTCTTGATGCCGACCATATGCACCTGTCCCTCTTTTTCTTCGGGATGATAAATAGCAGCAACGGTTCCGATATGTTCGCCCTCATAATCAAGGAAAAATACGTCTTTTTCGGGAACGCAGTCATCAACATCCGCAACGCATTCGTCAAAGAATTCGGGTGCGGTGTCATCGCCGACAAGACCGTTTTTGCAGCATTCAACCCACGCCGCCTTGTCAGCCTCTTCTTTAAAATTTGAGATTGAGTAGCCCTCGGGAAGAGTCAGGTCTCTGACGGGAGTACCCTTGAGCCAATACATTTTAAGCTGTGCCATAATTCACCTACAGAAATAAATATTTTTATATTATAAGACACCAAAAGGGAACGCCGTAAAAAGCGTTCCCTGTGTTTTTAAATTATTCGCCCTTCATTTCAAGGAGCTTAACCTTGCCGTCATATGCAGCCTGGCTTACCTTGATTGAATCTGTGATAGCAGCCTTGATGTCGTCCTCTGTTGCGCCGAGTTCTTCGCTGTACTTTCTGTCAATGAAGAGGTTGATATCCATAATATCTGCAAGTCCGTCAACGTCAATACCGCTTTCAATGCCCTTTGCAGCATATTCCTTCTTAACGCCGCCAAGACCCATTCTCATCATCCAGGGAGCAACGCTGAGAATCTTTCTGTTTTCGCCCATGCCTCTTGCCGCATAAACTATCTTAAGGAATTCCTTCCAAGTCATATTGTACATGCTGATGGGCCATGCCTTTGCGCCCTTTGACTTTTCAGCCGCGCCAACGATAACCTCACCAACCTGACGAACGGTAAGCATAGCTGTGCCGCCGCCGGGATACATTGTGAGAGGAAGCTTATCCATCATCTTGATCTGCTCGATAAGGATAACCCAAACGGGCTTTCTGCCGGGCTGTGTGCCGAAGATGTAGGGAAGCTCGAGAACAGCTACGTCGAAGTTTTCATCTGCAAATGAGAAGGCAACCTTCTCCTGCTCGATACGGCTTCTGATATACGGATGCTTTTCTGTGAGCTTCATATCGGGTCTTTCCTTTGCAAGATATGCAAAGTATGAACCGAGAATAACAGCGTTCTTCATTCCTGCTTCCTTACAGAGAGGAAGAATTCTCTTGAGGGGCTGGATGTTATATTTGTCGTATGCCGCATAAACGGGTGCGGGGAATTCAACTCTTTCGTCGATGCCTGCTGCGAAAACGAAGCAGTCATAACCTGTCATCATTGCCTTGATTTCTTCATCTGACTTTTCATAGATGTTGCAGAATTCAAGTTCCATTTCCTTGGGGATGGGAGCACCTTCGGGAAGAGGGGGAAGAGCAACGCTCTTAACCTCATGGCCTCTCTCGATAAAAATTCTCGCTGCTTCACAGCCGAGAAGACCTGTGCCGCCGATCATAAAGACTTTCATTTGTTATTCCTCCTTGAGTTTTTTACTCCTATAATATATAACTTATAAAGAAAATAGTCAATAGAATATGAAGAATTTGTTGCCGTTATCACAAACGAATTTTGTAAAAATTTTCTTTCTGAACAAAAAATGCACAAATTTAACCATTTGTAATTCTTTTGTAATTGATATATGGAAAATTTTATGATATAATCGGTCAAAAGGGGGATTATTATGGCTAAAAATATAACCTTTAAAAAGAGAAAAACATTCCCGAAAGGTGCCGTAGCGGCAATCTGCATAGTTGTTGTTGCCGTTCTCGTAGCAGTCGGCTTTATCGTTGTTAAAAGTATTCTTTCAAACAGAGAAAAGCCCGATGAAATAAGCGGCTGCACATTCAGCACCGAGGGTTTTGAAAACATATCGGATATAAAAAGCTACAACGGAATTATGGCGGTTTTCACCGATGCCGAGACAAACAAAAAAGGTCTTATGAGCCTTGACGGAAAGATTACCGAAAAAGCCGAGCACGATTCTTTTTCCCTCGCGAGTGACACCTGGAGAAGCTACCGCTATCTTGTTGACAGTCCCCGTTCGGAATACACTCTTCTCGTTGACGCCGCAACCAAAACCGTTTCAACCCGTCAGTATCACGGTCTGACCTCACCCGAGCAGATTCCCTGCTGGAGCACGGTTGCAAAGCATCTTGCATGGACTGACGACAAAGGTTATGCGGGCGAAATAAAGTCGGGTGACCTCGGTCTCGAAAAAGGTCTCTACCCCGTTGCAACAGGTCTCGCAAGCGATGCAAAATGGGGCTTCATCAGCGAAAAGCTCCGCCTTGAAATTGCTGTTGTCTATGACAATGCACTCGATTTTTCAAACGGTCTTGCCGCCGTTAAAAAAGACGGCAAATGGGGTTACATAAACGAAAACGGAGTAACAAAAATCCCGTTCAGCTTTGATTCCGCCGCTTCCGCGGACCTTGAAGGAAAAGATATTTCATTCTCGTTCACAAACGGTCTCGCACCCGTTTCCAA
Organism: Acutalibacteraceae bacterium; assembly: GCA_045637305.1. Taxonomy (GTDB): domain Bacteria; phylum Bacillota; class Clostridia; order Oscillospirales; family Acutalibacteraceae; genus CAG-177. Next base: position 42,504 of record JAZTZD010000059.1, read on the forward strand.
GGACGGAATGTTCGGAATTATCAACGCAAAAGGCGAAACTGTAATCGAGTTTAAATTCGATATCATTCTCCCGGGCGAAAACGGAAAGTATATAGCAAAGAAAGACGGCGCGTGGGGTATTCTTACAATTGACGAAGTTCTGCTTGCCGCAGAAACAACAACTGCCGCAACAACCGTTCCCGCAGGCGAAGTTATCAAGCAAGGCAATTACGTTGTAAAAACCGCAGGCAGCGTTCTGAATATGAGAGCCTCCTCAAACGCACAGTCAAACATCATCGCAAAGATTCCCAACGGCACGGTGCTGACCGTTACAAAATCCGTTGCTGGCTGGGCATATGTAACATACAATTCCGCAAAAGGCTGGGTAAGCTCGGATTTCCTTGTTGAAAACACCGCAACAACCGCCGCACCGTCAACAACCGTTGCAACAACAGCTGCATAATCAAAAAATATCGCATTTTTCAATAAAAAGTGTTGACTAAACCGAGTCTTTTGGTTATACTTAACTTACGGTATTTTTACCGCATTTTGATCATTGTTGAGCAACAATGTCAGAGCCATCCGATAAAAGACGCAGAACGAATCCGTTCTGCGTCTTTTATCATTATAAATAAACAAAAAACGGTTTGCATCGAGAATTACGATGCAAACCGTTGGTTTTTTATGTTCTTTTATTCAGCAGCTGCTGTGGTTTCGGGAGCTGTTCTGTCAAGTGAATACTTAACCGAATTCTGATAGCGGAAGTTTACGGGAACTGTTCCGACATCTGCAAGAGTGCCTGCGCCTGTTACGTCAACAGCAACATCAATATTCTTGATGTATTCGATTTCGATAACTTCGTCAGTCTCAACGTTTGTTGTGAGAATAATCTGGCAATCGTTGTATGTGAGAGTGGGTGTGCCGACTGTGAGATACTTCTCAGCCTTCTTGAACTCTGCAAGAACGTCGTCAACATTGCCCATATCGTATGCCTTCTCGATTGTTGCGGGAAGTGCGGGGCTCTTAAGAGTAAGAGTAATTGTTCTGCGAAGCTCGTTATCAACGCAGGTTGCGCTCTCAACATCTTCAAGAGTAAGTGCGCTCACATAGCTCTGGCCCTTAACGGGAAGGAATGCTGCAAGGTCTTCGCCGTATTCGATTTCAGCGCCGTCGGTGTGAAGCATATAGCTGTCAAGCGATGAAATAGCAGCTGCAATGTATTCGTTTTCGCTCAGAGGAAGGCTGTTGCCATCTTCGTCGCTAACCTTGCCGATGCTCTTGCCCTGGCTCATTGTAACCTTAGCCTTTGCACTCTTCGCCTCATTGATATGGAGATTGAAGTAGTCAAAGATTGTTACTGTGTTTGCTGCAAGTGCTTCGGGTGAATAAGTTGTGTCTGTGATTGTGTTGCTCTCTTCGTCAATGCTTGTTGTGATATCGGTGGGAAGAGGAGTCTTCACTTTGATTGTTGTTGTGGTTGTTTCATCTTCGGTTCCTGTGCCGCTGCAACCTGCAAACGCAAAAAGGAATGAGAAAACAAGTGCGAGGCTCACAAGAGCAAGAATTTTTTTCTTCATAGGATAAGTTCTCCTTTCAAGGCGATTTTCCGCCACATATAGGGATATTATAGCATAAGATTTGATAAAATACAGTTTATTTTTCAGTACAAACAGAATTTCGTTGAAATAGAAAAATTTCGACTGTCAGATTTGTATAAAATAACCAACAATTATACATTCAGTCCCTTTTCATCGTAAAGGAACATTGTCTCAAGGCAGATATCAACACCTGCTTCTATTGTTTTGAGGTCAAGATTTTCGTGGGTATCAAGTCTTGTGTGGTAGTAACGTGCGGGTGCGGGATCCATTGCGGCAAATGCGGTTGCCTTGATTCCTGTTTTGCTCTTTGTTACAGCTGCAGCATCGGTTGCGCCGAGTGAAACAGTCTTATAAGGAAGGTCGTAGCCTGCTACTGCACCGCCTGCTTTTACAAGCTTGCAGGCATCGGGGTCATTTGTAACTGTACCCGTCATATCCTTGTTATAGATAGCCATATAATCAAAATCGCGCACGGTATCAACCGCAATAAATACGGTTTCAACGCCTTCAAGCTCTTTCCCGTGCTTTTCGCAGAAAGCCTTTGAGCCTCTCAGACCGATTTCCTCTGAACCCGCACAAAGTGCCCATACCTCGGTATTTTCAAAACGGATGTCGTGGTCCTGAAGATATTTGAGCATTGCGATTGATGTGAAGCAACCTGTGAGATTATCGTTTGCACCTTCAACGATTCTCTTCTTATCATAGAAAAGAGATGCTGCAAGGAAAACAACAACAAAGAAAAGAAGCACATAGCTGATAATATCAACTGCGGTTGATGAAATAAATTCGGGATTTGAAATGCTCATTGCAATAACAACGATGTTGCTGATAAGGGAAACAACTATACCCACAAGGCTTCCGCCGATTACGGGAATAACAAGCTTCGGACCGCCCCAATATGTGAAGCGCCATTCCATTGAGGAGTCTGCGTGACCGCAGAAAATAATTCTGCGCTTTGTTTCGCCCGATGCCTTGCGGTATCCGTATGCATTGTGCGAAATCTTCTTTTTGCAGAACGGGTCAAGCGTTTCTTTATAGAAAAGGAATTCCGTTACAATAAAGAAAAGGCAGACTGCAATAAGTGCAGTTGAAACGAAGAGAAGCTGATAGGGAAGCGCAAAAAACGCAACAGCAAAGAAAAGAAGAGATGAAATTGTCATCAGAACAACCGAAAGAGGCACCCACCCGAGGAAAGCCATGGGATGAACGGGATATTCGTCTCTGCCCACTTCGTCACAGCAGGTTTTAAGCTCCGCCTCCATATAATCTATGCTCTTTTTTTCCTCTTCCGAACCTGAAAATCGGGGACCGATTTCCTTGCACACCTTTTTGATGCTTCGTGCAGTGTAGTTGGCGTACATCCTTCTTTCGGAAGGATAATTCTTGACACTTTCGCTTGCTTTCAAAACAAACACTCCTTTTTATTTTTACTTTTTATCATTTGACATTTTTACCGAGTTGGGGTAAAATTATTTAGTATTCTATTTTTTCAAGGAGAAAACAATGAAAAAAACACTTACTCTTGTTTTGCTCGGCGTGCTTGCCGTTGTGCTCCTCGGCTACGGAATTGCCTCGTCTCTCGATTCGGGAAAACCGACAATCGACAGCGGTGAAATTTCGGATTACTATGAAACCGAAAAAAACACAACCGAAAAAAGCGACGGCTTTTTCGGCAACAAGGCAACTGAGCCTTCAAGTGAAGAAACAACAACATCTGCACCCGAAATAATTGAAGATTATAAATATGCATATGCAGGGTTTATGCCCGCTTATGCGGATATGAACATCTCCGACTGGAGAATGATTCTTGTCAACAGGGATTACATTCTGCCCGACGGCTATATGCCCACTCTTGAAAATGCCGTTGAAGACGGCTATTCAGATGTTAAGCTTGATTACAGAGTTGCCCCTTATTATAATGAAATGTATCAGGCGGCTCTTGAAGACGGTGTTGAACTTGTTCCCATCTCGGGATACCGTTCCGTTGAGCGCCAGACACGGAATTTTGAAAATAAAATTCAGAAATACATAGATGACGGCTACAGTGAGATTGAAGCCACCCAGATGGCGGCAACAATCATTCTTCCTCCAGGCACAAGCGAGCACAACGCAGGTCTTGCGATGGACATCTGCTCACTTTATGAAAGCTTTGAAAGCACCGAAGAATTTGAATGGCTGAGCGAAAATGCCGCTGATTACGGTTTCATTCTGAGATACCCCGAAGACAAACAGGACATCACAAAAATCATCTATGAGCCGTGGCACTGGAGATATGTCGGCGTTGAAGCCGCAAAGGCTATGAAAGCCAGCGGTCAATGCCTTGAAGAGTACTTAGGGGTTGCGTGAGTTTCCTTTTTCTCCGCCCTCGGCTATGTTTTCTCTTTTGAGAACAACCTTAACGGTTTTAAGTAAAATTTTAATATCGAACCAAAAGCTCTGTTTTTCGACATACTCTTTGTCAAACAGGGCTTTTTCTTCTATAGAAAGCATATCTCTGCCGTTGACCTGAGCAAGTCCCGTCATTCCGGGCTTTACTTTGAACACTCCGTATTCGGCGCGAAGCTTGCGGATTTCCTTTTCCTCGGGAATCAGAGGACGCGGACCGACAAAGCTCATATTTCCGATAAGAATATTGAAAAGCTGCGGAAGCTCATCAATACTTGTTTTGCGCAGAATTCTTCCGCTTTTGGTTATGCAGCTGTCTGCTTCCCTGAGGTCTTCCGTTGAGGTGTTGCGGGTATTCTTTTTCATTGTACGGAACTTGTAGACATAGAAAAGCTTGTTATCCTTGCCTACTCTGTATTGCTTAAAAATCACGGGTGTTCCCGCATCAAAAAGAATAAATAAGCTTATGATAAGAAACACGGGAGACAGAACGATAAGCATTATCAGGCTTACAACAAAGTCAAAAATCCGTTTCATCTTGTACCTCTTGACCAGAAAATATAGTCGTCAATAAGAACTGCCCTTGCGGGCGCCGCTTCAAGCCCGTCATAGTTTACGGGAGCGGCAAAAAGAAAATAATTGCCCGGCTTTACACCCGAAAGGTCAAGACCCTCGAGCACGGCAACGCCGTTTTGCAGAAACGCCCTGTGAGGCGCAATCTGGTCTCCTTTGGTGCCGACGGAAAGCGAATCCGTGCCGATAAGAAGCAGACCTCTTTCGGCAAGTTCCTGAGCGGAGGAATCCATAAAATATGCTTTCCCCTCACCTTTTATGAGAAGTCTTTCGCACTTTTTGGGGAAATGTGCATCAACATATTCGCCCGTTATAACACCTGCGGGCACTTCAATCACAGTGCATTCGCCGATAAACGGTTCAAGCGGCAAATCATCAATTTCATCGCCGCCCGCAACAAAATGAAGCGGTGCATCAACGTGAGTTCCCGTGTGAACACAGGCAAAAACCGTTGAAAGGTTGCAGCCCGCACCGTCTTCAATCCGCGATACGAACTCCTTTTTCGGCTCAGGGTCGCCCGGATAAATGTCGCATGAAAAGAACTTCTTTGAAATATCAATTATCTTCATTTTCTTATTCCTTAATTCTCAAAGAGAATTATTTTGCGGTATCCTTAAGAGATTCCATCTTGAGATAAGCGTTGATAAATCCGTCGATATCGCCGTCCATAACAGCATTGATGTTACCCATTTCAAAGCCCGTTCTGTGGTCCTTTGCAAGGGTATAAGGCATAAATACATATGAACGGATCTGGCTGCCCCATGCAATTTCTCTCTGCTCACCCTTGATATCGTCAATCTTGTCAAGATGCTCTCTTTCCTTGATTTCGATAAGCTTTGACTTGAGCATTTTCATTGCAACATCTCTGTTCTGATGCTGGCTTCTTTCAACCTGGCAGGCACAGACAATACCTGTGGGGATGTGTGTGATACGAACAGCGGATGAAGTCTTGTTGACCTTCTGTCCGCCCGCACCGCTTGAACGGTAGTAGTCAATCTTGAGGTCGTCGGGATTGATTTCAACCTCAACGGTATCGTCGATTTCGGGCATAACTTCGAGCGATGCAAACGAAGTGTGTCTTCTGCCTGATGCGTCAAAGGGAGAAACACGGACGAGTCTGTGAACACCCATTTCGCCCTTAAGATAACCGTATGCATTCTCGCCCTCAACAAGCAGAACAGCAGATTTGAGACCTGCTTCGTCGCCGTCAAGGAAGTCGAGCATTTCAACCTTGAAGCCGTGCTTTTCGCCCCAATGCTGATACATACGCACAAGCATCTGGTTCCAGTCCTGAGCCTCTGTTCCGCCTGCACCTGCGTGGAAAGTAAGAATTGCGTTCTTTGCATCGTACTCACCTGAAAGCAGAGTGCTGAGTGTCATTGCGTCAAGCTTGGAAATAAAATTATCAACACCGCTCTTACATTCATCAAGCATATCGAGGTCTTCTTCCTCATCCGAAAGCTCAATGAGAACAAGTGTGTCATTATAGTCATTTTCAAGTGACTCATAAGCCGAAACCTTATTCTTAAGCTGGCTGATTCTCTGCTGAACCTTCTGCGAATTTGCAAGGTCATTCCAGAAGCCTTCTTCGGCTGTCTGTGCCTCGAGAATTTCAATCTCCGCATTCATTGCGTCAAGACCGAGTGCGTCACGAAGCTGCTTTAATTTTTCGTCATATTCAAGCAACGAAAGTCTTAATTCTTCAAACTGAATCATAAATATTTCTCCTGATGCGTATTTTTTCACAGTATATTATATCTAAAAATAAATGAAATGTAAAGAAGAACAAAATTTTTTTTGAAAATAATTGCATTTTAAACAGAAATTAGGTAAAATATATTGAAATATTATGCTATAAAGGAGTGATTGCCGATGAATTACGATAATCAGCCCTGCAAAAGCTGCGGTGAGATTATGCATGAGTGTGACGACATAGTTGTCTGCCCCGTTTGTGCAACACCTCAGCACAGAAGCTGCTGGATGCAAAACGGTCATTGCATCAATGAAGAGCTTCATTCTTCAGGCTATGTATGGGAAAGAGAAAAAGCGCACACTCAGTCGGCAACTTTTGAAAAAGAAACTGTTTGCGAAGCACCTCCCGCGGGTGTCTGCCATATCTGCGGAAGCGAAAATCCCGAGGATGCGCTTCATTGCGGCAACTGCGGCGCGCTTATGAGCGAAGACAATTCCGCAAACGAAAACAAAAAATGTCAGAACTGCGGAAAGGTCAATGACCCCGATGCCATTCACTGCAATCAGTGCGGATTCCCGCTGAATGCTGCAGGCGGATTTTATTCAACAAATCCTTACCTTGCAGGCACGGGAATGGATGCCGACGAAAAAATCGGCGAGATTTCCGCAGACGACCTTTCTCTTTTTGTCAGAAACTCGTCACGCAGATATCTCCCGAAATTCAAGAAAATCGCAGAAGGCAAAAAGCTCTCTTTCAACTGGGCAGCTTTCATTTTCTCACCCCATTGGTTCTTCTACAGAAAAATGTATAAGCCGGGCATCGCTCTCCTTGCAATTTTCGCAACGGCTTCACTTGTTATATCGGGAATTTTTGCAGAAGAAATAACTAACTATGCAAATGTTTTCTATGATGTAACAGCGCAGATGGAAAATGCCGATAACCTGACAACAGAAGAATACCTTGCTCTTGAAAAGAAGCTTGAGGATTCAATGAAAGAAATGGCGGTTCCCCTTGCGGTTCAGGCGGGCGCAAACATTATTCTCGGTCTCATCTGCGCACTTATCGCAAATAAGCTCTATTACAAGAAAATTCTTGATGATATGAAGCTCATCAACGACAGCGTACGCGAAGAAAATCTTCGCAAAATGATGATTACAAGAAGAGGCGGCTCTTCGGTTATGGGCTTTGCAACAAGTCTTCTCGGCTATAACGTTCTCATTGAACTTTTAAGCTATGCCGCTGATATGCTCACAAATCTTTTTTAAATATTATTGATGGAGGAAATGCATTATGCAGAAAGTCAGAAAAGCTATTATCCCCGCAGCAGGTCTCGGAACAAGAGTTCTCCCCGCTTCAAAATCAGTGCCCAAGGAAATGCTCAACATCGTTGATAAGCCTGCAATTCAGTATATCGTAGAAGAAGCAGCTGCGGCGGGAATCGAAGATATTCTCATCATCACAAACAGAGGCAAGGGCGTTATGGAAGACCATTTCGACCATTCCTTTGAGCTTGAAGCACAGCTTGAGGGCAATCCCTCAAAAGCAAAGCTTCTTGAGGACGTAAAAGCCTGCTCAAACATAGCAAACATCTATTTTGTCCGTCAGAAAGAAACAAAGGGTCTTGCACACGCTCTTCTCTGTGGCAAATCATTTGTCGGCAACGAACCTTTTGCTGTTCTTTACGGCGATGATGTTATCGTTTCAAAAGACCCCGTAACTGCTCAGCTTTGCCGCTGCTACGAAAAATACGGCAAATCCGTTGTAGGTGTAAATGAAGTTCCCGAAGAACTCATCAAGCTCTATTGCACACTCGGAGTTGAACCCATTGAGGGCGACGAAAGAGCAATGAAGTGCAACAAAATCATCGAGAAACCCAAGCCCGATGAAATCCTTTCTCTCTATGCTATTCTCGGCAGAAACGTTCTGACACCCGATATCTTTGAAAAAATCGAAGAGGGTCTCAAAACAAACGACACCGACCACGAGCTTTATCTTACCGATATTTTCAGCGATATGGGCGCAAACGGCGAACTTATGGCATATGATTTTGACGGCAAAAGATTCGATATGGGCAACAAGCTCGGAATTATGAAGGCAAACTGCGAGGTTGCACTTGACCATCCCGAAATCGGCAACGGATTCAAGGAATATCTCAAAGAGCTTGTAAAGACATTCTGATAAAGCAACATCAAAAAGAGCAGTCTCACAAACAAGTGAGACTGCTCTTTTTTATCTTACGTATTCAACTGTAAAACAATGTGAACGGATTTTCAAATCCATCAGATAATATCTGAACGTGTTGCCGCTCATTTCGCGGTTTCCGACTCTGATTTTTGTTATGTAGCCGATATTTTCGCTGTATGCCGAATCGTGCGAAATAATCTTTATCCATTGCGACGGGTCACTGTTGAGATCGATTTCATCATTATAATCCGTTATCAGTTTCTTCATTTCCTCAACCGTAAACTCCTGAGTTGAAATTTCAACAGTTTCGGGACTTGAAACTCCGCCCTCAAGATAAGGATATTTCGATTTATCTCCGCCCCATACGCTCGAAGCCGGTGTTGTCACCTTTGCCGCAGAAGAGAAATAAATTGCATTTGCGGGCGAACCGTTATAATCGATATAAGGTGCGACTGCGGGGTCTGTATCGGAGCTGATTCCGAGCAACTCAAGACAGGCTTTATGGATGTCCGTGCCCTCATATGCCCATGAGGAATCGTAGGCATGCTGCGATGCGGAAACATTGAATTTGTTGTACTTCGCGAATGTGTATGCGCAGACAATCTGCGCCTTGAGTGCTTCATAAGGCGAACTCGGACCGATTTCGCGCTTGGTTGTTCTGCAAAGATACTCAACAAGCGGAATATCCTTTCCGCCGTATTTTACCGTTGCGGGTGTTGAGGAATCGCCCCTGACTGTTGTTCCTTTATAATAATGAACCAATATTTCATCATAGCTGCTGCCGTTTTTCGCCATCTGAATTGCGCCATCCTGACTCATTCCGACGCCGTGACCGAAGCCGTAAACTCTGAAAACAAACTTGCCTTGTGCCGTCGGTGTGTTGGCAGGCTCTTTTTTTGTTGTTGTGGTTGTTGTAACAGGTTTTGTGGTGGTCGGTTTTGTTGTGGTTGTGGTCGTTGTGGGTCTGGTTGTCGTTGTTGTGGTCGGCTTTGCAGTTGTCGTGGGCTTCGCCGTTGTTGTCGGTGATTTTGTGGTGGTAGTTGTTATCTTTGTTGTAAGCACGGTTGTTAAGGTTGTTGTAACCTTTGCAACGGTTGTTTTAAGTGTTGTTAAAGCTGATTTTGTTGTGTGTGTTTCGGGGAGAACGGTTGTTGTTTCTCCCTCGGTCACAAACACGCCGTCATCCTCAAATTCAATAAAGCTTCCGCCGTAATCTCCGAAAAACTCATCGGTTGTTGTTTCTGTCAGGATGTCGGCAACGCCTGCCTGAAGCGCATTATCGGGCGAAGTCTGATTTTTGTTCTGACCCGCATAAACAATGAACGCAACCGCAAAGCAGACAAGAACTGCAATTGCAATAGCAACCGTAACAATAATAAGCGGCTGTTTGGGATTTTTGCGCGGCTTTTGTTTGGAAGCGGGGTTTACAAGTCCTGCACCCGCCGCATCGTCAAGCATTGCGCAAATCTGAATTATTGCCGCAAGCATAAGCTGTTTTGTGCTTTCTCCCGGCTGAGCATAGACCTTTGCCGCGTGCGCCCTCTTTGAGTCTGCAACGGCAACCGTCACATAGGATTCACCCGTCTGAGCATCATTTACCGCCTCGGAGATTGAAATTCCGAGGTCCGTCTGCGCCGTCTGAGACGCCGCCCTTGCGCAATCGGGAAAGAATTCATCGCTGTTTTCATTTGCATCGGGTATAGCCGCAACAGGCATAAATGCACTTGCGGACCCCGGGATTTTTTTGAGAAGAGACATCAGAATTTCCGAGCTTCCGCCGTTGAAAACAGCAATTTTCTTTCCGCTTCCGATTACGGCTTCAATGTGCTCTTTGAACTCCTCCGCCCTTTGATTCTTTGTTTCAACAATTTCTCCGCCCGACGCAACTGCGGCAACAAAGGAATTCAGCTTCGTTTCAAAAAGATACGAAAGCCTGTCCTTTTCAAGCGGAAGAAAAACGACCGCACCCGACCCGATATAATAGATAAAAGCGGAGAAAAGTCCGTCTTTTGTCAACATTACCTTTGCTTTTTCGGGAATTGCAGAATGATAGTCGCACTCTTTCTTGCTTTCAGGCATATTGTCCGCCATTGCGGAAAGAATGCTCTGATTTCTGACAACCTTGCTCGAAAGTGCTTTTATGAGACTGATTTTGGCGGTGAGAAAATGGGAAACGGGAGCCGCCGCAAACGTAATATACCCTTGAGAAGCAAGAGAAAGCGCTGTTTTTGCAAACTCATTCTCCGACTGACAGTCCTGCTTTTCATATGAATTGACTGCGCTGAGCTTTTCCTCAAGAAAAGCCGCCGCATCAGGCTCACAAGCCGCATTCAGGGTGCATAAGCTTACCTTTCTTTCCATTTTGTCACCGTCCTTTCGTTATTTTTTACCAGCGGGCATCCTCTGCATAGGGATTTGTTTTCTTTTCGGCATCATACCATGCCTGAGGATACTTGGGATTGGGATTCTTGTATGCATTTGAAGTGTCAATGCTTACGCTTTCGCCGTCGCGCTTGAGTCTTGCAACAACAACGAGACGTGCATCTGTGAAGTCATAGCAACAGGTTGAAAGTGTGAGAATTTTATCGTTCACATTAAGGTCAACACCTGTTGTGTAGAACTTTCTCTTGTCGATTTCCTTGATATAATCAGCAAATTTTGCGTCGCTGATATCAATGAAATTATAGGGAAAAACATAGCCGTTATCCTGTTCTTCGTAAGCGTTTGAGATAAACACGCCGTAAACAAACCAGGTGTAATCGCCGTAGATGGTGTTGCATTCGATAACTGGTGCGGACTTATAGCCGTCAATTGTGCGGTAGTTTTCAAGCATACCGAAAATCAGGTCGTCGGAGCGCATATTGTGACCGTATACAACGGTGTTTCTGTGAAGATTCTTGAGGTCTGTAACTCTGTAATCAAAGAAAGGTACACCGTACATTGTATACTTTTTGAAGATATCTCTGTTGCGGTAATAATCGTTATCCGTGCCCTTTGCAATGGGAAGCTCAATCTTGAGTGAGGGAATTGAAATCCAGCCTGAAAGCTGATCGTTTGAATCAAAGAGCTGAGCATATTTTGCAAGCATTCCCTGCGGATATTTCGATTCAGACTGTGCGCCCGTATCCTCAATAACCGCATTGCTGTGGGCATTCATATTTTGGCTCATCTGCTCCGCAAGGTTTTCGGTTGAGGTCTTCGCTCTGTAAGGCTCAATCAGATAGGTGTTTGCAAGCACTCCGAGCGAAACAATTATAGTTATAATTGAAAGAGTGAGAACAATTTTTCTGATAACCTCGCCTACACCGCCCTTTTTTACGGGCTTTTCAGCTTCAGGCTCATCAAGAAGTGTTTCGTATTCTTCATCATCATCGTGTGCGGTTATATCGATGGGTGAAGATTTTTCAGCAGAAACAACTGCCGAATATTCGGGTTGAAGCTCATACACCTGAGCATTCTCTTCAACCTTGAATTCATCATCAATCGCACCGAGCGCATCGTCTTCCTCTTCGGGAATATCGATAACAAAACCTTCGTGTGCGGGAGCTTCAACCTGCACCTCTTCCTCGGGAATATCGCCGAGAAGAATTGCAAGCTCTCTGTCAAAATCATCCTGTGGGGTCTCGGTTTCCGCAGCAGTCTCTTCAAACGCAACTTCGGCATCTGAAGTCTCTTGCTGCTCTGCGGTTTTTTCAAACTCAACCTCACTGTCAGCAAGCTCTTCCTGTGCTACAAGCTCATCAAAATCAAAGTCACCGTTTTCTTTTTCGGACTCAACGCTTTCTTTCTCAAAAGCAATCTCTTCCTTATCAATCGTGACAAGACGTGCCGCCTCTTCTGAATTTGCTTCAACGGGAACAATTTCAGTGTTTGCTTCGATTTCGGAAAGAATATCATCAAAGCCCGTTTCGCTGTCGGTATCTGTTTTAAGAGAATTTATAAGATTGAAAATATCGTCTTTTGCAATATCGGCAAATGAAGCAGCCGGTTCTTCCGTTGCTTCTTCGCTGAAAAAGTCTTCCTGCGGAATTTCACCCTCGATTACCTCTGCGGGTTCTTCTTCCTTGATATCCTCGTCAAGAGAAACAACGGGAATATCCATATATTCCTCGGGGTCAAGCCACAAATCCTCGAGTGTGCTTTCCTCGTTTTCGGGAGGAAGCTCGGGATCTGAAAGCGCAATCTTTGAAGGCTCTGCATCCTCTGCGGTAAGAATCGACATAGGCTTGGGCACAATCGTTGCGGGGCCGCTGCTCATAATATCGTCGTAAAGGCTCTGAAGCTCACTTTCAAGGCTCTTTTCTGTTTTTTCTATATCCTCGTGAAAACCTTCAAAAAGAGGAGAACCCTTTGCGTTTTCTTCAAGAAAGCTGCCGAAATCTATTTCCTTTATCGCCTCGTCATCGGCTATCGAGCTGATACCTTCAGGAAGCGAATTCTTTTTGTTTTCGTCCATTATTGTTTGTCCTCCTCACTCTTTATTCGGGACTGGGTTCCCAACGTGCGGCATTCTTATAGGGATTTGCTTTGCCCTTACTGTTATACCACGCCTGGGGTCTGCGGTAATCGGGGTTGTCCTTCACAAGAGAAGCATCAATTGCTTCACTTTCGCCCTCATGAAGAAGTCTGCCGACAACAACAAGTCTTGTGTCAATATTCTTGCCGTAATCGTAAATGCAGGTTGAAAGGGTGATTATTTTATCTGCGGGTTCAAGAGAAACACCTGTTTCATAAAGCATTCTCTGTTTTACCTGCTCGATATAGCCGACCATATTGTTATCGGACATATCGGGATAAATATAGTTGAACAAATAGCCGTTATCGTCTTTAGGCTGAGTTGACGAAAGGAAAACGGCACAGATTTTATAAGTATATTCTCCGTAAAGAGTGGTATATTTTATAATCGGATTTTCAATGAAGTGGTTTTTGTCTCTGTAATCATAAAGCGAACGGAATGACTGCTTGGGAACACCGCTTGCCTTACCCGTTGTGTGACCGTGAATAACCATATTCTTTGAAAGACCGTTATCCACACAGCGATAGTCAAGATAAAGATTTCCGTAGTTGGTGCTTGAGGTTTCGTAGGTTGTTCTCTTATAGAAATCCTTTGTCAAATAATAGTTGTTGTCGTCACCCTGAACAACAACCGTGCTGACCTCTGTGCCGGGAATTGAAAGGAAGCCTACGGTGTCATTGTTTATCGCATAAAGCGCCTTCATCTTTTCAAGAATTCCGTCGGGATAAGAAGCTGATTTTTCGTTGTTTGATGCAATTTTATCAATATTCGCTGCAGGTGAATCATAATTGACCTCACCGTTTATCACATAACCCGCCGCTTCGCCGCTGTTAACGGGTGAGTCGGTATTTTCCTTTGTGAAATTGCCGATTGACAAGCCGATAAAAACAACGCTGACAACCGCAAAAACAACACACAAAGCTATTGTAACAATCTTCGTATTCATTTTTGCATTTCCTTCCTTTCGATATATTTTCTTGCAAGATTCAGTGCCCTTGATGCGGTCACATATCTGTTGTATTCTCTGTTATTCTTGCCTGTTTCGATTTTTTCGCAGGCTTTATAGTCCTCTGTATCAATTGCAATGAAGCAAAGACCGACGGGCTTTGAAGTGCCGTCACTTCCCGGACCCGCAATTCCCGTTACGGAAATTCCGATATCCGCACCCGAAACACGGCGTATCCCCGCCGCCATTTCAACTGCGGTTTCTTCGCTGACCGCACCGAATTTCTCAAGTGTTCCGTGCTTCACACCGAGAATTTTTTCTTTCATTTCATTTGAATAGGTTATCGCGCCGAAACCGAAAACGCTGCTTGCGCCCGCAATATCGGTTATTCTCTTGGGAATATAACCCGCGGTGCAGCTTTCCGCCGTTGCGATTGTCATATTGTTCTTTTTGAGAAGCGAAACAACTCTTTCTTCTATGCTTTCGCTGTCGATACCGTAAACAACATCGCCGAGTTTTTCAATTATCTCTTCAAGCACGGGTTTGCACAGCTTTTCAGCTTCTTCTTCATTTTCAGCTTTTGCCGTTACCCTTAAAAGTGCCTCGCCTTTTTTTGCGTAAGGGGCAACGGTCGGGTTTTCGTTTTCAAGCAGATGGGCAACCGTTTCTGCCATTGCACTTTCGCCGATTCCCATTGTTCTCACGGTATGCGAAACAATTATTCCGTCGGAATATTCCGCAAGATACGGCACAACGGATTCCTTATACATAGGAGCCATTTCATAAGGCGGACCGGGAAGAATGACAACGCATTTGCCGCCTTTTTTCAGACCGAGACCGGGAGCGGTGCCGTTTCTGTTTTCAAAAACATCGCCGCCGACGGGCACGTATGCCTGACGCAGATTGCTTTCGGGCATTTCATAACCCTTTGAATCAAAATATGCCCTGATTCCGTCTGCAATTTCTTTGTTCATTTCAAGTTCAAAACCCATAACCTCACAGCAGACATCTCTTGTTATGTCATCCGCCGTGGGTCCGAGACCGCCCGTTGCAATAACGATATCGCTTCTTTCAAGCGCCGTTCTGAGCGCCGCGGCAAGTCTTTCGGCGTTGTCGCCGACGGTTGTATGACGGAGAACGGAAATGCCGAGCTTCGCAAGTTCTTCGGAAAGATATTTTGAGTTTGTATTGAGTATATCGCCGAGCAATATCTCGGTGCCGACCGATAAAATCTCGCAAACCGACATTTCATTCACCTCTTAATAAGCGTTTATAAATAAGAATCTTGTGTTCTTGACTGCCTCATCAACGAGTCTGTCAACCTCAAGTGCCTTTTCGCACTCTTCAACATAGTCGATTGTGGGTTTTGTTTTGGGATGCTTGGGTGTAAATACCGTGCAGCAATCCTCATAGGGAAGGATTGAAATATCAAAGGTTTCGATTTTTCTTGAAATCTTGACAACCTCATCCTTGTCCATACCGATAAGGGGACGGAAAACGGGCATTTCGCACACATTGTCCGTGCAGGCAATCGCAGGCATTGTCTGGCTTGCAACCTGACCGACGCTTTCGCCCGTTATCAGAGCACCCGCGTGTTCTTTTGCCGCAATTTTCTGCGAAACCCTCATCATCATACGGCGCATAATGACCGTGAATATATCTTCGGGGCAGTTATCCTTGATAAGCTCCTGAATTTCGGTAAACGGAACAACAAAAAGAGTTATTCTGCCCGAATATTTGCTGACCTGCTTGAGGAGTGAATGAACCTTCTGCTCGGCTCTCTCGCTTGTGTAGGGAGGCGATGCAAAGTGAATCGCAATCAGTTCAAGTCCTCTCTTTGCCATCATATAGCCCGCAACGGGACTGTCGATGCCGCCCGAAATAAGGAGCGCCGCTCTTCCCGCACTTCCCGTGGGCATTCCGCCCGCACCCTTTATCTGCTTGCCGTGGATATATGCATGACGGTCTCTGACCTCAACGGTAACAACCATATCGGGATTGTGGACATCAACAACAAGATGAGGGAATTTTCTGAGAAGATAGCCGCCTGTTTCCCTGCAGATTTCGGGAGAAGCAAGCGGAAACTTTTTGTCGGAGCGCTTTGCTTCAACCTTGAATGAGCGCACGCTCAGAAGCTGGGGAGCCAGGTATTCTTCGGCGCTTCTGAGTATTGTTTCCATATCCTTTTCAACCGCCGCCGCTCTTGAAAATCCCGCAATTCCGAAAACCTTTTCAATTCTTGAAACTGCTTCGTCAAGGTCTGCGTTATCATCGGCAGGCTCCGCAACAATCGTTGACTGAGCAATGGTAAAATTGAATTTTCCCGCCGATTCAAGTCTGCGGCGCATATTCTTCACGAGCATATCCTCAAATGTTCTTCTGTTGAGACCCTTGAGGGCAAGCTCTCCGTTTTTTATAAGAATTATTTCTTTCATTTCTAACTCCAAAAATTTATTTTACTGCTCTTATGACTCTTTTCGCCTCAGCAATTCCCGCTATCAGGCAGTCAATTTCCTGAACGGTTGTAAATCTTGAAAAACTGATGCGTATGGGACTGTCAAGCCTCTTTCTGTCAAGACCCATTCTCTCAAGCACGTGGCTCTTTTTGCCCTTGGCACACGCCGAGCCGCCCGAAACGCAGATTCCTTTATCCGAAAGGAAATTGAGCATAGGCTCGGATTTGATTCCGATAACGGAAATGTTGGTTACATACGGCAGAGCATCCGACGGGGAATTGATAACAACTCCGTCAAGCTCCGTAAGCTTTGAAACCATATAATCTCTGAGCATTGCCGTGTGAGCAAGCTGGGTTTTTATATCGGGCAGCGCTCTTGCCGCCGCCGCAAATCCCGCAATCGCAGGCATAGCCTCCGTTCCGGGTCTGATTTTGTTTTCCTGTGACCCGCCGAAGGTGCGCGGATTTATCTTTACACCCTTTCTGATATAGAGTGCGCCGACACCCTTGGGGCCATGGATTTTATGTGAACTTATCGTCATAAGGTCAACGCCCATTGCGGCAGGCTTTATCGGCATTTTTCCGAATGCCTGAACAGCATCGCAATGAATGAGCGCGGGTGAGCGCGCCATCATAGCGGCTCTTTTTGCACTTTCAACGGGCATTATTGTTCCGACCTCATTATTTACGAGCATCATCGTGATGAGAATTGTATTTGAATTAACGGCTGAATAAAGCTCTTTTTCGTTTATTCTTCCGTAGCTGTCAACACTGAGTCTGACAATCTCGAAGCCTTCCGCTTCAAGCTGGTTTAAAGTTTCGTCTATGCTGGGATGTTCAATGCTTGTGGCAACTATTCTTTTGCCCATTCGGCGCATACGGTGAGCGGCACCGATAACCGCAATATTGTTGCTCTCCGTTCCGCCCGATGTGAAGAAAATCTCCTCGGGGTCACAGGAAAGCTTTTTTGCTATCGATTCTCTTGAAAAATCGAGTAAATCCTTCGCCGCATTGCCTTTACGGTGGGTAGAAGAGGGGTTGCCCCAGCTTTTTGTCATTGCGTCAGCTACGGCTGAAACCGCTTCGGCGCACGGTGCCGTTGTGGCACTGTTATCAAAATAGGCTTCCATTTGAAAGCGTTCCCCCTGTCAATACCGTTGATGAATGGTTTTCCGCATTGTTTTTGCGGATATCTACCCATTATAAATCATATTTAAAACATTATACACTATTTTTTTTACATATGCAACAGATTTTTTTGCGTTCAAAAAATCCTTGCCGTTAGCAGTATATGAAAATCCGTTCTTGTCCGCCACACAAATAATAAACCAACAAATTTAACATTTAAAATCGGATTTGTTAACAAATTAAAAATATAATGGATTTGAAATAAATCGAAATATATGTTATGATATAGCAAAAGGAGGTGTTTCGATGGCAGAAAACAAAAAAACTGCAAAACAGCCGCATTTCAAACAGATAACGGTTATGATGCTTATGACGGCATTCCAGCTCATCTGCGCCGCCTGCGTTTTATGCAGACAGGAAGAACTGAGCATAACACTTGTTTATATTTTCTTCGGCTACATTGCGGCGGAATGGATTTATATGCTCATCGGCACGCTCGTTACCAACAAAGACTACTTTGAGCTTGAAGCAATTGCGTTTTTTCTCTCGGGAATCGGTCTGACGGTCTGCGCAAGCTTCAACGAAAGCTATGCACTCAAGCAGCTCATTGCCATCGGTCTCGGACTCGCGGTTTATCTGATAATGCTGGTGCTGATTAAGGATGTCCACGTTGCAAGCTTTCTGCGATATCCCGCGGCGGTTGCGGCAATCGGCGTGCTTGCGGCAAACCTTGCACTTGCATCAACAATAAACGGCACGCTCAACTGGATTGACCTCGGTTTCTTCTCAATCCAGCCGTCGGAGCTTGTCAAAATCGCATTTATTCTCGTCGGCGCGGCAACTCTCGAAAAGCTTCTTTCCAATATGAGCCTTACGAAATACGTCATCTTTTCCCTTGCCTGCGTCGGATTCCTTTTCCTGATGAAAGACTTCGGCACGGCGCTGATTTTCTTCTTTACATTTATTCTCATTGCATTTATGCGCTCGGGCAACATCCGCACAATCGTGCTCATCTGCACCGTTGCGCTTATGGGTGCGGCGCTTGTAATCTACTTCAAGCCGTATGTTGCTTCGCGTTTTGAAGCCTACCGTCACGTCTGGGACTATATGGACACCTCGGGATATCAGCAGACAAGAGTGCTTATCTATTCCGCAAGCGGCGGTCTTTTCGGTCTCGGAATCGGCGAAGGTTATCTGCGCGATGTTTATGCCGCATCAACCGACCTTATTTTCGGTCTCATCTGCGAAGAAATGGGTCTGATTATGGGACTTGCAATTCTTCTTTCTTTTGCGGGAATTGCGTTTTTCGCCGTGCGTGCCGCAAAAACAACGGCCTCAACATTCTATGCAATTGCGGCGGTTTCGGCGGCGGGTATGCTTCTCTTCCAGCTTGCGCTCAACGTTTTCGGAATAACCGATATTCTGCCGTTAACAGGTGTTACTCTCCCCTTTGTAAGCCGAGGCGGCTCGAGTATGCTCTGCTCATGGGGTCTGCTTGCATACATCAGGGCGGCAGGTGCGCCGTTTGAGCCTCCGATGCCCGATATCGCGGTGCATAAAAACAAAAAAGCGGCTCCCAAAAAGCCCGTGAAGAAAGGGGGCGCCGCATGAAAACGATTTATAAAAGAGCGATGGTTGTTTATGCTCTCATCGGTGCTTTTGTCATCGGTCTCGGCTTTTTCGTTGCAGGCATTGTGATGAACGGTTCCGAATGGGCATCAAACAGGGCGAACCGCCATATTTATTCAAACGGAACAATTGTAAATGCGGGCACAATCTATGATATCAACGGTGTTGAGCTTGCCAAAAGCTCCGACAATGAGCGTGTTTTTGCCAAAACTGCGGAAATCAGAAAAGCTGTTCTTCACGTTGTGGGTGACACCTCGGGATTCATCTCAACGGGCACACACCACATTCACCGCGACGTGCTTTCAGGCTACAGCCTCGTTGAGGGAATATACAACCTCAAGCAAAGCGGAGTCGGTAACGACATAACGCTCAACATTGACAGTCAGGCAAATAAAATCGCCTATGAAGCACTCGGCAATTATGACGGTGCGGTTGCCGTTTACAACTACAAAACGGGTCAGCTTCTTTGCAGCGTTTCAAAGCCTGCATATGATATTGAAAACAGACCTGATGACCTTCTTACGAACGAAAAATACGACGGAGTTTTCCTTGATAAGGTTATTTCAGGTATCTACACTCCCGGCTCTATAATGAAAATCGTCACCGCCGCGTGTGCAATTGAAAACATCCCCGATATTGATTCAAGAGTATTTGAATGCGACGGCGAATATGAAACAAAGAACGGCAAAGTTATCTGCAACGACGTTCACGGAAAGGTGAATTTCACCGAGGCGATGAACGAATCCTGCAACAGCGCATTTGCGGAAATATCAATTGAACTCGGCGCAGACAAATTGCTTGCAACCGCAAAAACAATGGGCTTCAACACCCAGCTTTACGCAAAGGAAATAAGGCTCACAAAAAGCCGTTTTTCTCCGTCTGAAACAAGCCTTTCGGAGCTTGGATGGGCGGGTATCGGGCAGTCAACAACCCTTGTCAATCCCGCACATTTTCTTTCAATTATGGGTGCAATCGCAAACGGCGGAACAGGCTATGCACCTGACAGAATCCGTTCTGTCGGCGTATTCAGCGAAATCGTTGGCAGAGTGCCCGAAACATCAATAACAATCAAACCCGAAACTGCATTAAGACTTAATGAAATTCTCCGTTCAAACGTAAAGGACAGCTACGGCGATTGGAAGTTTGAAAATCTGCAGATGTGCGGAAAAACGGGCACGGCGCAGATTGACGGCGAAAAGAGTCATTCCTGGTTTGTGGGATATTCCCAAAGAGACGATTTGCCGCTTGCGGTTGTCTGCGTTGCGGAGCACGCAGGTCACGGCTCGGGCACAGCCTCAAGCGTTTCAAACAAAGTAATGCAGTATTTTCTTGATGAAATGACATGAAAACAGCGGGGATTATCTGTTGAAGCAGCTTTCAACCGACGCCCTCACGAATCAACCCGCGTACGGTTCCTGAACGTAGGGGCGCGCACTGCGCGTGCGTTGGATTTTGTGCAAAATTATCGGGCGGATAATATCCGCCCCTACATACTGCTCGAAAGGTGATGAAAATGAAAATAAAAGCAGACCTCACAGAAGCCGCTTATTACGGTGAATGGTGCAGTGAAGAAGACTCGGAATATGAAGTTCACGCTTGGTTCGAAAAAAGCAGTTTTAAGTTTTTTTACACATCAAATCTGATTAATAAATTTGGCTATAAGGACTGCGAAGAAATTGAAGAATCAGGACACTTTATTCCTGTTTTCAAAGTAGATATTATTGCACTTCAAAAAGAGTTTATTGCCAATTATCCCGATAAAGAGATAGAAGAAACAATGAACTGGATTATCGCAAATGATAATTTCGAGTTTGATTCAGGATACGAAGTCGCTTTCAGAATTTTGACACAAGACTATCCTGAATTTGATGAGTTTGGCGACAAGTATTTTGATTATGAACAAAGAGCTCTTCTTGAAAGTGCTAGAAAATGGTGCGATGAAAACAACATTCCATATTACACACCCAATGACCCCGACCGAATTTTAGACCTCAGAGATACTATCGTACCGTCTTACGGCTCAGGCATTCTCAAGGACGGAGATTTTGTCCCTTTAAAGATGTGGTTTTGCAAAAGTAAATGCAAGTTTCTGAATTCTTTGGATATCCGAGAAGAATACGGATATAAATACGATAATGAAATTGCGATGTCGGGAGATTTTGTGTCCTTATTCAAAGTAAATGGTGATGATATAGAAAGAGAATATTTTTCAAAGTATTATACCGAAGAAATAAAACCCGAAGTTCAGGAATTTATTGAAGAAAACAAAAATTACGGATATGAATATGAAGATGTTTTCTCTGCTTTCGGAGATTTTACCACTTCTAAATATTATGAGCACAAAAAACTGCACGAAGAAACATATATTTTTGAACGAGCAAAAAAGTGGTGCGAAGAGAATGATATTCCTTACTACATCTCAAAAGACAGTCCCGACCATTTGGGAAGCAAATTAAAAAAGACAGAAAACGGTTCCTGAACGTAGTCCGTTGGGTTTAGTTACAAGCGGGTCTTCCCTGCTCGGTCATTATATAATTTTTCATAAAAAAACGGTTTACATCGGAATTCCGATGTAAACCGTTCGTTTTTTATAGCTTAGAAAATGTCGTAAACAATAACGCTTTCAAGAAGAGCGGGAACCATGCCGAGGAACTTGGGAAGCCACTCTGTGAATGCGTAAACAGCAAGTCCGAGGAAGCTGGGAACAACCATAAGATTGTATTCTGCTTCTGTTGTTGTGTTGTCACCTGTGAAGGTGATTTCGTTCTTGCCTGTTTCCTTTGTTACGGTGTATGTGTCATGGAGAGTAACCTTGGGAACCTCGTTGAGGTCAATGATGTTGTCTTCTTCGTCTCTTGTGTAGTCGGAAACAACATATGATTTGAGAGTGAGTGTACCGCCGTCAACTGAAATTGTGCTGAAGATACCGCCCTCATAGTCAGGATTCTGCTGATCCCAGTCTTCGCCGTCCCAGTAGTTGCCGCCGCTTCTCTGAATTGTGATTGCGTCAAACCATTCTGTCTTCATGAAGTGACCGGGAAGGAAAGGACGGATTTCGTATCTCTTTGCGCCCGCTGTTCCTGCAAGAACATAAGTTGTGCCGTTTTCTGCGTCAACCTTATTCTTGGTGAGGGGCTTTGTGCGGAGATACTGATGGTCGTGACCGCTCATAACAAGGTCAACATCGCATCTGTCGATAACCTTTCTGAGTGAGCTCTGGAGATAGAGAGCATCAGGCCACTTTGCATCCTTACCGAGTGAGTAAGGTGACTTATGCATAAGAACGATTTTCCAATCCTTGTCTGTGCCGTTGAGGTCGTTTTCAAGCCACTTGAGCTGGGGAATTGAAATTGAAAGAATATCGTTTGTGTTGAGAACAGCGATATGAACATTGCCGTAATCAAATGAATAGTTTACGCCGTCCTTAACCTGAACGCTTTCGCTTGTGTCAAGGTTGAACATATTGTTGAACCAATGCTCAACGCCGAGACCGTCGTGGTTGCCTGCGATGGGTGCGAGAGTTGTGTTTGCATTGATTTTGCCCATTGCGGTATCGTAATAATCCCATTCCTCGTTTGTGCTGTCGTCTGTGAAGTCACCGAGGTTAACCATAAACTCTGCTTCGGGAAGAGTTTCAAAAGCTGTTCTTGTAACTCTTGCGCCCTGAAGGAAATTGTTGAGATTGCCCGACTGAACGTCTGCAACGGCAATAAAATCAACCTTGCTGTCGCCGTTATCGGTTACGAATGAACCCCATTCGCTGAAAGTTTCGCCGTCGCCTACTCTGTAGGAATAAGTCTGACCTGCGGTAAGACCCGAAACAGTTGCCTTGTGAACGAAGTTGCCTTCCCATTCAAAAACATCTGCATAGTCGATTGTTGCCTGAACATCTGCGCCTGCAGCATCCTTGATTTCAACTACGCTCTTAACATTTGCCTTTGTGTACCATGTGAGACCCTTGCTGCTGCCTGCGTCACCGTTGAATACCGCTGAAATTCTGATGGGAGTTGCATCTGTTGATGTTGCTTCGCCCTCAGCTGACGCGAATGCCGAGCCGCCCATAAGAAGGGTGAGGCAAAGCACAAGACTGATTACTCTGAGAAAAGTCTTTTTCATTGTGTTCTTTCCTTTCAAAATTTGTTATTACTGCTGAGGTCTGAGATTGATTGTTGTATCAAACTGAGGCATCCACTTGCCTTCTTCAAGATTTCTTGCTCTGAAAAGGATTTCATCGTCATAAACCTCAACGATGTATGTGATACCTGAACCGTCGCCACCCTCTGCACCGTCTTCGTTGTCAATTGAGAATGCGGGAACATTGAATGAATGGAAAGTCTCGATTTTTTCGTAGCTGAATTCGCTGAAGCCTGCGTGGAGGTGACCTGTGAGAAGAACAACTGTCTTATCTGCACCGTTCTTTGCAAGAACAGCCTTGAGAGCCTCGCTCTGTGCACCTACAGAACCGGCATTCTTGTTTGTGCCGTTACCCCAGTTGTTGGGAAGGTTATGAGTAAGCTTGAGAGGCTGATGAATAGCAACGAAAACAGGCTTGTCTGCATCTGCTGAAGCAAGCTCTTTGTCAAGCCATTCGAGCTGTGCATCGCTGAGATATGCTTCTTCAAATGTTGCCTTATCTGAACCGAGAACGATAAATTTATAGCCGTTAACCTCATCGACATATGCAAGCTTGCCTTCTTCATATGCCTTTGAAGCAACGTTGCCTTCGCCGCCGTTGAGTGCATCGATGAATGAATTGAAGCGGTTTACAACCTGACCGTAGCTGCGAAGTCTGATGTCGTGGTTGCCCGTTGCCATGAT
>JAZTZD010000060.1:0-21331 GCA_045637305.1 Acutalibacteraceae bacterium
CCGCAACGTGCTGCTTCTTCCTTAACGGAATCCTGAGCCTGCTTCTTTGTGCCTACGAAAAGAACTTCGCCGCCTTCTGCTGCGATTTCTCTGATGAACATATAAGCATCTTCGAGCTTCTTAACTGTTTTCTGAAGGTCGATAATGTAGATACCGTTACGTTCTGTGAAGATGTACTCAGCCATTTTGGGGTTCCATCTTCTGGTCTGGTGTCCGAAATGAACACCTGCTTCAAGCAACTGCTTCATTGATACTACTGACATTTGTTTTTCCTCCTAAGTTAAAATTTTGTATCCAATGTCAGATACGAACCGCCGCAAAGCCTGATATTACAACGGATTCTGACATCCGCACTCATAATAAAAATAGCTCTGCGTGTGATTTGCCTGAGAATTATAACACAACAGCATTCAAAATGCAATAGTTTATTTAAAAATTTCTTTATTATAAAATACACAAAATATGCCGCATCGGATGTGTTCCGTTGCGGCATAATGCTTTAAAATATTATTCTCTGTGCCACTTAACGCCCTGAGCGGTGTCTTCAAGCACAATACCCATAGCTTTAAGCTCATCTCTGATGCGGTCAGCTTCAGCCCAGTTCTTGTCTTTTCTTGCCTGAGTTCTTGCGGCAATCATTGCATCGATATCTTCATCAAGAGTTTCTGCCTTGCGGTTATAAACAAGACCGAGAACACCTGTCAGCTCATCAAAAATCTTTGCAGCATACTCTGCGGTTGCCTTTGATTCACCCTTACCGATAACAAGTGTGTTGATATCTCTTACAAGTTCGAACACTGCGGAAATACCGTCAGCAGTGTTGAGGTCATCGTCCATTGCTTCAACAAACTGATTCACTCTTGAATCAAGCTGAGCTTTGATTTCTGCAGAAACCTCGCCGTCGTTGTTATTATTCTTGATTTCAAAGTCAATACTGTCACGGCATGTGTAAAGTCTTGAAAGAGCCGCTTTGCACTGCTCAATGATATCAATGCTGTAGTTAATGGGACTTCTGTATGATGATGAAATCATAAGATAACGGATGGGCTCATAGCCGTAAACAGCAGCAACATCTCTTACTGTTTTGAAATTACCGAGTGACTTTGACATCTTAACATTATCAACGTTGATATAACCGTTATGCATCCAGTAATTTGCAAAAGGCTTGCCTGTGAAGCATTCGCTCTGTGCGATTTCGTTTTCGTGGTGAGGGAAAATCAAATCCTGTCCGCCGCAATGAATGTCAATGCTTTCACCGAGATATCTGCATACCATCGCCGAGCACTCGATGTGCCAACCGGGTCTGCCCTTACCCCAGGGTGACTCCCAGTAAGGCTCACCGGGTTTTGCGGCTTTCCAGAGTGCGAAATCCATCGGTTCTTTCTTGATATCGCCAACCATTATTCTTGCACCTGCTTCAAGCTCTTCAAGAGGCTGATGTGAAAGCTTTCCGTACTCATTGAAAGTCTTGGGACTGAAATAAACATCACCGTCAACAGCGTATGCGTGTCCGTTATCGATAAGACCGCTTACGATTTCAATAATCTTATCAATGTTTTCGGTTGCCTTGGGGTGAATGTTTGCTTCTCTGAAATTCAGACCCTTTGCATCCTTCCAGAATTCTTCGATGTATTTCTCCGATACGGTTACAAAATCAGTGCCTTCTTCATTTGCACGCTTGATAATTTTGTCGTCAATATCGGTGAAATTCTGAACAAAAGTTACATTATAGCCTCTGTATTCAAGATATCTTCTGAGAACATCAAAAACACAAATGGGTCTTGCATTACCGATGTGAATATAGTTGTATACTGTAGGTCCGCAGGCATAGATTTTCACTTCGCCCTCTTTGATGGGGACAAATTCCTGCTTTTCTTTTGTGAGAGTGTTAAAAATTTTCATCATTTATCTCCTTTTTCAATTTGCTTTTTAAGTTCAGTTATTTCAGTTTCAAGTCTTGCAATTTCCTGCGCAACGGGGTCGGGAATATGAACCTGATCAAGCTCTTCAACCCTTATTCCGTCTCTCTTGACAACTCTTGCGGGCACACCTACTGCAGTTGAATTTGACGGAATATCCGAAAGCACAACCGCACCTGCGGCAATTCTTGAATTATCGCCGATATTCAGCGGTCCGAGAACCTTTGCGCCCGAGCCAATCATAACATTGTTGCCTATAGTGGGATGTCTTTTTCCGACATCTTTACCCGTACCGCCGAGAGTTACCCCCTGATAAATGGTGACATCATCACCGATTATCGCGGTTTCGCCGATAACAACGCCCGTTCCGTGGTCAATAAAAAACCTCTTTCCGATTTGTGCGGCGGGATGAATTTCTATACCTGTTTTTCTTGATGCCCTTTGCGATACCCAACGGGCAAGGAAAAACATTTTTTTATTATAAAATCTGTTTGCCAGTCTGTGAAGCCTTATGGCTTTAAGACCGGGATACAGAAAATATATTTCAAAAAATGAACGTGCGGCGGGGTCTCGCGATTTTACGCACGCGATATCCTCCCGTAGCTGCTTGAACATACAATACCTCCAAAAATATAAAAACCTCCGCAGTCAGAAAGACTACGGAGGCGTAAATAACGCGGTTCCACTCCTGTTTATAACTTAAGTTAATTAAACCCGGGACCTGTAACGCGGTCAAGACGCACAGAGATACTGCTATTTCCCCCTGCGTGCCGGCGGGTGCATTTCTCCGTATTCGGCATAAGAAGCATTTTCAGCTGCCTGCTTCCTCTCTGATATGCGCTTGAAAGCGGATACTCTCCCGACGATAGCATTTATTATATCATAAGCATTATATGACTGTTGAATAAAAATGTCAAGAAAATTTATTTGGTGAAATCAACAACTTTGATTCCGTCAATTATATAAATTATACCCGAAACAACGGTGAGAATTGCCGTAACACCGAGTGCAATGTTTGAAACAAGCGCAAACGTCCCGAAATCAACAGAATAATAATTGACAAAGTGAATTGCCGGCATAAGAGCTATGGAAACGACCATCTGGCTGACTGTTTTCAGCTTTCCCCAGATGTTCGCCGCAATAACAACTCCTTGCGCCGAAGCGACAAGTCTGAATGATGTTACAAGGAATTCTCTTGTTAAAATTATCATTACTATCCAGATATTGCATATTCCGAGATGCATAAACGCAAGAAGCGCCGCCGTTGTCAGCATTTTATCTGCAAGAGGGTCGCAAAGCTTTCCGAAGGTTGTTACCTGATTATTCTTTCTCGCAAGCTTACCGTCAACGAAATCGGTTATGGATGCAACAATAAATATCACAGCTGCAACAAGATAATGATAATCAAATTCCATCAGCATTGCAAGAAGATATATGGGGGTCATAACGATTCTTGCAACTGTCAGTTTATTAGGTAAATTCATTTTTTCTCCTTATTTAGCGATATCTTTTCCTATCAGGTCATAATCGTTGACACCGATTATCTCGACCTCAGTAAAATCACCGTTCTCATAGTTTTTATCGGTTGTGAAGGAAATGCTTCCGTCAATTTCGGGCGCATCCATATATGTTCTGCCGCTGTAGCTGTCGGTATATGAATCGTAATCCTCAACAATCACGCGGTAAACCTTGCCTATCTTCTCCTGATTTTTGAGAGTTACAATTTCAAGCTGGTCCTGCATAATAATTTCACCTCTGCGGACCTTGACGTCCTCTTCAACCTGATTTTCCATATCTAATGCGGGAGTGCCCTCCTGCGGCGAGAATGCAAAGCATCCGAGACGGTCAAATTCCATCTCATTTATGAATTCGGCAAGATTCTCAAATTCTTTTTCACCTTCACCGGGGAATCCGACAATAAATGTTGTTCTGATTACTGCATCGGGAAGAACTTTTCTTATTTTATTTATCGTTTCACGAAGATATGCAGAGTCTCCCCTTCTGTTCATAGCCTTGAGAATTCCATCATCGGCATGCTGAAGAGGTAAATCTATATAATTGAGCACCTTGGGCTGTCTTGCCATTGTTTCAAGAAGCTCATCCGTAATCTTATCGGGATAACAATAGAGCATTCTTATCCACTCAATGCCTTCGATTTCGCAAAGAGCATCAAGAAGTTCGGGCAGACGGATTTTGCCGTAAAGGTCAACACCGTAGTTAGTTGTATCCTGCGCAATAAGAATAAGTTCCTTTGTTCCTGCGTTTGCAAGCGCCTTCGCTTCTTCGACAAGTGTTTCAAACTCAACACTTCTGAAATTGCCTCTGATTGAGGGAATCGAACAGTATGTGCAACGGTTTGAGCATCCGTCGGCAATTTTGAGATATGCCCAATGCTCGGGAGTTGTCAGAAGTCTTTCGCCAACAAGAGGAAGAAGTTCATTATCGGGCATTTCATATGCGTTTTCTCCCTCGATAACATTCTTTACGATATCAGCGATTTTATCGTTTGCACCGATACCAACCACAGCATCAACCTCGGGAATTTCATCAAAAATTTCTTTCTGATATCTCTGCGCAAGGCAACCCGTTACAATAATTTTTTTAACGGTGCCGTCTTCCTTGAGTTGAGCCATATCAAGAATATTTTCAATTGCCTCCTGCTTTGCGGCATCAATAAAACCGCAGGTATTGATAATAACCGCATCAACACCCTCATAGCAGTCGGCTATCTGAAACTCGTTCTTATCAAGCTGAGCAAGCATTCTTTCGGCATCGACCTGATTCTTGGGACATCCGAGAGAAATCATTCCCACTCTATACATCGCTTTCTACCTCCGTTTCCGCATCAACCGTTCTCAAGGCACTGTTGATATCAGACCAACTGTACCCGAGTCGCTGAAGCGAAGCAACCGTTTTCTTTATCCCCTTTTCATCATTGAGATGACGGGCATATTTTGTGTTCAACAATTCTATAATACGCAAAATCGGGTCAAAGTCAAGTTCTTGTGTCACAATATCCGCAATTTCGCGGGAAATTCCTTTACCCGTCAGCTCATATCTGATTGATTTTATACTCATACCCTTTCTTTCAAGTAGCGAACGAGCAAGAGATTCAGCATAGCGGTAATCGTTGATATACCCAAGTTCCGAAAGTCTCGAAACAGCATTTTCCGCACATTGACGGATATGACCTTTCTGCGTGAGTTTTATCACCATTTCTTTTTCGCAGTAATCCCTATAAGAAAGAAGTCTGAGAGCGCCTATAAAAGCACAGCGGGAGCCGACGGCTTCGTGAAAAGCCGCCTGCTCCTCTTCATCTTCAATGTTTTCAACTCCGTAATAACTGCTGCTCAGCCAATACTCGGCATCCACCGTGTACGTATATTCACCGTCACAGCTTATGTGCACCTTATTCTGTTTTCCGAAGCTGTATGTTATTTTCATAAATTATTCGTCATCGTCAACAACAATGTCAAGCTTTGCTCTTGCGCCTGCTTTTGTTGTGGGTTCAGGTGTGGGAAGCACGGGCTCAACAGGTTTTGTAACACTTCTCTTTACAGCCTTATTCACCTCGGTTGCTTCTTTGAGTGCATTAACAACCTTCTCTTCGATTTCAGCATAAAGCTCGGGGTTTGAAAGGATAACTTCCTTTGAATTTTCCTTACCCTGACCGAGTCTCATATCGCCGTAAGAGAACCACGCACCGCTCTTCTGGATGATGTTATACTTAACACCGAGATCCATAATCTCGCCGTCTTTAGAAATTCCTCTTCCGTAAAGAATATCAAACTCAGCTTCTTTGAACGGAGGAGCAACCTTGTTCTTAACAATCTTTGCCTTTGTTCTGTTACCGATAATCTCATTACCGGGACCCTTGATTGCTTCAATTCTTCTTACGTCAATTCTCATTGACGAGAAGAATTTGAGCGCACGTCCGCCTGTTGTTACTTCGGGATTGCCGTAAATAACACCGACCTTTTCACGAAGCTGATTGATAAATATAATAATAGTATTTGACTTTGCAACAGCACCTGCAATCTTACGGAGAGCCTGCGACATAAGTCTTGCGTGTGCACCGACGTGTGAGTCACCCATCTCGCCCTCGATTTCGGAACGTGGAACAAGAGCAGCAACAGAGTCGATAACAACAACATCAAGAGCGCCTGAGCGCACAAGCGATTCAGCAATTTCAAGAGCCTGCTCACCGTTATCGGGCTGCGAAACAAGAAGTCCGTCAACATCAACGCCGAGATTTGCCGCATAAACGGGATCAAGAGCATGTTCAGCATCAATGAAAGCTGCTTCACCGCCGTTTTTCTGTGCCTGAGCGATTGCGGTCAAAGCAAGAGTTGTTTTACCTGATGATTCGGGACCGTATATTTCAATAATTCTGCCCTTGGGCAAACCACCGATACCTGTTGCGGCGTCAAGAGAAATTGAACCTGTTGAAATCGCTTCAACATTGAGAACGGAATCTGTTCCGAGTCTCATAATTGTTCCTTTTCCGTACTGCTTTTCTATTTTGGCAATCGCGGTTTCAAGAGCTTTTCTTCTGTCATCCATAGTTTCTTACCTCCGTATCAAACAAATGTTCTGTTGCTATTCTATAACAATTCAATCAAAAATGCAATAGTAAATGCAAAAATTTTTTAAATTTTTAATTTATTAAAAAAAATGCAAAAAAATACTTGCTTTTTTTGACGAAGTCTGTTAATATATCATCTGTTAATGAGTAAATAAAAGGAGGTGTGACACATGGCAAAGTGCGATTACTGCGGTAAGGATGTGTCATTCGGCATTAAGGTTTCCCACTCACACAGACGTTCAAACAGAACATGGAAGCCCAACGTTAAGAGAGTTAAGGCTGTTGTAAACGGTTCTCCCAAGAGAGTTTACGCTTGCACACGCTGCCTTCGTTCAGGTAAGGTTACCAGAGCTGTTTAATTGCAAACGAATGATCAAGAGACTGCAATCAAAGCAGTCTCTTTTTCTTTTGTCATTTTGACCATTGAATTGTGTGTTGCAATAATCACGGGCACAACTTCTTGTGATTATTACATTATAATATAGAACATCTGCTGAAAGTCATCTTTTTTCAAAAAAATGTTTTCTTTTTTGACGAAATTGTGTATAATTATGTTTACTGCTTTTTGCAGATAAAACCTAACGGAGAGATAAAATGAGCTATTCGGTAAACCCATCAGCATTCAAATCAATATTTGCCGTGCCCGCGGAGGTTGTTGACAAACACATCCGTGTTGCTTCTGCACATCAACTCAGGGTGCTTCTCTGGATTCTCAGGCATTCACCTGACAATCCCGACATCGAGTTTATGTGCAAAGACCTGAATATGGCTTATGAAGATGCAGTTGATTATCTTCAGTATTGGGTAAAACATAATATCATCGGAAGCACACAGCCTCTCTCCGTGCAAGAAAAAGAACCTGTAAAAGTACAAGTTTCACCTGCTATCGCAGCTGCACCCGTTGCTGAAGAAAAGAAAGTTGTTTCCGTTGAAATGATTCATTCCAAGCCCACAAGCTCTGAAATTGCTCAAAGGCTTGAAGAATCTCCTGAAATAGGACATCTTTTCAACGAAGCTCAGGTTATGCTCGGAAAAACAATCGGATATGACGGCCAATGCACTCTTCTTTTGCTTCACGACCACTACGGTCTGCCCGCAGAGGTTCTGTTTATGCTTATTGAATACTGCGTTTCAATCAAGAAAGCTAACTACGCATACATAGAAGCGGTCGGCAAAGACTGGGGCACAAAAGAAATTGACACCATTGATAAGGCTGCCGAACAGATAAGTTCATTGAGAAAAGCAGACGGCGTATGGAAAGAATTTGCAAAATACGCAGGAATTTCAACCCCCAAACCGACCGCCGCACAGATTGCATATCTTCGCAAATGGACCGAGGAATGGAAGTTTTCACTTGAAATGATAGTCCGCGCATATGATGAAATGGCGAATCACACGGGTAAGCTCAGCATCGCTTATATGGACAAGGTTCTTGCTTCATGGAACAAAAAAGGTATCAGAACAATTAAAGATATCGAAAAAGATGCTTCTGATTTTGAAGCAAAGAAAAACACGAAGCCTTCACATAATACTCTCCCTGTTTCACAGAATGCATCGTATGATATTGATGAATTCAAAAAACAGTCGATACACGGCGAATTAAAATACGAAAGGAAGAAGAAAAAATGAGCTACAGCAACGATATTCTGTTAAAAGTTACTCAGACTCTTGAAAGCAGACGAAGCAAGGCGCAGAGAATTCAGCTTGCAAGGCATCTTGAGGTTACGGCAAAAATCCCCGAAATCGAAAAATGCGAAGCTCAGCTTTCTTCAACAGGTCTTGAGGTTGTAAAGGCACTAGGCATGGGTAAGGATGCCGAAAAATATATCGCTGAGCTTGCAGAACTGAATCTTACAGTGCAGGCATGCATCAAAAAGCATCTGACACAAAACGGATATCCCGAAAATTATCTTGAAACACCCTACACCTGCAAAAAGTGTGAAGATACGGGCTTCATCGGCGGATTTGCTTGTGAATGCAGAAAGGCTCTGCTGAAAGAAACGGCAAAGAAAGAGCTTGCCGCGGTTTCACAGAGCGAAGAATGTACATTTGAGAATTTCAATCTCGATTTCTATCCCCTGCCCGCCGATGACGAAACAGGCGTTTCTCCGAGAAAGAGAATGAGTGAAATCCTCGAATACTGCAAATGCTATGCAGAGGATTTCGATGAATATTCGGAAGGACTCTATATGCACGGTGCAACGGGGCTCGGAAAAACTCATCTTTCGCTCGCAATCGGCAATATTGTTGCAGAAAAAGGATATACCGTACATTACGGCTCGGCGCACAATATTCTGTCATCTCTTGAAAGAGAAAAATTCGGTCAGGTAAAATCGGATAAATACGAAAAAGAACTGCTTGATTGCGACTTACTGATAATTGACGACCTCGGTTCGGAATTTTCAACGCAGTTCACAACAGCCGCAATATACAACATCATCAACACAAGAATCAATCTTTCAAAGCCTGTTATCATCAGCACAAATCTTACTGAAAACGAGCTTGAAGCAAAATATACCCAGAGAATCACATCAAGAATCATCGGCAACTATGTTTCTCTGCTTTTCCTGGGAAAAGATATAAGACAAATCAAGAAAGCATTTTAAGGTGAAAATATGGACATCATTCGCGAATTAACCACTCAGTTCAATCTCCAGACCTGGCAGGTTGAAAACACAGTCAAACTCATTGATGAAGGCAACACAATCCCTTTCATCGCACGATACAGAAAGGAAGCTCACGGCACACTTGACGACCAGATTATCAGAGAGCTTTCCGAAAGACTCGAATATCTTCGCAATCTTGATAAAAGACGTGAAGAAGTACGCTCGCTCATTGAAGGTCAGGAAAAGCTGACAGATGAAATTTCAGCCGCGCTCGACAAAGCAGCTACAATAACTGAAATTGAAGATATTTACCGTCCGTTCAGACCCAAAAGAAAAACAAGAGCTTCTGTTGCAAGAGAAAAAGGTCTTGAGCCTCTTGCAGATGCGATTTTTGAGCAGTCAGCCGATTCACCTGCTCCGCTTGAAATGGCAAAGGACTTCATAAATGAAGAAAAAGGTGTCGAAACAGCTGAAGATGCACTCAAGGGCGCAATGGATATCATTGCGGAAAACATTTCGGATGACGCAGACATCCGTCGCAGACTGAGAAATCTTTTCTCGGTTATCGGTGTTGTCACAACATCGGCAGCAGATAAGGATGCGGAAAGCGTATATACAATGTATTATGACTATTCCGAGCCCGTAAACAAAATTGCAGGTCACAGAATTCTTGCAATTGACAGAGGCGAAAGAGAAAAGTTCCTCAAGGTAAATGTAACTCTTGATGCCGTAAAGGCGGCAAATGTTATAACAAGCGCAACGCTCAAGCCCGAAGGCTCACCCTGCACGGAAACAGTCAGAGAAGCAGGCGCGGATGCATACGAAAGACTGATTTATCCCTCAATTGAAAGAGAAATCAGAAATATGCTCACAGAAAATGCCGCTTCAAAAGCAATCGGAGTTTTCGCCCTCAACACCAAAGAGCTTCTTCTCGCTCCCCCGGTTAAAGGAAAGACCGTTATCGGTCTTGACCCCGGTTACAGAACAGGCTGTAAGGTTGCGGTTGTTGACCAGACCGGAAAGGTGCTTGACACGGGTGTTATTTATGTTACACATTCCGAAGCTCAGCGCAACCAGGCAAAAGAACTGATTAAAAAACTTATCGCAAAGCATAAGGTTAACTGCATTTCAATCGGCAACGGCACTGCATCAAAAGAAACAGAAATTTTCACAGCTGAAATTCTCCGTGAAATCAGCGCAGATGTTTCATATATGGTTGTAAGCGAAGCAGGTGCATCGGTTTACTCCGCATCAAAGCTTGCCGCTCAGGAATTCCCGCAGTTTGACGTTTCACTCAGAAGTGCGGTTTCAATTGCAAGACGACTTCAGGACCCTCTTGCAGAGCTTGTAAAGATTGACCCCAAAGCAATCGGTGTCGGCCAGTATCAGCATGATATGCCTCCCAAAGAGATTGACGCAGCTCTTGACGGTGTTATCGAAGATGCTGTTAATATGGTCGGTGTTGACCTCAATACTGCATCAGCTCCCCTCCTTTCAAGAGTTTCGGGCATCAACTCAACGGTTGCCAAAAACATTGTGGAATTCAGAAACGAAAACGGCGAATTCAAAGAGCGTTCACAGCTTAAGAAGGTACCCAAACTCGGCGCCAAGGCATTTGAGCAATGCGCAGGCTTCCTGAGAGTTCCCGAAAGCAAGAACATTCTTGATAACACGGGCGTTCACCCCGAAAGCTACAAAGCGGCAAAGGAACTGCTTGAAATCTGCGGATATTCACTCAAGGATATCGGAACAGATGAGATTTCAAAAATTTCGGGTCAGGTTGAACTTCTCGGAAACGAAAAGGTTGCCGAAAAGCTCGGAATAGGTGTTCCTACACTTAAAGATATTGTCAAGGAACTCATTCAGCCCGCAAGAGACCCCAGAGATGAACTTCCTCCCCCGATGCTCAGAACTGACGTTATGGATATGAAGGATCTTGTTCCCGGAATGGAACTCAAAGGAACAGTCAGAAACGTTATCGACTTCGGCGCATTCGTTCATATCGGTGTTCATCAGGACGGTCTTGTTCACATTTCGCAGATTACAAACAAATTCATCAAGCATCCCTCGGAGGTGCTTAAGGTCGGCGACGTTGTCACTGTCTGGGTTATGGCAGTTGACACAGCAAAAAAACGAATCTCTCTTACAATGAAAGAGAAAAAATCACAGGAGAATTAAAAAAGTGGCAGATAAATTCAGACAAGATTTAACACAGGGTAGTGTTTCAAAGCAGCTTATGAAATTTGCAGTCCCGTTCTTGCTTTCAAACCTGCTTCAGGCATTTTATTCGGTTGCCGATATGATTATCGTCGGCAGACTTTGCGGCACTCACGGAATCACGGGCGTTAACATCGGAAGTCAGATCAACATTCTCGTTACGGGTGCAGCGCTCGGTCTTGCAGTCGGCGGCACGGTGCTTATCGCACAGTACGGCGGCGCAAAGAAGTTTGAAGAGCAGAGAAAAACAATCGGAACTCTTTGTACACTTTATTTCATCGTCGGTGTTGTTTTCACGGTTGTTATGCTTCTTCTTGGCACAACCCTTCTGGATGTTTTGAAAACTCCTCAAGTTGCATATACAGAGGCTGAAAACTATTACAACATCTGTATGGCGGGTCTGCTGTTTATGTTTGCATATAACGTAATCAGTGCCATTCTCCGCGGTATGGGTGACTCAAAAAGACCTCTCTATTTCGTTCTCATTGCAACTGTCGTAAATGTTATCGGCGATATTATTCTTGTCGGTCCCTTTAAAATGGGTGCAGCAGGCGCGGCATATGCAACTGTCGGAGCACAGGGACTCAGCGTTATTCTTTCTCTCTTATATCTTTTCAAAAACAAGTTTTTCACCGGATATAAGCTCAGCGATTTTAAAATTGACAGAGAAAAAGCAAAAATGCTTCTGAAAATCGGCTTGCCCTCATCCGTTCAGCAAGTTGTTGTTTCATTTTCATTTCTTACACTCACAGCACTTGTTAACTCGCTCCCGAATGCGGACATCGCCTCTGCCTGCCAGGGTATCGGCGGCAAGGTCAATTCATTCGCCATTCTCCCCGCCCTTGCTATGAGCAGCGCAGTTTCATCAATGGCAGGTCAGAATATCGGCGCGGGCGAAACAGAACGAGCAAAGAAAACAATGCTTACGGGTATGGGAATTGCTTTCGGAATTTCGATTTTTGTTTTCGCACTTGTTCAGATTTTCCCGCAACAGATAATCTCTATGTTTGATACAAACAAGGATGTTATTGAAGTCGGTTCGGAATATCTTCGTTTTATTGCCCTTGATTACATTTTCGTTCCGTTTGTTTTCTGTATGAACGGACTTGCAATCGGTGCAGGATACACAAATTTTGCACTGTTCAACGCTTGTTTCAGCTCAATTCTCGTAAGAGTTCCGCTGGCATATATCGTTGTTAATCTCACAACACTCGGCTTCAACGGTGTCGGCATAGCAACAGGTCTTGCATCAGTTTCATCGATTATTGTTGGTGCAATCTATGTTGCAAGCGGCAAATGGAAAAAGCCCAAAATCAGAATATAACAAAAAACGGTTTGCATCGGAAACAATCCTTTGCAACCGTTTTTTTGCTTCATTATTTACTTCTGAGGATTTCTGCTCATTTCAAAAACAAGCTCGCCGCCGTTCATAAGCTGAGAATGTGTGATATAACATCCGTCAAGCTTTTCTCCGTTAAGAGTAACAGATGTTACGTAAACATTCTTGTCGCTCTGATTGTTTGCTGTTATCTTAAGCTTATTGCCGTTTGAAAGCGTTACTTCTGCAGAATCGACATTAGGTGAGCCAATCCAATAGTTTTCCGTGCCTGCAACGGGATAGAATCCCAGAGCCGAGAAAATATACCATGTGCTGGTTGTTCCGCCGTCATCGTTACCGTCAAGACCGTTTATATCGTCGCTGAAACGGTTTTCAAGAGTCCAGCGCACCCACTTCTGTGTGAGGTCGGGACGGCCCGCATTGCTGAAAAGGTAAGGTGTATGGATATCGTGCTGATTGCCGACCCAAAAACCGTGACCGGGGTCGGGTGCCGCTCTTGTGAGCGATGCATCTTTCATAAAATCTTCAAGCTCACTGACAAAATATTCTTCCGAACCGAAAAGCTCAATCATACCATCGATGTCGTGCTGTGCCGCCCATCTCCAATGCCTTGCGCTTCCCTCGGAATAGCAGTTTGCAAATTTCTTTATCATAACCGCATCGTAGAACTCGGTTATGTAAGGATTAAAATTCCAGACGAATGAACCGTCGGCATTTCTTGCCTGGAAATACTTGGTTTCGGGGTTGAAAACATTCTTATAATACATTGACTTTGCAGTGTATTTCTCCGCATCTTCATCCTTGCCGAGCGCCTTTGCGAGAGATGCTATCGCCGCATCCTGCCAGGCATATTCAAGAGTGCAGGCAACAGATTTTCTTACGCCCTCGACATCATTCGGAATATATCCGTACTGATTATACAAATCAACGGATTCTCTTCCCGCTCTGCTCACTTCATTTTCCGATGAATATTTCATCGCTTCATATGCCGCTTCAACATCGAAATTTGTTATGCCCTTAAGATAGCTTTCAGCAACAACAATATTTGCGGAATCGCCGAACATTGAACCTGAATATCCTGCACCCATGGGCCAACGCGGAAGATTTCCGCCGCCCTGCTGAGCCATATTGACGAGGCTGTTGAGACAGTCGGTCTGAATATCCTGAGCAATAAGTGTATAAAGCGGATGAGTTGTTCTGCAGGTATCCCAGAGTGACATATCGGTTCTGTAGGTGAAACCTTCTGCTTTGTGCGTCTGCTTATCAAAGCCGAGATATTCGCCGTTGACATCGGTAAAATCGGTCGGCATAATCATTGCGTGATAAAGTGCGGTGTAGAATACGGTTTTGATTTCCTTATCATCAGATTCAATCCTGATTGATGAAAGACGTTCATCCCATTCTTTAACAGCCTTTTCTCTTACATCGTCAAATGAAAGTTCAGCAGCTTCTTCGTTAAGATTGAGAATTGCATTTTCAACACTTACATAGCTGATTCCGACTTTAAGTTCGATACTTTTATCTTTGACGGAACCGAAATTCAGGTCAATTCCGCAGTTGTTTTCATCATCGTTTGTTGAATAAGAAACAATGTCGGTATTTGCAACCGCCGCAAAATATGCGGGAAGTCCGTCATATCTGCCCGCAAACTGTCCCCCAAGAAGACAGCCACCCGTTATCATCTGCGTTTCTTCATTGTAATCAACAAAGCCGCCACTTGATTTATTGTTGGCGGAAGCACTTGTCACATCAAGATAAAGTCTTGCATCTTTATCGGTATTAAATGTATATCTGTGAATGCCCGTGTGTGCAGTTGCGGTCATTTCGG
The DNA here is from genome assembly GCA_045637305.1 of Acutalibacteraceae bacterium. Taxonomy (GTDB): domain Bacteria; phylum Bacillota; class Clostridia; order Oscillospirales; family Acutalibacteraceae; genus CAG-177. Next base: position 14,495 of record JAZTZD010000060.1, read on the forward strand.
CAAGACAACCTATTGACGGAAGATAAACCGCATAATAACCCGGGGTTGCAGTTTCTTTGGAGTGTGAATATGTAAGAACACCCGCCTTTTTGTCACCGACTGCAGGAGTAATTCTGAAGTGTGAATAATCCTCCGCACCCGTGCCCGAAAGCCTCGAATGACTGAATCCTTTGATATGAGCCTGTTCGTAATAATAGCCTGATGTGTTCATTTTGATAAGATATCCGCCGCCGATGAAAGAAGTGTCAGGTCCGAGACGAACCGCACCGAAAGGAACTGTTGCGGCAGGACTGAGCATTCCGCAGGTCCACGGAGTTCCGCCCGTACCGATGAACGGGTCAACATACTGAGTGTATTCCCCTGCTTCAACCTGCGGCATATCGATGTTTTTAACGGTAACGCCCGCAAACATTCCCGAAATTATCGTTTCAAAAGAAACAAAGACAGCCACAAACGCTCTGATTATTTTCCACATAAGCAAATCTCCCATCTGAATTTATGATTTAAATATAAAATAGATTATATAAATTGTCAATAAACAGATTAAAATAATTGATTTTTTATATGTTGATGATATAATAACCTTATTCGGGAATAAAGGAGAATAAAGTTATGTTAAAACCCGTCAGCTACATATTCAGATTTATACCGCTGCTGATATCAGTTGCCGTTGCGTTTGTTTCGATTTTCCCCGCAAGCAGTGCAAGACTTGCTGAAGAAATTGAAGAACAGAAAATAAGAATTTCCGCATTGGAAACAGCATATTCAAGAAATGAAATCCCACCTGTCAATGAAACTTCTTTTTTCGACGGCAATCTTCGGGAAGAACTCAATGCAGGAATGAAATTCAATGAATTGAGCTGTATTGCAACTCACAACAGCTACCAGACAAATTCTACCGAAGAAACGCGCAAGCTTTACGGATATCTTGAAGATCTGACATTCGGCATTTTCAAAGACGATTCTGCATATTTCGCAAGCGAAACTCTTACAAATCAGCTTAACTGCGGAATCCGAAGTTTTGAAATGGATATTGAAGTTTTTGACCGGGACGGAGATGTTTCTTTCACCTGTATGCACAGCCCGTATATTGAAATGGGCACATCGTGTTATGATTTCGCACTTGCAATGAAAGAAATTGCTCTATGGTCCGACAACAATCCCAACCATCTTCCCATTACGATTATCATTGAACCAAAGGCTCTTTTTCTTCCTTTTGAAGATATGAAAGCTCTTGACTTCAGTTATTCAGAGCAATTCGAATCTGTTTTAAAAGAAACTCTGGCAGACAAGCTTTTCACTCCTGCCGATATGCTCCGCGATTACGGTTCATTCGGAGAAATGAGAGCAGCTGACGACTGGTGTAAGGTCAGCGATATGCTCGGAAAAGTTCTGATTTTACTTCACGACTGCAACATAACAGAAAAATACATCGAATCAGATCCCTCTTTTAAAACACAGGCTATGTTCCCGATGCTTCGCGAAGAAGACATAAACAGAGACTGCACTTCATTTATTCTCTGCAACGTTCCCAATGATCTTTTAAAAATCAACAACGAAATAAAAGAAAGCAAAGTTCTCGTCAGAACAAGAGCTGATAAATTCGGTTACGACTCGGATGAAAGACGCGAAAACGCTTTCAAAAGCGGTGCGTTTATCATATCAACAGACTATCCCCCCCGCACCGATAACACCGAAGAAAGCTATTTTGTTACATTCAGTGAAAACAAAACCATAAAAAAAGTAACACCACAATAAAAATTTATTGAATATTTTTACTGCGGGTGTTAGAATAAACGTATAAATCACAAGGAGAGTGTATAAAAAATGAAAAAATCCTTTTTAAGAGTCATTTCAGTCATCCTTTGCGCGGTAATGTTCATTTCAGCGGGCTCAATCGGTGCGTTTGCTGCTGATAAAAGAACAGATTGCGGCGACGACTGCGAATTCTACCCCACAATTATCATCCCCGGTCTCGGCCAGTCAAGCGTTTGCGTTACAGATGAAAACGGTGAATTTGTACTGAACAAGGACGACGGAAAAATTTCGGCATTTCCCGCATATATCCAGCTTCCCAAAATTATAAAGACAGCTATCGTCCCTCTCCTTTTAACGCTTATAACACAGCGCGATATGGGTCTTTCCAAAGCTGCAGAAACAATCATTATGGATGCATTCGGCATCAACAGATGCGACCTTGATGCACAGGTTGTTACCAACGTTAAACTTGAGCAATACAACTATTCATATGCAGAATGCAATGAATACGAAAGAAGTGTAATCAATTCACATATTCCTTTCAACAAGTATCACACAGATCTTCCCAAAGACCATCTTTACTATTTCTCATACAACTCATTCGAAAATCATATCGGCATTGCAGACAGACTTTACAACTACATTCAGATGGTTAAGAAACAGACAGGTCACGACAAGGTGAACATCGTTCCCATCAGCCAGGGCGGAACCGTTGCAAGCGCAATGTTTGAATATCACCCCGAAATTATGGATCAACTTCACAAGGTTATTTTCATCGTTCCCGCACTCGACGGTTCAACAATCATCGGTGATGTTTTCAACAACAGAATCACATTCCTTGACACGGAATATCTTTATAACGGTTTCTTTGAAAATCTCGGACTTCTTGATGCACAGACAGCAAAAATCATTGAAATTGCCCTCAGAATTCTTCCTGATGAGGTTCTCACAAAAGTTCTCAAAAGCGCAGTAACCGCTCTTGTTGAAGAAGTTATGATAAGAAGCACAAGCATGTGGGCACTCTGCCCCTCAGGCGATTATGAATCAGCTGCAGAGCTTCGTCTTTCCTCCCCCGAAATGGCAAGCATCAAAGAGCAGACATACAAATATTATCAGGCACAGCTTCATTTCGAAGATAACCTTAATACACTTCTTGATAAGGGTGTTCAGGTGTTTAATGTTGCCGAATACGATTTCCCGCTTATCAACGTTGGTGAAACCTGGAATTCACAAAATGCCGACTACATAATTCAGGTCGATTCAACCTCAATGGGTGCATATCTCGCAAACATCGGTGAAACACTTCCCGAAGATTATGTTCAAAAGAATACCCATTGCAGCAATCCCGACCATAATCATATTTCTCCCGACAGAGTTGTTGACGCATCCGCAGGTCTCCTCCCTGACACAACATTCTACTTTGACGGTCAAAGACATGACCTCACCCAGCACAACAACATTATTCTTGAATTTGCATTTGAGCTTATCGCACACGATGATATCCAGGATGTTTATTCGGACGAAAGATTCCCGCAGTTCAACATCGGCAGAGATGTAAGAATAATCGAAGAACTCATTGAACAGGGTGAAAATGCTGACACTTCCAAGCTTTCTGCGGAAGATGCTGCGGCAATTACGGATGCAGTTGACGGTGCAAAGGCTGTTCTTTCAGACTTCGCCGCTACCGCAGAAGAATACAACGGTGCTGTTGAGACTCTTAAAGACTGTCTTGTAAAAGCAGGCATTATTGAAGCAGAAAAAGTAAAAGACCCCGCATTCTTCGGCAGCATAAGCGCATGGCTTTACAAGAATTTCGGAACAAACGGATTTTCTGAATTTCCCGGAATTGCATTGAAAAAGATTTTCTCTAAATAACAAGCAAAGCCCTCCGTAATGAAACGGAGGGCTTTTTCATATTCAGAACATCTTATATGCAAGCATAAATCCCGTGAGGATAATAAGAAAAGCAAAATTAAATGCCGAGAAAAGGAGAATGTAATGCTTTGTTTTCCCTGGATTATGCCAGGTGTATTCTCTAAATGTTATAAGGCTTGCAAGGGAAGAAATAAGAGTTCCCACACCGCCGATATTGACACCGACGAGCAAATCGGAATAATTCTCTGTAAACTGCGAAAGAAGAATTGCCGACGGAACATTGCTGATTACCTGACAGGAAAGAATGCTGAAAAGCAACGTACTTTTTTCCAGAAGGAACGAGAAAACATTTCTCACCGCATCGATTCTTGCCATATTTCCCGAGAAAATAAAGAAGAAAACAAAGGTAAACAAAAGCGGATAGTCAACCTTTTTCAGTGCTCCCCTGTCTGCAAAAATCAGAACTGCGGGTATTATAATCAGACCAATCTGATATGGTATTCCTCTGAAAACAATTGCAATTGCCAAAGCAAAGAGAGCAAGGTAAAGAACCGTTCTTGCGGGCGGAAGTTTTTTGATTTCATCTTCAATAACAAGCGGCTCGGATTTAACAAAAATTATGCAGCAGATTGTTATAAGCGTTATCGCAACAAAAAACGGCGGCGCCATTATCTTCACAAATTCGAGATTAGGAATATTGAATCTGGTATAAAGATAAAGATTCTGCGGATTGCCGAACGGAGTGAGCATTCCGCCGAGATTCGCCGCAATGTTCTGCATAATAAAGAGAAATGCCATATATTCACGTTTTCCCGTTGTTATCAGCACAAAGAATCCAAGTGGCAGAAACGTCAGCAACGCCATATCGTTTGCAATCAACATTGAACCGATAAACGTTATGTAGACTAAAGCGATGACAACATAACGTGTATTTTTGAAGCATTGAACAATCTTTTTGGCTAAAGTATAGAAAAACTGAATGTTCTTGAGTGCGCAAACAACGGCAAGCACACAAAAAAGACAGGTAAGCGTTTTGAAGTCGAAATAATCGAGATATGCTTCATCGGGCGGCACTATAAAACAAGTTACAGCCGCCGCAAGCAAAGCAACCAACATAACGGTGTTCTGTTTTAAAAATGTTATAATTTTTTGTTTGAAATCGGTTTTTGTCATATGTTCACCTTATATTATCGGGTTAGCTTCCATTTCTGCTGCCTGATTCTGCAGGGTAAGTCCTCACCTTCATTATCATAAAAGACAGTAAGAAGAACCCCCTCATCAAGCTCAATCGTTGTAGGATAACCGAGGTCATCGGTTGCAAGATTTTCGCAAATCGGGATATCAGTCTGCCAGCTTTCGCCGCCGTCAAGGCTGACCATTGCCATAATGCCGTAAGGAGGCTTGCGTCTGCCGTAAACCGAAACAAGCTCACCCGAAGAAAGCTGAATAAGATGAGGCGGTGCTCCTCCCGTTTTGTCAAGAAGCATAACGGGTTCAGACCAGGTTTTTCCCCCATCATCGGAAACACTTTGAAAAACAGTGAAAAGTGTTTCGTCTCCCCCGTCGAAAAGTTCCGCGTTTTCTCCTCTTATATGACAGATAAGTCTGCCGTCAGGCAATTCGATCATATGAGGTTCATTAAGCACAACATTTTTGTCCGAAGATGTAATTTTGCCGACAAGCTTGGTTTCGCCGCTTTCGGTATCAATTCGTCGCACCTCAACACCGTCAAAAATATTGTCAAATCTTGTTCCTGCCCATAAAACAATGCCGTTTTTCAACTGAACAGGTCCGTGAGGTGAAGTTATAGGCGAACGCTGAATTTCTCCGAATGTTATGCCGCAGTCACGGCTGATGCGGAAACTTGCGCCGAGATACTTCTCTTCATCTTCAGCGGTAATGGTGTCAAGATAACTCTGGACATATTTATTATCCTTATTATATTCCCTCTGCATCTGAGCGGAATTATTAAAAGAAGTGAATATTACACCTCTTTCATCAAACACGCAGATACCTGCGTCTCTGTCATCAAGAGGCGTATCTATTACGGGTGCAGGCAGAGTATAGGTTTCGCCGTCATCAAAGCTGTAGGAGATAACCGCCTTACCGAAAGGGCAAACGTGTTCAAGCCTGAAACCCGATGCACCGACTGCGATTTTACCGTCCTGCAAACGCGCAACAGTTGGCCAGGCAAAATAGTTGTGGTGACTGCAGTTATTCGAAATTATCGTTTTGGCTTCGCCTATTTTTTCAATTTTCATATTAAATCACCGTTCCGTTAAATTTCGCAGATGAATATATTATACATCCCGAAGGCTGTTATTTCAACAACAAATTTAACAGCTAACACTTTATTTAAGCTCCGATTTCCGTTGGTTAATATGTAAAAAAAAGGTAATTCGCAAATCCCCTGTTCCCGCCATACTCAAAATCAATTTCAGAATATTTATTCGGTTTATTTCAAAATGTCTATTTACTTTTTATTCCTCTTTGATATAATAAAAATCAGGTAATTGATTCACCTTATTTTATTGCCACAGGAGGAAATGAATATGTCAAAATTAAGAGTTGCACTTATCGGTAACGGTGGTATCTGCCGCGGATCACACATTAACAATTATTATGAAGACGACAGAGTAGAGGTTGCAGCATTTTGCGATATTATTGAAGAGAGAGCGATTGCGCTCAGGGATAAATATTACCCCGATGCAGCAGTATATACAGACTATAAAGAACTTCTGAAAGACGAGAGCATCGATGCTGTTGACATCTGCACACCAAACTATCTTCATTCCATAATTGCTGTTGATGCTTTCAAGGCAGGCAAACACGTATTGTGCGAAAAACCCGATGCAATTGATGTTACTGAAGTTCTCAAAATGAAAAACGCCGCTGACGAAGCAGGAAAGTTGCTTATGGTTATCAGAAACAACCGTTTTGCCACAGCATCGCAATACGCAAAGAAATTTGTTGAAAGCGGAAGAATGGGCGAAATCTATTGCGGCCGTTGCGGCTGGCAAAGACGCAGAGGTATCCCCGGCAAAGGCGGATGGTTCACAACAAAGGCTCAGTCAGGCGGCGGTCCGCTGATTGACCTTGGTGTTCATATGATAGACCTTGCAGTGTGGCTTATGGGCAACCCCACTCCCGTTGCGGTAAGCGCAAATACATACACCAAGTTTGCTGATAACGATACAAGCGATT
>JAZTZD010000061.1:0-84087 GCA_045637305.1 Acutalibacteraceae bacterium
ATCAGGATTCCATGAACAGATAGAGGTCGGTTTCGCAATATCCCTGGCGGTAACGCCTTCACACTTGATTTTCAGGTTCTGATGTGCCGCCTGACGCGGAATTCCTCTCATAATGTGAATGCCGAATTTAAGACCGAGAGAATGTATGTAATCGGCAATAGGCTTGAACCCTTTCCCTCCTGCGGAAGACGGGAAACGCTCAACCGAAGGGATAAGGCGTGAATATTCATCCATACAAAGCGGAGCAAAGTAGTGATAATAAAAACTTTCCGCCGTAGGTTCAGACCATTGGATATCGCAGACAACATATTCCCAGCCGTAATCCTTGAGGTTTTTTGCCATATAGTCGGCATTGGCAAGAAGCTGTTCTTCATTTACTGCGGCGCCGTAGCAATCCCAGCTGTTCCAGCCCATAGGCGGTGTCATTGCAAGTCTTTTATGCATTTTGTTCTTCCTTTCGATATATCCTTATTCCGAATTCAGCCTGAACCGAAAGGGAATTCAGATTTTCCGTTTTCTTTTGGTCTTCAACACCTGTTTTATAATAATAGGGTGTCATTTTAAATAAATTGATGATATCCTCATTTGAAGAAATTCCGATTGTTTTTCCGACTTTGATTTCTTCAATCAAAGCAAAGCCTTTTGTCCCCGCATCGGGCACTTCGTTCAGATAAGGCTTGTCATAAATAACTTTTTTAAGCTCAAACAAATGGTTTTCAAGCGGAATAACCTTGATCAGTATGCCGTTTTTCTTAAGCACCCTGAAAAATTCTTCATCCGCTTCGGGCGCAAACACATTTATAAGTGCATCAAGCGAATTATCGGCAAACGGAAGCGAAAAAATGCTCGCAACAGCTGTCGGAAACCCGCTTTTTCTTTTGAATGCAAATTCAAGAGCATCCTTTGAAATATCAATTCCGTAAAAAAACAAATCAGGATTTTGCCCGAAGATTTTTGACGAATAATAGCATTCTCCGCAGCCGACATCGGCTATGCTCATTCCGTCGGAAAAATATTTTTCAGCCGCCGAGCAAAGCTCATCACGCAAGAATGAATAATATCCTTTTTCAAGAAAATCACGTCTTGCCCGCACCATCAGTCGGTCATCACCGTGACGCTTTGCGGATGATTTCTGCGACTGAAGGAGATTTACATAACCGAATTTCGATTTATCGAAGCAATGCCCGTTGCCGCATCGGTAAAGTCTGCCCTCGTCCGAAAGCTGTCCCTTGCATACGGGACACATAAATCCGCTCATTTTTTCACCCTGCAGCTTTCGATTTTTTCAATCATAACTCTGCCAAGATCGTGCATAAACTTCTCACACGAAGGAAGCAACTCAACGGGGAATTTTTTGAGGAATGTGTCTGCTTCGTATGTAAAGTGTCCTTTGTAATCAATTTCGCCGAGCGCGGTGAGAATTGAATCCCAATTCATATCCATAAGATAGGGAATCTGATGGCTGTCATTGATAAAATCATTGTCGTGGATATGAAGTGCGCCGAGTCTTTCTCCACCCATTTCTCTTATCATTGAAGCCGCATCGTCTCCAACGAGACCGCAATGTCCGAGATCAAGACAGGTTGTGAAATTCTTTGTGTTGAGCGAATCGAAATAATCGTTGAATTCGCTTGCAACACTGCAGACATTGGGACAGATTCTGTTCGCTTTATTATCCCAGCCCCACATATTTTCAAGAGCTATTTTAATGCCGTAATCCGCCGCATACGGCTCAAGCTTACGGTAAAGCTCCATATTCTGCTCTTTCTGATTTGAGCTGAACTGAACGGGATGAACAACGCAGATTTTAGCATCAAGCATTCCCGCTATTTCAAGCGACCTTTTCAGCTTTTCAAACATTTTTTCGTTATATTCCGTATTTCCTTCTCTGCACGAAGGGAACGGCGAATGTGCCTGTTCAAAGGTCTTGCCGTACGATACGGCTATGTCCGCAAGATTTTTAACATGGTTTTTATACTGAGAAGTGTTCAGAATATCATCGTCGTCTGACATTTTGAACATCGAATAGTCAATTCCGTCAAACCCGCTTTCGCAGATTATACGCACCGCCGCCTCATCACTTATGCGGTCAGAAAGCACTTCTGTCTGAGTAACAAGCTTCATAAATAACTCCTCCAATTCCTGATTTTAAGATATTATATCAGTTTTAATTTCCTTTAACAAGCTATTATATGAAAAACATTTCTTTTTTACAAAGTTGAATAAAAATTAACATTTTTTCAGTTGATTTTTTCTTTAAAACAATTTATACTGTTCCTAATAATACTGTTGGGGGTGATGGATTGGCAAAGGCAGAATACAGAAGCTCAATCCGTTCAAAAAATTTAATCAAAAAAGCTCTTGCAAAGCTTATCCACGAGAAAGAGTTTTCAAAAATCACGGTTTCCGATATTATCAGAGAAGCTGATATCAGCAGAGGTACATTTTATGCCCATTACTCCGATATTGACGGTGTTATGGAGCAGATTGAATGTGAAGAAGTCAGATGCCTTATGGATTTTGTTGATAATTTCAAAATTCAGAATGTTGTTAACGGAACTCATGTATTCATCGAAAAAATCTGTGAATACCTGAACCGGGATAAAGAGTATTACCGTATGCTCGCAAACTCAAAGATTATCAATAATTTTATCAGCAGACTTGTCAACATATACTATGAACCACTCCTCGAGGAAATGAACGTTAAGGAGTCTCACGAAGAAAAAGCTAAAGCAAACACCTATCTGCTTTATGTTACTTCAGGCGTCAAAGCCTCTGTTGTTTCCTGGCTTAACGGAGATATCGATGCTTCTCCCGATGAATTTGCCAAAACACTCGGTGACCTTGTTGAATATTCAAAGCTTTATTATTCAGAAAAGATAAATCAAAAGTAAAACATAACAGTAAAGCGGTCTTACCACACAGGTAAGACCGCTGTTTTTTATCAAATTATTTCCGTCGCCCTTATCCTCCGACTCCGAGAAGTCCGAGAAATCCGTATGAGAACAAACTCATAATCAGATTTGCAATAAGGACCCCGAGAGCGATAACAGGGAATGAAATTTTTATTCTCATATCAAGAAGAGCGGCAATGAGCGCGCCCGTCCATCCGCCCGTACCGGGAAGAGGGATTGCAACAAAAGTGAGCAGACCCCATTTGCTTGTTTTCTTAACCTTTTCACTTTTTCTTAACGAACTTGTTTCCAGCTTAGTTACAAGCTTTTCCGTTGGTTTGAATTTTTTGAGAAATTCAAATATTTTTCTGATAAAAAGAAGAATAAACGGAATGGGAATAATATTACCGATATAGCAGATAATAAAAGCTTTGTGAAGTTCAACACCGAGAAGCTTTGCCGCAATCATTCCTCCTCTGAGTTCAACTATGGGCAACATCGATGTCACAAAAACTATAAGCTCCTCTGGAACATTCCCTTGAAAAATACCGACAATATAATCAATAATTGCCTGTGTCATTTTTTACTCCTTTGATTTTAAATCACGTGCTGTTCAACAAGAAAATCGTGCGCACTGCGAAGAATGTTTCTGTCATTTATAAAGCGAAGAGTATCCATTGCTTTCTCGTAGTTGAGCCATATATAGTCTTCAATTTCTTCGCGCTGAATTGTTGTCTGAGTGTCTTTTGTTTTTGCGAGGAAAATGGTTACGGATTTTTCAACTCTGCCCTGAATTGTATATTCGGATTTTGAAGCAAACTGCGGAAGAATCTGAATATGAATTCCCGTTTCTTCAAGCACCTCTCTGATTGCGGTCTGTTCAAATGTTTCGCCCTTTTCAACGTGACCTTTGGGGAATCCCCAGTGAGTGCTTCTTCTGTTTTTGATAAGAAGATATCTTATTTCATCGTTGATTCTTCTGTAGACAACCGCACCGCAAGAACGCTCATAAAGGCATTCAAGCTTATAATCTCTGCCCTTTTCCGCAAAAGCGATGGCATCTTCAATCTGATATGAAATAAATCTCATACTTTTTGGAGCAACAACATAAACAACGGGACTTCCGTCACTTCTTTTTATTGCCGCAATAACTCTGCCGTCAAATGTTCTTACGGGATGATTGATTCCCATAATATAAGCACCGTGAGATACGTTATCATAGCGCTTTTTTCCTTCAATTGCACCGAAATTAAGCTGATAGACGAAGCCGAACTGCCTGTTTACGGAGCGGATAGGGTTTGTTACCCTGACTCTGACATATTTGCCGAGCATTTTTACCACACCTTTCAAAAGGTCCCTACGAACCCAGATTAAATACTAAATAATTATACAAGATTTTAATTACTAAAACAATACTTTTTACCGATTTTTTTAAATTTTTTAATATCTTTGTATTTTATAATAACACTTGATTTATTTATATAAAATATGTTAGAATAATTTATCTATGAAAACAAGAAAGGATGAAAGCCGATGAAAAAAATTCTCATAGCTGATGACGAAGCAAGAATCCGCCGTCTTGTCTGTGACTTTCTTAAAAACGCAGGCTTTGAAACGGTTGAGGCTGTTGACGGCAGGGACGCAATCGAAAAATTCTTTTCACTCGGAAGTTTTGACCTTGTTATATGCGATATTATGATGCCCGAAGCAGACGGCTGGGAGGTATGCAAAACCATCCGCGAAAAAAGCTCGGTTCCTTTTCTTATGCTTACTGCAAGAAGCCAGGAATTTGACGAACTGATGTCTTTTGAATCGGGCGCAGACGATTTTGTTACAAAGCCGTTCAGCCCAACGGTGCTTGTAAAACGCGTTGAAGCACTCATCAAACGCAGTGAAAACACAAACGCAAAATCAAAATCCGAAACAATAGAAATTGACGGTCTTGTAATTGACATTCCCGCACATTCAGTAACGGTTGATTCAATTGCAATTGATCTGACAATCAAAGAACATAACATTCTTCTCAAGCTTTCCTCAAACCCCGGAAGAATTTATTCAAGAGAGCAACTTCTTGACGACATATGGGGAATCGATTTTACCGGTGACCCGAGAACTGTTGATTCTCACGTTGCAAGACTCAGAACAAAGCTCGGCACCTGGGGTGAATCCCACCTTAAAACGGTTTACGGAGTAGGTTATAAAATTGAGGTGTAAAAACTTTTGAAAAAGCTTTTATCAAAATTAAAACTCAGTCGTATAAGGGCAAAGCTTTTTGCGATTATAATGTGCGTGCTCGTTCTTTTCCTGTTTATGATAAATATATTCAGCACGCCCATTCTTTTCAGAGTTTTTGCCTTCAGAACATATAATCAGCTTGTCGATACAGGTTACAGAATATCACTGTGTTCACCCAACTCATTAACTTATTATTTTGATTTGCAGTCAATATCCTCAAACAGCAATGTCAGTTTTGAGATTCTTGACAGCAGCGGTCTGCTTACGTACACCTCTGTAAGCGGTACATCAGCCAGCAGCAGTGAGCATTTCGCATCTTCAACAAGCTACAAAAGCAGATATTCACAGATGACCGCTTCCGATGACTATAAGGATTTTGATAGTTATCAGAATTTTGAAGTAAAAAAGCAAATCGGAACAAGCACGGATTATTTCATCTACCGTCATGAGCTTGACACAGGTGAAACAGCCTACATCTATTCAAAAGTTGCCGATGTTGCAACAACCGCGGACGTCTCGGGCGATATTTTTGCATTCATCAGCATTGTTTTTATTGTCATTATTTCGTTGATTATTTATATCGTTGTTTCAAGGTTTACAAAACCTCTTGTTGAAATGAATAAAATCACAAAACGGATGGCGGCTCTGGATTTCGGTCAGAAATGCGGTGACTACGGTAAAGATGAAATCGGTGAGCTTGGAAACAGCATAAATACTCTTTCAACAACTCTTGACGCAACTCTGATTGACCTTAAAGATAAAAACGAACAGCTTGAAAAGGATATTGAAAGACGCCACGCCCTTGACAATGCAAGAAAATCCTTTATCAGCAATGTTTCTCACGAACTTAAAACTCCGATTGCAATTATTTCGGGTTATGCCGAAGGTCTTTGCGAGGGAATCAGCAATGACCCTGAAGTTATCAAGGAATACTGCCAGATAATTCACGATGAAACCAAAAAAATGAATTCTCTCGTTGTTGAACTTCTTGAGCTTTCAAAGCTTGAAAGCCAGGCGCAATCTTTTGAGCCTGAACAATTCGATATAGGCGACAAGATATCCTCTCTGCTCTATCACCTCTCATTGCAGTTTGAGCAAAACGGAATAAGGGTTATAAATCATATTCCGTCCCCTCTTTTCTGCTATGCACAGGAGGATAAAATCGAAATAGTTCTCAAAAACTATTTAACGAATGCCGTTGCCCATTGCTCAAACGCAAAACAGATTGTCATAAGCTGCAAGGAATTTAAAAACACTTATGAATTTTCTGTTTTCAACACCGGTGAACACATTGCGGAAAATGATTTTCCCGAGCTTTGGGACAGCTTCTACAGAGCCGATAAGGCTCACGGAAGAACAGAAAACCGTTTCGGTCTCGGGCTTTCGATTGTTAAGAGCATTATGACAAACCACCGTTGCAATTACGGTGTTGCAAACGTTGAAAACGGCGTTGTTTTCACATTTGAAGTTGCAAAGGATTCAAGTTATTATGACAAAAAGAAGTAAGAAAATATTTATAAAGGCAGTTTGCCTGATTCTTGTTTCTGCGATACTCAGCTTTTGCTTCGCTTCCTGCTCAAAGTGTGAGGAAACGGGCGTTAAAACCGTCAAATCGGTTACAAGCAGAAACATAATCAGCAATCTGTCACCCGATTCCGCTTTACACTATTCGCAAAGCGAGGATTCATTCACCGAAAAAGCAGCCGCTTCGGGTCTGATCGAGATGTACATCGACAAAGAGAAAAACTCTTTCTGCATTCTCGAGACGGGAAGCGGAAGCCGTTGGAGTGCACTTCCTCTTTTTGAAGAAAGCGGCGAAAGACTGCAGACAGACGCAAGCATTGCCTCTGTAAAGGTTATCGGCGGTACCGATATCTATTATCTCAACACTCAGGATAACTCTCTTGCTTTCAACAAAGCTTCATATAAGCTCACCGACAGCGGTGCGGTTTTCAGCTATGATTTGTTTACAGATGCCAAAACGGCAGAAAAAACATCATACGAAAAAACCGATATCGGCTTTAACGTTACGGTTACGGTTACACTTGCCGACGGAAGCACGGTTGTTGATGTTGCTCATAAAAACATCACGGGCAACCCCGACGCTTATATTGAAGAAATCGAATTGCTCAACTACTTCGGTGCATACAGCAATTCTTTCGAAGAGGATTTTCTGCTTGTGCCCGACGGAAGCGGCGCAATCATCAGAACTTCGGTTTACGACGAATCTTTCGAAAGCGTTTCGTTTGATGTTTACGGTGCAGATCCATCTGCAATTGAATCCGGAAAAAGTACCGCACTTGTTCCCGCTTTCGGAATCAAACACGGCGATGCAGCGTTTGTATCTCTTATTCAGAAAGGTGACTCGGTTGCATCCATAAATGCCCACAAAGCAAAAAATGCGGGCGAATACAACAGAGTCGGTTCTTCATTTCTCATAACTCCATCGGTTTATGAGAACGAAACTCTTTATATTTCCAAGGCTTCTCACGAAACGGAAATTTCTCTTTGTTACCGTTTTCTTTCGGGCAAGAACTCAACCTATGCCGGTCTTGCTTCCGCATGCCGCGAACAGCTTATCAGAAACTCTGTGCTTTCAACGGGAACGGTTGAGCCGAGCGACTATCTTCCCTTTTCGCTCACCCTTACGGGAGCAATCAACAAATCGTTCGGCCCTCTCAGATACACATCGGCGCTGACCACCTTTGAACAGGCGGGCGATATGCTTGTGAGAATGAAAAACAAGGGTATCAATAACATCAGCGTCAGATATACGGGTATTTTTTCAGGTGCAACCGACCCGAGAGCCGCTGAAAACTCAAAAATCCTTTCAAGACTCGGCGGTACAGACGGTCTGAGCGAGCTTTACAGCTACATTTCAGCGCAGAAGATGAATCTTTTCCTTGATATCAATCTGCTGACCGATTCTTCCGGTTTTTCGGGAGCGGGCGCAGTTGACCTGAGAAAAAATCATTCTGAATTCACAATTAACAACCGTGTTGTTGATTATATGAATGAAACAGTCAAAGCGGGAGAACTCAGAAAGCTGAGCAATCTTTCAAAGGTTGTTTCGCAGGTTCTGACAGACACACGCTATTACAGCTTTTCTGGATTCTGCTTCAACGATGTCGGCAATCTGCTTTATTCCGATTTTTCATCGGGCGGAATGCTCAGAAACGAAGCAGCAGACACAATCCGCAAATCAATTTCTCCCCTTTCAACAGGTCACCATACGATGGCCGTCGGCGGAAATTTCTATATACTCAAAAACATCGACAGCGTAATTGACCTTCCGCTGAAAGCTTCCGCAGTTCAGAGCGGCGCTTACTATTCGGTACCTTTTGTTGAACTCATACTTCACGGAATTGTTGATTATTCGGGTGAACCGATAAATGCAGATATAAACATTGAAGAATCTCTTCTTCGTTATATTGAATACGGTGCCTGTCCCCATTTTGAATGGAACTACGAATCGGTTGTCAACAACACTGAAGATGACCCGTTTTATTATGACAATACCATAAATACGGCGGCTGAATTCTACACAAGGGCAAACGAAACTCTCAATGACCTGCGTGATGCAAGAATGACAGACCACTATGAGGTTGCAGACGGAATATTCTGCACCGAATATGACACAGGCGCAATGATTTACGTTAACTATACAGACAGCGAATATCCCGTTCTGGGTGCTGTTGTTGAAGCAAGAAGCTTCTTGAGAATTAACTGATTTTTTCGGAGGTTTTTATTATGCCTTATATCAAAACAAGCGTAAGCAAAGAAATCACACCAAAAGCAGAAGAAAACATCAAAACAAAGCTCGGCCAGGCAATTGCCCTCATCCCCGGCAAAAGCGAAAACTGGCTTATGCTCTCGTTTGAAGACAATATGCGTATGTACTTCAAGGGGGACGGCAGCGAAGATTATGCATATGTTGAGGTCAGCATCTTCGGATCAACTTCTGATGCGGCATACGAGAGACTCACGGTTGCAATCTGCGGAATCATCAACGAAGAACTTGACATCCCCCTTTCAAATATTTATGTCAAATATGAGGAAGCTGAACATTGGGGTTGGAACGGAACAAATTTTTAAACAATGGGCAAGTTTAAACACGAACTTATTCTCATTTCCGCCGCACTTTTAATCTTCTATTTTTTTCTTGCATATGAATTTGCTGATTCTCCCAAATTCAACAGCGTTGAGGCCGTTGCTTTAAGCTCAACTTCAAGCTTTTTTGAAAGAGAAACCACATCCCGCGCAACGGGAACGGTAAACATCAACACAGCGGGAATGGAAGAACTTTGCACACTCGAGTTAATCGGCGAATCGAAAGCCACCGCTATAATCGAATACAGAGAAAAAAACGGAAACTTCCGTAAGCCGGAAGAAATAATGCTTGTTGACGGAATCAGCAACGCAATATATAACAAAAACATTAACCGTATAACGGTTCAATAAATTTCAAATTCACGGAGATTTTTATGGAAAGACTTGAAATCAAAAAGCTTTTTGACTCACCCGAAGCCTATGCCGATAAATCTGTAACGGTTTACGGATGGATCAGAACTCTCAGGGACTCAAAAGCAATCGGCTTCATCGAAATTAACGACGGAAGCTGTTTCAAAGGAATTCAGATTGTTTTTGAAGCTGACAAACTTGAAAACTACAAGGAAATTGCAAAGCTCAACGTCGGCTCCGCAATCAGAGTTACGGGCAGACTTCTGCTTACTCCTCAGGCAAACCAGCCTTTTGAAATCAATGCAGACGAAATATCTGTTGAGGCAACCTCAACTCCCGATTACCCCCTGCAAAAAAAGAGACATTCGGTTGAATTCTTAAGAACAATCGCTCATCTTCGTCCGAGAACAAACCTTTTTAATGCCGCTTTCAGAATCCGTTCCGTTGCGGCTTACGCAATCCATAAGTTTTTCACGGAACAGGGATTCGTTTACGCTCATACTCCGCTGATTTCGTGCAGCGACTGCGAGGGTGCAGGCGAAATGTTCAAGGTAACAACTCTTGACCTTGACAATCCTCCAAAAACAGAGGAAGGCGACATAGATTACGGCGAAGATTTCTTCCAGAAGCCCGCATATCTCACCGTTTCGGGTCAGCTTCAGGCAGAAACAATGGCCCTTGCGTTCGGAAAAGTTTACACCTTCGGTCCCACTTTCCGCGCCGAAAAATCATATACTCAGCGCCATGCGGCGGAATTCTGGATGATTGAACCCGAAATGGCATTTGCTGAACTCAGTGACGATATGGATGTTGCCGAAGCAATGATAAAATACGTTATCAACTACGTTCTCGATAACTGCAAGCAGGAGATTGAATTCCTTAATAAGTTTGTTGACAAAGAGCTTGTTGAACGTCTTACCGCAGTTGCAAATTCGGATTTCGGCAGAGTAACTTATACCGATGCAATCAAAATGCTTGAAGAACACAACGATGAATTTGAATATAAGGTAAGCTGGGGCTGTGACCTGCAGACAGAGCACGAAAGATATCTTACCGAAAAGATTTTCAGAAAGCCTGTTTTTGTTACGGACTATCCCAAAGAAATCAAAGCTTTCTATATGAGACTCAACGATGACGGCAAAACAGTTGCCGCCTGCGACTGCCTTGTTATGGGCATCGGCGAAATCACCGGAGGAAGCCAGAGAGAAGAACGTCTTGAACTTCTTGAGGCAAGAATAAATGAACTCGGTCTTAACCCGGAGGATTACAGCTGGTATCTTGACCTTCGCCGTTACGGCGGTGTCAAGCACAGCGGATTCGGCCTCGGCTTTGAAAGACTCGTTATGTATCTTACGGGTATTTCAAACATCCGCGATGTTATTCCGTTCCCGAGAACAACGGGCTCAGCAGATTTCTGATATTTTTTAAGATGTGAGGTATAAAAATGACTTTAATTAACAAAGCTAAAGACTTGCTTTCCGATGTCTCCGTATATTGGAATTCTCCGCTGAAAGGCAGATATATGCCGTTCAAGGAAATCGGCGCATATTCATTCGGCGGAATCGGTATTTACTGCATCAAGTATATGGCAACAACCCTTATGATAGGCGGAACAAACGTTGTTCTTTCAAACGCAACGGGCATCCCTCCCGCACATCTGCTTATCATATATTATCTCTGCGTGCTTGCAGGTATTCCTCTTACAGCACTCAAAGCCCACCTTATCGACAATCTCCGACTGAAATCAGGCAAATACCGTCCCTGGATTCTCGGAATGGGTATTCCCACCGTTCTTCTCTGTCTGGCGATTGTTTTCACTCCCTATCACGAAATGTCAAAGGTTGCCGCTTATATCTTTGCAACCGTTTACAGTCTGGGTCTGAATTTCGTTTTCTATTTCTTTGAAGAAGCCTATGAAAACCTCATTTTCCTGCTTTCACCCAACACTCAGGAAAGAGCAGACGTAACCTCAATCAAATCCATTACATACTCATTTGCACCCACAGTTCTTAACCCCCTTCTTCCTCTTATGGTTAAGCTTCTCGGCACAAACGATATGTATG
The DNA here is from genome assembly GCA_045637305.1 of Acutalibacteraceae bacterium. Classification (GTDB taxonomy): domain Bacteria; phylum Bacillota; class Clostridia; order Oscillospirales; family Acutalibacteraceae; genus CAG-177. The sequence goes on from JAZTZD010000061.1 coordinate 11,654, forward strand.
ATATCAGAATCTATCAGCTTCTTTTCCCCATCGTTTCTGTCCTCGGCGTTGTTCTCAGCGTTGTTGTTTTTGCAAACACAAAAGAAAAAATTGTTCAGGCTGACACTCACATTACCCAAATCAGCTTTATGGATGCAATCAAAGAGGTTGCAAAGAACAAGTATTTCTGGATTATATCACTTGCAGGCTGGATTGGTTTCCTTGAAAGTGCACAGGGCTATATCCTCGGATGGCTTTACAACTACGCACATCTTTGCACCGACGGTCAGTATTCAATCATAACAATCGTTTACGGCAATGCTTCCCTCTGGGGTATGCTTGCAGCTCCGTTCTGCATCCGCCGCTGGGGTAAAAAAGCCGTTCTTATTGTTACAAATATGTTCAACATTCTTTTTATTGCCCTTATGTATCCTTCAGTTGGCGTAAGGTCAATATGGCTTGTTCTCATCTGCCTTTGGGTAAATGCCGTTATGGGTTCATTTGCTCATATCCTTAATCCCGCAATCAACGCAGATATCCGTGACTATCAGCAGTACATAACAGGCGAAAGAATTGACGGTATGTTCAGCGCAATCGGTCTTATCACAAGCTTCATCACAATGCTGACAAGCACCGTTATCCCCGTTATCTTTGACCGTTACGGAATCAATGACACCAACGGTTATGAAAACTCATTCGACATTCTCAAATACGAACCCGACACTCTTTATTCTCTCGTAAACCTGCTCATTGTTCTTTCGGTTGTCGGCGCAATAATGAATGTTATCCCGTATTTCTTCTATGACCTTTCAGAGCTCAAGCAGAGAGCAATGGTCAGCATTCTTAAAGTCCGCGCTATGTTTGAAGATTTCGGAAACGGTGCGCTCAAAAACAAAGACCTTGTTGACGGCGTTGAAATTCTCAGAACAGCAATGGAAAACTGCAACAGAGAACACGTTCCCGCAGACAAAAAAGGCAACAAAAAAGCTTACCGCGAGGCACTCAAAGAAAACGAACTTATTGACATTGCAAAAATGGTTATGGCTGAATACAATAAGTTCTCCACCGAAGAATTCAAGTTCAAGGTTGCTCACGCAACAGAAACCGTCAACGGCGGTATAAACGCAATCCTTGCTGCTGACGAATCAATGCTCGCAAAAGCAAAGGCAATGCCTAAAAATACTGAGGAAGAAAAAGAAATCCGCAAGTATTGCATTGAATATGCAAAGCAGATGATTAACAGCAAAAAAATCGTTGTTAAGGATTACAACAGCACTATGCCCGAATTTGATTACGATGTTTTCGATACTCTTTTTGCTAAGGAAACAGCAAATGAAGAGGCAAAGAAAGCGGCATACGCAAAGCTTGACGAAGCAAAGAAAGCGGGCAACAAGGCTCTTGTTGCCGAAATCAAAGCTGAGCTTAAAGCAATCAGCAACGAAGCTTATGTAATCAAGGGCGAAATCAAGCAGGCAAGAAAAGAATGCCAGAAATACACCAAGGCTATCAAACCCTATGCCAAAGCACAGAAGCTTCTTCAGCAGAAAGAAGACTTCGAAAAGTTTGCCGAAATTGAGGCTCTTTATGACAATGCCGCTGCTGCTGTTGCAGAAGAGGAAAGAGTTGCAAAAGAGAAGTCCGAAAAGGAAGCTCTTGAAAAGAAGCTTGATAAAGAACGCCGCTTAGCTGAAAAGAAGGCAAAAAAGAATAAATAAAATCCAAGTTTTTCTGTTGCATATGACACTTGACTTGAAATAAAGTTAAGCTTATAATATTTGTACCTGACACAAAGACTTAAGATGTCTGACTGAAAGGTGCTGAAAATACAACAGAACAAAATATTGAATTTTGATTTGTATTACCGCACCTTGTCACGGTGCGGTAATTTTTTATTTTTTCGGAGGTTTTATGGAAACAAGAGTTGCCGTTATGGGCATTATCGTTGAAAACAAAGAGTCAACAGAAGCTCTCAATGCCGTGCTTCATTCCTACGGTGATTACATCATCGGAAGAATGGGTCTCCCCTATCAGAAAAAGAATATAAACATCATCAGCGTTGCGATTGATGCACCGCAGGACACAATTTCCGCCCTTTCGGGAAAAATCGGAAAGCTTGACGGAATAAGCGTTAAAACCGCATATTCAAATATAATCGGCAATGAATAAGATAATCGGAATTATTAAAAAACTTGAGACAAAACATTCTCTGACTCTTGACGAATATGCATATCTTATCGAAAACCGCAGCCCCGAAGCAACAGAAATGTTACGCACCAAGGCTGTCGAGGTTCGAAAAAGAATTTACGGAGATAAGATCTTTATCCGCGGTCTCATAGAAATCACCAACATCTGCAAAAATGACTGTTTTTACTGCGGTATCAGATGTTCAAACAAAAACTGTGACCGCTACAGACTCAACAAAGAACAGATTCTCGGCTGTTGCGATGAAGGATATTCTCTCGGTTTCCGCACCTTTGTTATGCAGGGCGGTGAAGACCCGTTTTTTGATGATGATGTCTTATGTGACATTGTCAGTGAAATCAAAAACAGATATCCCGATTGCGCCGTTACCCTTTCAATGGGTGAGAGAAGCAAAGAAAGCTATCAGCGATTGTTTGATGCAGGCGCAGACAGATATCTGCTGCGTCACGAAACAGCGGATAAAGTGCACTATCAAAAACTTCATCCCGCCTCAATGTCATTCAGCACCCGTATGGAGTGTCTGAAAAATCTGCGTGAAATCGGTTTTCAGACAGGCTGCGGCTTTATGGTCGGTTCACCTTATCAGACCGTTGAATGCCTTGCAAAGGATTTGAAATTCATCGAAGAATTTCAGCCTGATATGTGCGGAATCGGTCCTTTTATCCCGCACTCGGCAACCCCCTTTTCGGATATGCCCGCAGGAAGTGTTGAACTGACCTGTTACCTGCTTTCCGTTATAAGGCTTATAAAACCGAATATTCTTCTTCCTGCAACAACCGCACTCGGTTCAATGAGCGAAAACGGCAGAGAAAAAGGCATTCTTTGCGGCGCAAACGTAATAATGCCGAATCTTTCTCCGATGTCGGAAAGAAAAAAATATACACTTTATAATAACAAACTGATTTCGGGCAACGAGTCGGCGCAGGAAATAGAAAACCTTGCAAATTCAATGAAATCAATCGGCTACAGCATTGTCTGTGACCGCGGTGACATAAAGAAATAACAATCTGAAAGGAAAATATATATGGCTGTTTACAATCCCAAATCACTCAAAGCAGAAGAATTTATCAACGACGGCGAAATACTTGATACCATTGCTTATGCCGAAGCAAACAAAAACAACATCGAACTTATAGACGCAATTCTTGAAAAAGCAAGACCCGTAAGAAGCGGAAACGGCACAACCTGCAAGGGTCTCACTCACAGAGAGGCATCTGTGCTTCTTGCCTGTGACATTCCCGAAAAGGTTGAGGAAATTTATAAAATTGCCGAAGAAATCAAGCTTGCATTCTACGGCAACAGAATTGTTATGTTCGCACCTCTTTATCTTTCAAACTATTGTGTTAACGGCTGTGTTTACTGCCCGTATCATATGAAGAACAAGACAATTCCCAGAAAAAAGCTTACTCAGGAAGAAGTTCGCAACGAGGTTATTGCGCTTCAGGATATGGGTCACAAGCGTCTTGCGATTGAAGCAGGCGAAGACCCTGTTCACAACCCCATCGAATATATTCTTGAATGTATCAATACAATTTACAGCGTTAACCATAAAAACGGCGCAATCCGCAGAGTTAACGTCAACATTGCCGCAACAACCGTTGAAAACTACAAAAAACTTAAGGATGCGGGAATCGGCACATACATTCTTTTCCAGGAAACATACCACAAAGAAAGCTATCTTCAGCTTCATCCCACAGGTCCCAAACACGATTACGATTATCATACAGAGGCTATGGACAGAGCTATGGAAGGCGGCATTGACGATGTCGGTCTCGGCGTGCTTTTCGGTCTTGTGCTTTACAAATACGAATTTGCAGGTCTTATTATGCACGCAGAACACCTTGAAGCCGTTCACGGTGTCGGTCCTCACACAATCAGCGTTCCCCGTGTAAAGAGAGCTTCTGATATCGACCCCTCTGTTTTTGACAACTCCATTTCCGATGAAATGTTTGAAAAAATCATTGCTTGTATCCGTCTTGCAGTGCCCTACACAGGCATGATTATCTCAACAAGAGAGTCCGAAGAGGTCAGAGGCAAGGTGCTCAATATGGGTATTTCGCAGATAAGCGGCGCTTCAAGAACATCCGTCGGCGGTTACACCGAAAATGACCGTCCTCACGACACTGAACAGTTTGACGTTTCTGACCAGAGAACTCTTGATGAGGTTGTCCGCTGGCTTATGGAAAACGGTCACATCCCTTCATTCTGCACCGCTTGCTACAGAGAAGGCAGAACGGGTGACAGATTTATGTCGCTTTGCAAAAACGGACAGATTCTTAACTGCTGCCATCCGAATGCACTTATGACACTCACGGAATTCCTTGTTGACTACGCAAGCGAAGAAACCAAAAAAATCGGTTATGAACTGATTGAAAAAGAGCTCAAGAAAATTCCCGGTGAAAAAGTGCGCGCAATCGCGAAGCAGAACATTGAAGACATAAAGAATTCCAACAGACGAGATTTCAGATTTTAAGGTGAGATAAATGAGTCTTAACAATACAGCATCCGCCGACAGAGTTCATATCGGATTTTTCGGACTGCGTAACGCGGGCAAATCGAGCCTTGTAAACGCAATCACGGGTCAGGAGCTTGCGGTTGTTTCCGATGTAAAAGGCACCACAACAGACCCCGTAAAAAAGGCTATGGAGCTTCTCCCTCTCGGTCCCGTTGTCATTATCGACACTCCAGGCATTGACGATGAGGGAAGCCTCGGTGAAATGAGGGTCAGAAAGGCACGCCAAGTGCTTAATTACACGGATATCGCCGTTCTTGTAAGCGACGGCACAACCGAAATGAACATTGCCGAAAAAGAGCTTATCAGCCTTTTTGAAGGCAAAAAAATACCGTATGTCATTGCATACAGTAAAGCTGATTTACTCGATGACGTACCCCCTAAAAAAGAAAATACAATTTATGTGAGTGCAGAAAATAATATCAATATAAACGAACTCAAAGATATGCTTGCAACACTCACAAAAACCTCTGAAAACAACAAAAAAATCGTATCAGACCTGCTTTGTGAGGGCGACTGCGTTGTGCTTGTTGTTCCGATTGACGAATCGGCACCCAAAGGCAGACTGATTCTCCCCCAGCAGCAGACAATCCGTGACATTATTGAAGCGGGTGCAACCTCCGTTGTATGCAGAGACACCGAGCTTGTGCAGACCCTTTCAATGCTTGCAAAAAAGCCGAAGCTTGTCATCACAGATTCGCAGGCATTCGGCAGAGTTTCAAAAGACACACCCGAAGATATACTTCTCACCTCCTTCTCCATTCTTTTCGCACGTTACAAAGGTAATCTTGAAAATGCGGTAAGAGGTGCGGCACAGCTTGACAAACTCAATGACGGTGATACCGTGCTGATTTCCGAGGGATGCACCCATCACAGACAATGCAACGACATCGGAACTGTCAAAATGCCGAACTGGATAAGCAATTACACGGGCAAAAAGCTGAATTTTGAGTTCACATCAGGTACGGAATTTCCCGACGATGTTTCAAAATATTCGCTCATTGTTCATTGCGGAGGTTGCATGCTGAACGAACGCGAAATGCAGTACAGAATGCGTCACAGCGCCGATTGCAGCGTGCCTATGACAAACTACGGCACCGCAATCGCACAGATGCACGGCATCCTGAAACGCAGCCTCAGCCCCTTTCCCGAGATACTGAAGATAATTGAATAAAACAACCCCCACCAAAATTTACACCTTGGTGGGGGTCTGCTTTTATGTTTTGCAATTAAAATTATTTCAATGACGAAAGCATTTTTATCATTTTGTCATAGAAAAGTCTGGTCTGAAGTTCGTCTGCAAAAAGACCGATTGCCGTGCCGTGGTCACCCTTCTGCACGGGCATTACGTTCCAGACTCCGCTTTTTATGTTCTGCGCGTCATAGTCTGTATGTGGCGCATTTTCGGGATAAAGAGCCGATGTTACATTGACAAGTCCGTCATTCGGGAGCCACTTTTCATCAAATGTTTCTCCCGTTTCGTCATCTGTATATTCACCGAATCTTATCATTGCATTACCCGTTACCGCCATAAGGAAGAAATCGGAATTCTTCGTTCTGTATTTACCCTTTACCTTTTCCGTTGAATCAAACGCATAGGAAAAATAATAGACATTATCGCTGATATCAATCATATCATTTATTTCCTTTGCGCCCTTTGGACCGATTGCATAATCTATACTGTCGTTGGTGTCATAGAAGCTTTTGAACATTTTTGAAAGCTTCGGCGCATTTTTTTCGCCCGGAATTTCGGTAATGCCGAAATGCTCAAGGTGGAAATCAACAAGTCGACCATTCAAAGGAGACCTGCCGAAAACTCCCGCCCACGCGGTAACACCCGATTTAAACATCGGTTTAAGATGCTTTTTGACAACAAAATGATAAGCTGTGCTTCCGTTATGAGGTGTGCAAAGAGTTGTGCAGCTTTTTATCCAATCTTCCTTGCCGCCTGCAAAAAGCTGCGATGCATCGTCACAAGCTTCAATTTCCTCAGGGGCACCGTTTGTGAGAAGATGTGTAAAAAGTTTGATGCAGACACCGCCGTAGCTGTGACCGATAAGATGAATTTTTATTTTATCCTTACCGAATCCCTTGATAAGAGGCTCTGTATATTCTCTGCCGTAGCGACTGTGGTTATACTTTCGGCTGTGGACAACACCGTAGTCAATTCGCTGACCCGTAATCTGTGCATAAAGCTCGCACGCCTGGTCCCACGCGCTTGAAATCGGTCCTACCGATGCCGCATAGCACTCATAACCCTGGTCGGAAAGATATTTCATTAAATCTCCCGTTGTTGCTCCCCAATAAGGTGCGTGGGTATTGATTCCCTCTCCGCAACCCCATCCGAACATTCCGTGAACGAACACAAAAACATCACGTTCACGAGTTCCTTCGCCGTTCGCTATAAAAGAAGTGTTTCTGTCTGCTGTTTCAACCATTTTACCCACCTCCGATTGTTATATATCCGATATCAGATTACGTAATCAACCGCAACGCTCGCCTCTCTGACAGAATGCATATGAGGCTTGACAACCGAGCAGTGATACGGGTCATTCTGATAGTCTTCAAGTGCCTTTTCGTCATCGAGAAGCACCTGAAGAATAACGTCATATGATCTCTCTGAATGAAGAAAATCAACGCCTACCTCTATTCCTCTGAGCTGAGGCACGTTCCCCTGCATTGAAAGAAGAACTTCTTTAGCTTTCAGGCAGTTTTCTTCGCTGTTATCCTTAAGTTTGAAACAAACAATATGCTTAATCATATAAATCTCTCCTTCTTATATATTTTTATTATAACACATCAAGGAAGATTTTTCAATAAACGGATAAATAAAAACGGTTTGCAAAGGAATTTCCGATGCAAACCGTTTGATTTTATTTAATTACTGGTTGTCCTTACCCTTGATGATATCGTTAATCATAATGTAGAACTGATCATCTTCAAAGCCGTCATTTGACTTTGCGGGCTCTTTTGCTGCGGGAGCTGCTGCCTCAACGGGTGCTGCAACAGGAGCTGCTGCGGGAGCAGGAGTGCCGAAATGAGGGATTGAGGGACCTGCGGGCACTGCGGGAGCAACGGGAGCTGCCTTGGGTGCTGCTGCGGGTGCTGCTGCAACGGGAGCCGCTGCGGGTGCCGCCTTAGGTGCTGAATAGAAAGGGTTTGAAGCAACCTTTTCAGGTTCCTTTGCTGCTGAATCAAAGCCTGTTGCGATAACAGTGATAACCATTTCATCGTCAAGGTCGGGATCAAATGCAATACCCCAAGTGATGTTTGCATCTTCGTGAGCCTTTGCGGTGATGATTTCTGCTGCATTCTCAACATCTTCAAGATCAACGTCATCGGAAGCTGTGATGCTGATGATAACACCCTTTGCACCTGCGATTGAGGTTTCAAGAAGCGGACTGGAAACTGCTGCGTTTGCAGAGCAGTCTGCCTTATCCTTGCCCTTTGCACGGCCAACGCCCATATGAGCATAGCCTGCATCCTTCATTACGCTGGTAACGTCAGCAAAGTCGAGGTTGATGAAGCCGGGAATCTTGATAAGCTCTGAAATACTCTTGACACCCTGAAGAAGAACTTCGTCTGCCTCTGCAAAAGCTTCTGCAATTGTCTTCTTTCTGTCGTCAAGTGCACGGAGTCTGTCGTTAGGAATAACAATAAGGCTGTCAACATGCTCAGCAAGCTTTGCGATACCGTCCTGAGCCTGAAGCATTCTTCTGCGGCCTTCAAACTTGAAGGGCTTTGTTACAACACCGATTGTCAGGCATCCCATATCCTTGGCGACCTGAGCGATTACAGGAGCCGCACCTGTGCCTGTGCCGCCGCCCATACCTGCGGTGATGAATACCATATCTGTGCCCTTAAGAGCATCAGCGATTGAATCTCTGCTTTCTTCTGCGGATTTTGCACCGATTTCGGGCTTACCGCCGGCACCCTGACCGTGAGTTGACTTTTCGCCAATCTGAATCTTATGGGTTGCCTTTGAATGTACAAGAACCTGCTTATCTGTGTTGACAGCAATGAATTCTGCGCCGAGAACGCCTGAAGTTATCATTCTGTTAACAGCGTTTCCGCCGCCGCCGCCGACACCGATTACCTTTATCTGCACTGCACTTTCAAAATCGTTATCAATTTCAAATGCCATTGTGATGAGACCCCCTATATTTTTATAAAAGTATAGATTTAAACAGAATTATGTTACCACATAATTATTAAAAAAACAAGCAGAAAATGAAAAAATCTCATTAAATTGCAAGTTTTTTTACAATTTAAATGAGATTTTTGCTTTATTTTTCAAATTATTATCCTTATCGGGTTATTTTCCGATAATAAAATATAAATCAGTCTTCAGCCACCGCTGTTTCAGTCTCTTCAGAGCTGTTTTCCGATTCATTATTTTCTGTTGATTCTTCGGTAATTTCCTCTGCGTTTTCCCCGGAATTCTCCTGTGAGTCCTCTCCGCTTTCGCCGTTAAGATCAACACCGAGATGCTCGGCAAGTTCGGGAATATCCCTTACATCTGCCGTGCAGAAATAAGCGGTTTCGGGAATGGTAAAATCCATAATTCCTGTTTTGGTATCGTCTATCATATCCTCTTCTTCTATTGCTCTGATAAAGAATGACATCTTTGATTCCATATTCTTTGAATCGCCGAGTTCAATGAGAATTCTGTCCTGATATATAAGGTATATATCGAACATCGATGAAACATTGACAGCCGTTACTCCCTCAAAATTGTTTTTTGCAATTGTTGACGCAATTGCTTTGAGAACATCAAGAGTTTCATCCTTTACGGGCGGGGCATCCTTATCCTCTGTATTCTGGGCAACAAAAGCTATGGTCTGACCGACTTCTTTCACAACAGGAATCTGACCCCTTACGGGCACAACACCGTCGGAAATCATTCCCGAAACACTGAGCACCTTGAATTCATCGTTGGTAAGCGCATAAGTGCCGGTTGCGACCTCAACGGCATAAGCCATTCCTGCTTCTTCAAAACGGATTACAACACCCGTAGGAAGCTTTTTGGTAATCTCAACGTTCTTGAGGAAAGGCAATTTTTCCTCTACCTCTTTCTCCGCTTTATCAAGGCTTAAAAAAATAAGACTCTTGTTGAGCGTTATCCCCGTTGCATCAATGATTTGCTGTTGGTCATACATTGTGCTTTCGCTTTCAACGCTGTAATTCTTGACTCTGAAAACAAAAATTGATGTTATTCCGCCGACAAGCGTTCCGATAATCAGAACAAACACAAACACAACCAGAGCGAGTCTCATTTTCTTTTTTCTCTGTGCGCGCTTTTTTCTTGCCGCTTTTTCTTCGGGAGTCAATTCAACCTGATAGTTTTCTCTTTCCATTTCACATCCACCTTAAACTCTTTTTATGTCCGCCCCGAGAAATGCAAGGTCTCTTTCTAGAGATTCACACCCTCTGTCAATATGATATATGTTTCCTATTTCCGTCACACCATCTGCACCGAGTGCGGCAACCGCAAGTGCACACCCGCCTCTGAGGTCTGTTGCATTCACCTTTGCGGCACAAAGCCTGTCTGTGCCTTCAATAACCGCAACGCTGTTGTTTTCAACTCTTATGTCCGCGCCCATTTTTATTAGTTCGGGTACATGACGGAATCTGTTTTCAAAAATATTTTCATTTATAACGCTTGTTCCCCGCGCTTTTGTCAGCATAGCCATAACAACCGCCTGTGAATCCGTTGGAAAACCCGGATACGGCATAGTACGTATATACCGCACTCTGCCGGCTCTTTTCGGCGCTTCGAGAACAAGCTCTCTTTCATTAAGATTCAGCTTGCAACCCGCCACATCGAATGTGTGAAGAACAGGTACAAGATGCTCTCTGTCAATTCCTTTTATTGCAATCTTTCCGCCCGCGCTGACCGCCGCCGCCATATATGTGGAAGCAATAATTCTGTCGGGAATAACCGTGTGTTCAATATTCTTCGCGGTGCATACGCCCTCGATTCTGATAACACTCTGACCCGCTCCGCTGACTTTAACTCCGCATTTGCAGAGAAAATCCGCAAGGTCTTTTATTTCGGGCTCTCTTGCGGCGTTGTTTATCACCGTTTCTCCCCTTGCGCCGATTGATGCAAGCATAATATTCTCCGTCGCACCGACACTCGGAAAAGAAAGATTGATGTTACAGCCTTTCACTCCGTTTTCGGCAACACAGCTGAGAATTCCGCCTTCCTCCGCTATTTTCACACCCATACTGCGGAACGACGACAGATGCAGATCAATTGGTCTGAGTCCTATTTCACACCCACCGGGTGGCGTTACACAGGCATTTCCGAATCTTGAAAGCAATGCGCCGAGAAAAACAATTGAGGAACGCATTTCACGCATAAGATTTTCGGAAATATCGTAATGCGAGGCATCTGTTGAATCAACAACAACCGTGTTGCCGTCACATTTCACCTTACATCCGATATGTTCAAGAATCTTTATTGCCGCCGAAACGTCCGAAAGCATCGGACAATTATGTATCACGCTCACTCCGCCCGTTGCAACCGTTGCCGCAAGAATCGGAAGTGCGCTGTTTTTTGAGCCTTGAAGCGTAACACTGCCGTCAAGGGCATTGCCGCCGTTTACGATGATTTTTTTCATATAAATGCTCCTTGAATAATAACACTATTAGCATATTATTCTGCGGAAGCACTTATGGTGAATTTATTTTACTATTTCACAAAGTGTTTCATATATTCTCTGCGTTGCATCAAGAACAGCCATTTCTTTTGCATTTCTGCCTACAGCTTCAAGTCTGCTTCTATCGGAAATGAGACCGTTCACCTTTTCGGTAAGCGTATCGGGTGTCAGATTCTTTTCTTCAAGAATTTCCGCCGCACCGTTATTGACAAGTGCCATCGCATTATGATACTGATGATTCTCCGTAACATAAGGCGAAGGAATGAGAACAGAAGGCTTACCGAGTGCCTGAAGCTCACTGAGTGTGCTTGCACCCGAGCGACTGATTACAAGATCCGCCGCGGGAAGACACTTGGGAATATCGATATATTCAACAATTCTGATATTCGGGTTGCTCAGGTCAACGCCCTGCTGTTCAAGTTTTTCTTTGAACGCCTCTGCCCCGCCCTTGCCCGTTGCATGAAGAAAAACGCAGTCGTTATCCTTATGCTTATTGACAATAAGACCCAGAACAGCATCATTTACGGGCTTTGCGCCAAGACTTCCGCCCATTGAAAGAATAAGCGGTTTATCCGAAATGCCGAGCTCTGCCCTTGCAAAATCTCTGTCAGTTTTAAGAAGGTCTCCTCTTATCGGAAGACCCGTGATAACGCAAGGATTTTTCGCCTTTATATACTGCTGAGCCTGAGGCACGGTGAGCATAACTCTGTCAACACTTCCCGCCAAAGCCTTGTTAGTTACGCCGGGAAATGCGTTCTGCTCGTGAACGGCTGTGGGAATGCCCATTTTTGCCGCCATTCTCAGAACAGGACCGCTTACATATCCGCCGAAACCGATTACAAGGTCAGGCTTGAAATCCTTTATGATTTTCTTTGCCTGAGATGACGATTTCAAAAGCTTTGAAAGTGTTCCGAGATTGTGCTTAATCGCTTCGGGAGAAAAGCTTCTCCAAAAGCCGCTGATTTCGATTGTACGAAGCTCGTATCCAGCTTCCGGAACGAGTCTCGCTTCCATTTTATCTGCAGTACCCGCAAAAATTATCTGTGCATCGGGATGTTTTTCTTTGATATAGCCTGCAGTGCCGAGAGCGGGGTTTATGTGTCCGCCCGTTCCGCCTGCCGCAATTAAAATTCTCTTATTGCAAAGCATAACTGCCCTTCTTTCCGCTTTCTCTTGCCACGGCAAGGATTATTCCCATTTCAATAAGCTGCAAAAGCAGCGCTGTTCCGCCCGAACTGAAGAACGGAAGGCTGATACCCGTATTCGGTATCATTGAGGTTACAACCGCAAAATTCAGAAGCGCCTGTAATCCGACCTTGAAACTCAGACCCATTGCTACCATTGCGGCAAATTTGCTTCTCGCCTTGGTTGCAATATACATACCGAGGAAAACGAGCAAAAGGAACGCAAGGATTACAAGTAGCGACCTGAAGAATCCGAGTTCTTCGCAGACAACCGCAAAAATGAAGTCATTATGAGGCTCGGGCAGATACATATGCTTCTGCTTTGACTGACCGAAGCCAAGACCGAACAGTCCGCCTGAACCAACCGCATAAAGCGACTGAAGCGACTGCCAGGCATCGCCCGTACGTTCATCTGATGTGAGGTCGTAGCCTTCAAGAAGCTTAACCCACATTGCAATTCTGTCCTGCGCATAATGAGTTATCGCATCTTCGTGCTCGCAGAGATAAATACCGTATATATATAATCCTGCTACTGCAACGGCAACAAAGCCCGCACCGACGAGGAACCATCGCATTTTGATTCCGCCGAAGAAAAGCATTGATGCGCCGATTGCCAAAATGATAACCATACCTGAATTATGGCTTTCGGGAATCATGAGCGCAAGCACGATAAACACGGGGATTGCATTGGGAACAATTGCCCATGCACTTTTCTTTATATATGACTGATATCTTTCCATTATCGATGCCATATAAAGTATCATTGTAAGCTTTGCGATTTCTGACGGCTGCAGAGAAATTCCGAATATATTAACCCAACGCTTGATATCTTCCTTGCCGTCTTTTATTTCGGGATTTATCAGCACGTAAATCAGCAGCACCAGCGATATGACAAACATAAATCCCGCCAGTTTCCGATAAACATCAATTCTCACATGAGATGCCATCATCATTACCGCAAGACCCGCCAAGGCAACTCCGAGCTGTTCAAGGAACATTGCGTATCCGCCTTTTGCTTCCTTGACCTTGACTTCAGTTTCAACAGCCGTTCCGTCTTCCTGAATTGTAATTACTTTTTCGCTTGACGGATTCTGGTCATAGGATTCTACATAGCTTGCAGAAAAAAGCGCAACAAGTCCGAAAGCAAGCAACGCAACGATTGCAAGGACAAATGTCAGATTTGTGGGACCCTTAAAGAAAAGCGGTTCAGGTTTTTTTGCGTCTTTTTTTCTGATTACATAATACAAAAAATTATCCGATATGATATGGCCGAAACAGGCAAAGCTTTTTCCGATTTCAAGAAATTCATTTTTAAGAGTTCTCTTTGCAACAGAAAACTTGCTTTTAAAAAAAGTTTTCACTCTGCCCGGCGACTTACTCTTTTTATTTTTCAACCTACATACTCCCCTCTCTTGTTACATCGAATATCCGCCGTAATACACAAGCGCAAACGCGGCAATTCCGCCCGCTATGTTAACAGCCGTAAAGACCGAAACGATTTTCTTTTCGCTCCAGCCGCACATTTCAAAATGATGATGAATGGGTGCCATCTTAAAAATTCTTTTTCCGCCCGTTACACGGTAATAAACAATCTGCAAAACATCCGACGCACCCTCAATAACATAAACGATGCCGCAGATAAGAAGAATAAGCGGGCAGTTAAGTGCATACGCAATCGCAACAACCATACCGCCCAGAAACATTGAACCCGTATCCCCCATAAAAACCTTTGCGGGATTCCTGTTCCAGAACAAAAATCCTATGCAGGCGCCGAAAAGTGCACTTGCAAGCACCGAAAAACCGAAAAAGCCTTTTAAAACCGCAATTGCACCGAGCGAAACCGCTGTTGTTGCGGTTACACTTGTGCAAAGACCGTCAACGCCGTCGGTGAAATTCACGGCATTTATCGCCGCATAGATAATCACTATTCCGAAAATCCAGAAGAAAAATCCGATTTCAACAACACCTATAAAAGGAATAAACATATAGGGGTTGCCCTGCATTGACATAAAAAGACTTGTCAGATAAGAAATAATAACCGCAAGCTGGGCAAAGGTTTTCTGTTTTATTGTAAGTCCCAGATTCTGATGTTTGACAACCTTTATATAGTCATCAACAAAACCTATGAGACCGAAAGCAATCGCCATAACCACACCGCTGATAAGCTTTGTATACATCTCGGATTTAACGAGACTGCCCTGCGCGATTATGTCGCCGCCCATTATTTTGTCGGTGATTACAGTTACAATCACCGATGCGCAAAGACCGATTGCAAACATTATTCCGCCCATCGTCGGCGTTCCCTGCTTGCTCATATGCCATTTCGGTCCGATGTCAAGAATAGTCTGACCGAATTTCAGCTTTCTGAGCCACGGAACCATAGCAAAGCCGAGAATTGCCGTTACAGCAAGCGCACAGACGCCTGCAAGGATATGAGCAGTAATAATATTCATCAAAAGCAGCCCTTTCAGTTATTTTCAAAATGTCCGTATACGGCAAAAATAACTTCCTCTAATTTCATACCTCTGCTTGCTTTGAAAAGAATTGCATCTCCTTCTTCAAGCAACGAGCAGATTTCCTGCGACAATTCGTTTTTATCCGTAAAGCTTTTAACTGTTGCAACTCCGTTTTCTTTTGCGCCTTTTGCGGCTTCAAAAGAACGTTCGCCGTAAGTAAGCAGAATATCGATTCCGTTTTCCGCCGCTTTCACTCCTACTCCGTAATGAGCCTCTTTGCTCACGGCACCGAGTTCAAGCATATCGCCCACAACGGCAATTCTGCGTTTTGCATTCATTCCTCCCAGAACAGCCATTGCCGCTGCCTGCGAATCGGGACTTGCGTTATAGCAGTCCTCAATAAAAGTCATTCCGTATTTCTTGTTGATTCTCTGTCGCATTCCCGCGGGTACGTAGCTTTTAAGAGCTTCAAAAGCATCCTCGGGTCTGATTCCGAGAAGCTGACCCGCCGCCGCGGCACAGAGAGCATTATATATATTATGTTTTCCGGGGAAAGGAAGCTTCACGGAAGCCTCACCCTCCGAAAATACGGCATTCATTGAAATTTCATCTTCTTTTGCCTGAACATCATATGCTCTGACAGCGGAATTTTCGTTTTCAATCCCGTAATAAATCACGGGATGCGCACCCGGTCTAACCGTAACGAGCATATCGTCATCGGCATTGAGGATAACGGGCGCATCGCCTTTCATACCCTCAAGAATTTCAAGCTTTGCTCTGAGAATACCGTCTCTTGAGCCGAGCATTTCAATATGCGAAACACCGATATTCGTGATAATTGCGATATCGGGTTTAACAGCCTTTGTCATTCTTGAAATTTCACCGAAGCCACTCATTCCCATTTCGATAACAGCCGCTTCGTGTATTTTATCAAGCCTGAAAAGGGTTAAAGGAACACCGATTTCGTTGTTGAGGTTTCCCTCGTTTTTTAAGGTGTTATATTTTGAGGAAACAACGGCATGAACCATTTCCTTTGTTGTTGTTTTGCCGACACTTCCCGTTATTCCGATAACCTTGATGTTGAAAAGTCTTCTGTAATAGCCTGCAAGGTCAAGGAGTGCAAGCCTTGTGCTTTCAACAAGAATCTGTCTTTCTCCGAGTCCGCAGTCTCTTTCGCAAAGCACAGCCTGTGCACCGTTTTCAATTGCCTTTGCGGCAAAATCATGACCGTCGAAATTGTCGCCTTTTATTGCAATAAAAAGACAGCCGTCTTCAATTTTTCTTGTGTCGGTGCATATGCAGTCAAAACTTCCCGCAAGTGTGCTTACAGAGCCGACTGCCTCCGCCGCTTCTTTAAATGTCATAGGCTTCATTTTCAGCCCTCCGCTTTTCCGGAAAGAATTTCCGCAACAACCTTGCGTTCATCAAAATCAATCTTTCCGCTTGCAAGAATCTGATAAGTTTCCTGACCCTTGCCCGCAAGAATTATGATGTCGCCTGCCTGTGCGGTTGACAATGCTTTTTTGATGGCATTTCTTCTGTCACTTTCAACAATAACCTTGCCCGAATGTTTTCCGATACCCTCAAGAATATCCTTTATAATTTCTTCGGGGTCTTCGCTTCTCGGATTATCCGAGGTTACAATCGTAATATCCGAAAGCTTTGAAGCGATTCTTCCCATAAGAGGTCTCTTTGTTCTGTCTCTGTCGCCGCCGCAGCCGAAAAGGGTTATAACTCTGCCCTGTGCGATTTCACGCACGCAGGTGATAACGTTTTCAAGTCCGTCGGGAGTATGTGCATAGTCAATAAGAACGGTATAAGGCTTATCTGTGGGAACAACCTCCATTCTGCCCGGAACACCCGTGCATTCAGCAAGTTTTTCAAGAATTGTTCTGAAATCAAAGCCGAGTTCAATAAGGCAAACAGCAGCACCCATTGAATTATATACCGAAAACTTGCCCGGAACGGCAAATTTCACTCTGCCGATATCACCCGTTCTTACAAGCTCGTATTTAACACCCTGCTCGGTGTTTCTGACGTTCTTTGCCGAATAATCGCAATTGTCTTTTTCAACCGAGAAAGTAATATTTCTGCAATCAGTTCCGGAAAGCATATATTCAGCGGCATCATCATCAACATTGATAACTGCAATGTCGGAATTTTCAAAAAGAAGATGTTTTGCCGCCTGATAGTTTTCAAACGTTCCGTGATAATCAAGATGGTCCTGGGTGAGATTTGTGAAAATCGCCGCCGCAAAATGAACACCGTGAACTCTGCACTGGTCAAGCGCCTGCGAGGAAACTTCCATAACACAGTATTCGCATTCCGCTTCAACCATCTGCGCATAAAGCGAGAAAAGTTCGTAGCAATCGGGGGTTGTGAGAGATGCGGGATATTCTTTATCTCCGACAATGTTTTTTACGGTTCCGAGAAGTCCGCTTTTGTGTCCGAGAGAATCGAGAACGGATTTAAGGATAAAACAAGAGGTTGTTTTTCCGTTTGTGCCCGTAACACCGATTATTTTCAGCTTTCTTTCGGGATGTCCGAAGAATTCTGCACAGAGAACCGCGTAAGCAGCTCTTGTGTTCTTAACAAGAATCTGATTGGGAAGACCCATATCTTTTTGCACAACAACCGCCGCCGCACCGTTTTCAAGCGCTTCTGCAGCCTTTGTGTGACCGTCAAAACGCTTTCCCTCAATACAGATAAACACACAGTTTTTGCTTATATTACGGGAATTGTCCGTTATGAATTCAACCTCTGCTTCTGCAGGATTTCCGATATATTCAAGCTCTTTTAAAAGCTGTGTAAGCTTCATCTTTTGTCCCTCCTGTTTGGGATTTATTATTCTGCAAGATCGTCCGTTCCTCCGATTGACTCAAATGAAACGGTAATTGTTGTTCCGTAATCAACCTGTGTTCCGGGTTCAATGTCCTGAACGAACGACACGAACTTGCCCTCATTCAAAGCATTGCCTGAAATTCTTATGTTTAATCCCGAAGCAACCGCATATTTATTAACCTGAGTCAGACTCATACCAAGAAGATTCGGAACCGTTGCCTGCATCGGCTCGCTGTCCTTTTCGGTATAGAGAACAATAAGTCCGTCCTTGGGTATTGTCTGATTATATGCGGGAACCTGATTGATAACAGTATCACCATCACCTATAACTTTAACGGTGAACTCCTCTGTTGAGAGCAGATTTTCAGCCTCATCAACCGAAAGATTAACGAGATTGGGTGTTGTTGTGTCAAGCATATCAAGTTCGCCCTCGGAATACTGCTTTTCAACGCCCATATATTCAAGCGATTTTTCAATAACCTTTGCCGCAACCTTTGTGCAGATTTCACCGCCGTTGATTTTGACCTGAGGTTCATCAACGATGATAAGAACGGCAAGCTCGGGATCATCTGCAGGTGCAAAGCACGCAAACGATGCGATATAAATACCCGATTTATTATATTTCTGTGAGGTTCCAGTTTTGCCCGCAACTCTGTAGCCTGCAACATAAGCTCTCGAACCTGTTCCGTTTGTAACAACAGATTCCATCATCGATGCAACCGTTGCTGCGGTCTGTTCCGAAATAACCTGACGTCTTACCGTCGGCTGAGTTTCAGAAATAACGTTTCCTTTGGCGTCAAGCTGCTTTGCAACAATATACGGAGTCATAAGCTTTCCGCCATTTGCAATGGCACTTATCGCAGTTATTATCTGAACGGGTGTTACCTGAAGAGACTGACCGAAAGCACAGCTCGAAAGTTCAACGATACCGAGCTTTTCTTTTGTGTAATAGTTTCTTCCCGCCTTGGGAACAGCTTCACCCGGAAGGTCGATTCCCGTTTTCTCGGTAAATCCGAATGCCTCAAAATATTCATAGAATTTTTCGCTTCCGAGTCTCTGACCGATATCGATGAAGAAGGGGTTACATGAATTCTCAAGTCCCTGGGTAAGCGTCTGCGAACCGTGGCCGCCCCTCTTATGGCAATTCATTGTTTCTCCGGCAACCTTTGCATAACCGTGGCAATAGAATTTTTCGTCGGGATTCACAACATTTTCTTCAACCGCCGCTGAAAGAGTTATTGTTTTGAATACCGAACCGGGATAATAAATGCTTCCTATAATCGAATTGCTCCAGATTTTGTAGAGCATATCGTTTTGTATGTACTTTCTTCTCAGAGCAGCCTGAGCTATAACATCGTCGGGATGAGCTTTGAGTATCTCTGCCTTCTGATTTTTGTCAAGCAATTCCGTGTCAGGATTTTCGCCCTCTTTTGCTATGAATTCATAGTCTTCCTGTTCAAGATGCTGAGGGTCATTGAGATTATAGTCGTCTATGCACGCAAGAGCCTTGATAGCACCCGTATTGACATCCATAACAATACCATAGGCACCGACACTGCCGTTTTCTTTATGAACCTGCCTGAGACTGTCCTCAAGATATCTCTGAATAACCTCATCCAGGGTCAGCACAAGACTTGTTCCCATCTGCGCATCATATACGGTTTCGTATTCTTCCTCACTGACCATACTGTTACCGCCGAACGAGGTTATGATTCTGCCCGGAATTCCCGAAAGTTCATCGTTATAGAAGCTTTCAAGACCTTCTTTTCCCACACCCTCACCGTTGGAATAATAGCCGATAACGTGCGAAGCAAAGTTTGAATACGGATAGTATCTTTTTGCATCAGGTTCAATACCGACAACAATGTTATATTTTATTGTTCTTTCTTTTGTTTCGGTTTTTCCCCATCTCGATTTAACAATCGTATTATATTTGTATACTTCTTTTCTGAGCTTTGCAATCTCTTCTTTTTCTGCAAACTCAACCTGAGTTTTTATGGTTTCGTTCTGCCTGTTTGATCTGTTTATTTTTTCAAAAATCACATCATAATCCACACCGGTTATGTCCGAAAGCTTACGGCATACGTCTGCCTTGAAATTTTCTATAACTTTTTCATCCACGCCTTTAAGCTTTGTGAGCGAATTGGGATTGATATAGATTTTCCATACAGATGCACTCTGGGCAAGCACGGTGCCGTTTGCATCATAAATCACACCTCTTTCGGCGTTGACAACGGTATCGCGAAGCTGATTGTCCTCAGCAAGCGCTCTGTAATAATCATTTTCTTTAACCTGTATTCTGAAAAGATTCCACGAAACCAATCCCGTGAGAATAATAAGAACCGCAAACATCGCCTTGGCCCGCATATTGAATCTTGCTCTCGGTGATTTTCTCATTGTGTTTCTGTATTTTTCTCTCATCCGCGAAGTTATATTTTTAAGAGCCAAAGCAAAATCATTCCTTTCAAAAAAAATCGCCGTCCCAAAGCAGAAAATCACACCGAAAGCCCTTCGGTTTAAGCCTGACATTCCGCAATTTTGAGACAGCCTTGAAGTTAAAACGTTTTAAATTATATGCCGCTTAACATTCAGCCTATGCTAATTAAAGCAGACAAAAAACACAAGTTTAGTTGTCTGCTTTAATTTCAGCATCAACAGTATCGCCGCCCGATACAACCACCCTGTCGCCATCCATGCCCTCAAGGTATCTTATCTGGTAGCGCTGTATTTTCTGCATACCCAAAACATTAACAGCATACTCTTCAACCTTTTCGCGTGACATCAAGGCATCAAGAGTCATATTCAGTCTTACATTTTCACTTTTTGCTTCATCAAGAGCAACGCGGATTTCTGCCGCCTTATACTTGAGGTCATACACCGCAAGTCTTGCACCGATAACACCCGTCAGGAGTGAAAACATAACAAGAATAACCGCAAGCACTTTGAGTGCGTGTTTTGCTTCGGCAACCGACTCCGCTCTCACTCTTGCAACTTCTTGGGCATCGGGCTGTTGGATTTTTGTTTTCTCTTTTTCAGGTGTTTCAACAGCAGGTGCCGTACTTGACATAATGTCTATGTCAATAAGATTAAGGTCATAAGCCTCGCTTCTGTTGTATTCCGTCATACTTTCTCCTCCTTTCCGTTATCGTCCGTTGTTTTACACATCTATATAATGATTATGATAATTAAAGTTTTTCGGCAGTTCTGAGCCTTGCACTTCTGCTGCGGGGATTTTCTTCGAGTTCAGCCTTGCTCGGCGCAACAGCTTTAAAAACCTTTGCCGCAGGCTTGTTACCGCACACACAGACCGGAAAATTTTTGGGGCATGTACATCCTTTGGATAACGGAGCAAGTGCCTGCTTTACCGTTCTGTCTTCAAGTGAATGGAAAGTTATCACACTCACTCTGCCGCCCTGTCCGAGACAGTCAAACATATCCGTTACAGCTTCTGAGAGTCCCTCGATTTCTGAATTTACGAATATCCTCAGAGCCTGGAAGGTTTTTCGGGCGGGGTGCCCGTCCCTTTTAGCCGCTGCGGGCATTGCGGATTTTATGATGTCCGAAAGTTCAAACGTTGTTTCAATCGGCTTTATCTGTCTTGCTTTCACAATCGCTCTTGATATTGACGGAGCAAACTTTTCTTCGCCGTAATCAAAAATGATTTTCTGAAGTTCACTCTGCGAAAGATTGTTGACCGCCTGTGCGGCGCTCATTCCCGAGAGCGACATTCTCATATCAAGAGGTGCATCGTGATGGAACGAAAATCCTCTTTCGGGTTCATCAAGCTGATGTGAGCTTACTCCGAGATCAGCAAGCACACCGTCAACCTTATCGATACCGAGTGATGCAAGAATGTTTTTTATGTTAAAAAAGTTATCGTGAACAACCGTTACACACCCGAATTTCGAAAGCCTCTCGTTGAGAACCTCAATCGCCTCGGGGTCTCTGTCAATCGAAATCAGTCTGCCCGTTTCAAGTCGGCTTGCAATCGCACTTGAATGTCCGCCGCCGCCCGATGTGCAGTCAACATAAATTCCGTCAGGCTTAATGTTGAGCGATTCGATTGTTTCATTGAACAGCACGGGAATATGGTGAAACTCTCCGCTCATCATTATTCCTCCTTGCTTTCCTCTTCAAGGTCATAAAGGCTTATTTCATCAAAGTTGAATGTGGTTTCATCAGTATACTCATCATAAACTTCAGCATTCCACAGCTCAAGTCTGTTTCCCATACCGACAACGTAAACATCTTCTCCAAGCTCGGCATATTCCTTGAAATCTTCTTTCAGAGTTATACGTCCCGATTTATCAACATAAGCAAGGTCAATTCTTCTTGCGAGTTTTCTCTGCGCAATCGCCTGCTGCTTGCCTTTATATCTGCGCACAATCGATCTGCTGAGCCTGTCATATTCCTTTTCGGGATATATACACAAGCACGGTTCGTCGTAAATTGATTTGACAATCACAACGGGACTTCCCAAATCCTCTCTGAACTGAGGCGGGATTGACATTCTGTTGACCTGGTCGAATTTTCTCATTTCGGAGCTTTTAAAATTCGGCATTTTTCCGCCTCCTTTCAATCAGATTATTTTGCGGTTGAAATCCCCAAACAAATCCTTTTCTTCCCTTGGATGTTTTTGATTATAATATATAAATGCAAATATATCAAGCCTTTTTTGAAAAATTTTTTAATTTTTTTCAAAAACTTTCCGACTTGTGGTCAGAGCAAAAATTCACCACAAAATATTGATAATCCATACCGCAAAATTTCATACAAAAAGAAAAAACACTCCGCATCAGCGAAGTGTTTCCCAACTTATTCACATAGTAAGCATCATCATATCTTCGGGGCTGATATCAGGTTGAAGTGCGCAGTTAACGGCAAGCGCAGTCAATTTGGCAGCTCTTTCAATCATCAGGTCAACCTCACGAGGTGTCACCATCATCATTTTTGCATCATCGGCAACATCATCTTTGCCCGAATAATCATACACCAGTGTTGCCGCATCAACAACCGTAGGCACTCCTATCGCAATCACTGGCACTCCAAGAGTTCTTTCGCTTATTTCCCGCCTTGAGTTTCCGACTCCCGAGCCCGGCACAATGCCCGTGTCACACATCTGCACGGTATTTCCGAGTCTTGATACGCTTCTTGCCGCAAGCGCATCAATTGTGACAACAGCATCAGGCCTGAGCATATTCACCGCACCTTTGATAAGCTCACTCGCTTCGGCACCCGTCTCCCCCATCACTCCCGTTGAAAAAGCGCTCACACATCTGAGCGAACCGAGTCCCGTTGATTTGAGAAGTTCACCCGTTATGTGTCTGGTTGCAAATATCATTGATGCGCACTTTGGTCCGAGCGCATCAGGTGTTATCCTGATATTTCCGAGACCCGCAACGAGAACGCTGCCTTCTTTCGGAAGCATCATTTTCAGTTCATCGCAAAGGGTCTGAAAGCTGTCATCCACAAACTGTGCATGTTTTGCAAACGGTGTCACTTCAACCGTCACATAACGTCCCATCGGCTTATCAACTGTTTTTGCCCCCTCGGGGGTTCTGACATCTATTCTGGTAACTGTTGCTTTTCTCGCTTCAAACCGTTCAATATCAATTCCCTCAATATTTTTTTCTCCCAAAAATTCGCATCTTTCGAGCGCAAGATCAGTTCTGAAGTTCATATTTTAAATTACCTCTTGATTTTTTTGAAAATATTTAGTAATATATTTGCGATGCAATGAAATATTTTTTAAAAATTCCTTGCAATTGCAAAAAAAATGTGTTATGATAATCACCTGTATGAAGAAGGAGGTGCCATTATGCCCAATATTAAATCAGCTAAGAAGAGAGTTCTTGTTAACAAGACCAGAGCTGCAAGAAATAAGTCACGCAACACAGCTCTTAAGACAGCTATCAAAAAGGCTCACGTTGCTGCTGAAGCAAACGCTCCCGAGACTGCTGCTCTCGTAAAGGAAGCAATCAAGAAGGTTGACCAGGCTGCAGCAAAGGGTCTTCTCCACAAGAACAATGCTGCCCGCAAAAAGTCGGCTCTTGCAAAGCTTGCAAAATAATTAAAAGAGATAACCGTGGTTGTAAAAATTTTATGACCACGGTTGTTTAATTATTGACAATCTCTTTCAATTGAGCTATAATTTAGGAGTAAATTTTTAAAACGGAGGTTTTTCAAATGGATTGCTTAAAGAAAGTTCTTAAAATTGTCGGCATCATCGTTGCAATCGCAGGTGTTGCTGCAGGCATTTATTTTGCAGTTAAAAAGTTCCTCGAGAAGAAAAACAGCACAGCAGACTGCGAAGAAAACTATGTTTCCTGCTCCTGCTGCGAAGTTGAGGCATAATTCAATCAATCTGATTCCCGTTTCATTGCGAAACGGGAATTTTTTTATTTTTCTTTGGGTTTTGAAACAAACGAAGCAATCAGACCGCATAAAACCGCAACCGTCACTCCGCCCGCACCCGCAGTAAAGGCTCCCGTTATAATTCCTCTTGCACCCTGCTCCGCTATTGCTTTCTCCACACCTTTCGCCAAAGTAAAACCGAAGCCTGTCAGCGGCACGGTTGCCCCCGCTCCCGCCCATTCAACAAAAGGCTCATATATTCCCAAAGCCGTAAAAGCAACTCCAAGAGTAACAAACATAACAAGTATTCTTCCCGGAGTCAGCTTTGTCAGGTCCATAAGAATCTGTCCGACGAGGCAAATTGCACCTCCTGCGGCAAAAGCTTTCAATAAATCAATAAAAATGCTCATATTTATCCCTTTCGGCGCTTTTTTGATTATATTATCAGCAAATTTCAAAATTATATTCCGCATTTGTTAAAAATAACTATTGACAAAACGGCGGAATAACAATAATATTTATATTGTGGTTTCCGGGGGGAAACAATAATCAATTTTAAAGGAGAAGAATCATGGTATTTGAAAAACTCAAGAAAATCATCAGCGAGCAGCTCGAAGTTGATCAGAGCATCATCACAGAAAGCGCTGCAATCACAGGAGAGCTTGGCGCAGACAGCCTTGACCTCATCGATCTCGCAATGTCAATCGAAGACGAATTTGATATTGAGCTTTCAGACGAAGCACTTGAAAAAATCAAGACAGTCGGCGATCTTGTTGAATACATCGAAGACAGAGCTTAATTTTTATTTATAAAACATATCAGACGCAGCGTAAAAAATGCTGCGTTTTGTTTTTTGACAATCACTCCCCTTTATGATATAATTATTACGGTGATAAATATGATTATTAAAAACGCTCTTATCTGCAACGAAAACTTTGAATTTGAAAAAGCAGATATCGAAATCGAAAACGGAATTATCAAAAACATCGGCGAAATTAACCGTGACGGAGAAGATTTTTCAGGCTGCACAATCCTTCCCGGTTTCATTGATATCCACATACACGGCTGCAACATGGCTGATGCAACAGACGGAAATCCCGATTCCGTTGCAAGAATGAGCAAAAGCCTTGTTAAACACGGCATAACGTCTTTCTGTCCGGCAACGATGACAATTCCCGTTGACGAAATCAAAAACAGCTTCAGATATGCTGCTGACACGATGGGCAAGGAAGAAGGCGCATATATCCACGGAATAAATATGGAAGGTCCTTTCATATCCCCTGCCAAGAAAGGCGCTCAGGCAGAAGAAAACATCATTGCACCCGATTTTGAGCTTTTCAAAGAACTTAATGAAATCTGTCCCATAAAACTCGTTGACATTGCCCCTGAAATAAGCGGTGCAGATGAATTCATAAAAAAAGCAAAGGATATCTGCACAGTTTCTGCAGCACACACAACCGCCGATTACAAATGTCTGCACAACGCAATTGAATGCGGCATCTCTCACGCCACCCATCTTTACAACGCAATGAACTGTCTTACATCGAGAGAAGCAGGCGCAGTCGGTGCCGTGCTTGACAGCGACAATGTCACCGCCGAACTCATATGCGACGGAATCCATATCTGCGAACCAACCCTGAGAATCACATTCAAAGCGCTCGGAGAAGACAGAACTGTTGTAATAAGCGACTCTATGATGGCAGCCGACCTTGAAGACGGAGAATACACTCTTGGCGGTCAGAAGGTAATAAATAAGGGCGGTGCCGCAAGACTCGAAGACGGCACTCTCGCAGGAAGCATAACAAATCTTTTTGATGAATTTCAGAATATTCTGAAATTCGGAATTCCGCTCAGGCAGGCAATCAAATCCGTTACAATCAACCCCGCAAGAGTTATCGGCGCAGACAAAATTACAGGCAGCATAAAAGAAGGCAAAAACGCAGACCTTCTTGTTTTGTCAGAAAACCTTAAAACAATAAAAGCTGTTTTTGTAAAAGGTGAAAAAGTATAAAAATCAGACGGAATGTGAATAAATCGCATTCCGTCTTTTATTATATATAATATATAAATATAATTATAGTTTATATTATAAATGAAATGTTTCTTGCAATATATATATAAACTATACTGTATAATATAATTTATATACATAAAAATATGCAGTAAAGC
Source organism: Acutalibacteraceae bacterium (assembly GCA_045637305.1). Classification (GTDB taxonomy): domain Bacteria; phylum Bacillota; class Clostridia; order Oscillospirales; family Acutalibacteraceae; genus CAG-177. Next base: position 38,016 of record JAZTZD010000061.1, read on the forward strand.
GCAACCCCTTTACACTAAAACGGTGTAAAGTTGAAAAACTTTCAGATGTGGAAAAGTCCGTGGAAAATGTGGATAACTTTAAGTTTTTATTCCTATTTAGAAATATTTTTGTAAAGTTTTCCACTTTACAATCGTTTATTATTCTTGTTCGGAATATACAATCGATGTATATACCGCATAAGTGTGTGGATAACTTTTGCAAGTTTTATCTTTCATTCCTTCAAAAAATCAAAAAAACACAGCCGAAAATCGGGACATAAAATCCTTGTTTTCCGACTGTGTTTTGATTTTTACATATAAACTCCGTTGCGTCTCTGGGATATTTCTGCCGTTCCGTCTGCCTTGATTCGGGTTACGGTTACACCGTGATTCCAGTTCTTTTCGGGAACATCTTTATGCAATGTTCCGTAATGATAAAGATTGTAACCAAGCTCCTGACAGTAAACAAGTTTCACTCCTTTATAAAGTGCACACCAGTCGTTGACGTGGTCGTGACCGCTGAACACCGCCTGAGTGCTTCCCTTTTCAAGAATCGCATCAAACAATCCGCTATTATAGGGTGAACTTCCGACGCTTTCAAACATCTCTCCGTAAAGAATTTCGCATTCTCCCGTCGGCTCATAAACACCGTTGCCGATATCCTTGAATGCCAACTCATATTCTTTGATAGGAATGTGCATATACATCATTGATTTGAAGTCGCCGTGTTTTGCTCTGAGTGTGTCAATTTCCTTTTTATAAAAATCAATCTGCTCTTTTTTAATAAAGTCATAACCTTGTATATCTTTAGGAAGTCCGTATTGCGCCGTATATTCCTCACGGATATCTCTTCCCGAGTCAAGCATAAACAAGGTCTGACGAAGCTTGCCGTCTTTTCCGTGAATTCTCACTGAATAATTGCCATAGCCGAAGAGGTCCTTGGGACCGTGCTTTGCGAGGCAATGAGGATAATCGGAAAAGCTCTTCATCATAAGATACTTATAGAAACCTTTTTCTTCTCTTACCTCATGATTACCAAAAACTATAGTCCAATATACTCCGAGTTTCTCCATCATCTGCGCAAACTGAATGGCATCAATCTGCTGATACTTTGAAAGAATAATATCGCCCGTAAGCACAACCAAATCCGGCTTGACGTCGGCAATATGTTTTACGAAATAATACATAGTTTTGCAGTTATTGTCGTGGTTTGTATCAATATGAAAATCCGTGCTCGAAACGATAACAAAGTCGTCATCGGTTATATTTCCGTTTTCGTCAACTTTTGCAATATCAGTTGAATATTCATTTTCAGAAAGCACCTTAACCTTGCTTCCGACCCACTGCGGATTTGCTCGCCAACAAAAAAGAGCCTTTGGATATTTACCTTTTGATGCCTTGAAAATCGCCTTTTCACCCGCAAGCCAGATTCTGACTAAACTCTGTCTGACGAACGCCCATAAATTATAAAACATTATATCATCTCCATTCCCGATAATTATATTTCCTATGGTTTATAAAGTCAACATTTAACGGAAATTTTTTGTCATTTTCAATTTGTTCGGTGCATAATTTTTATCAGAGAAAGTATTTTTTGAACAGATTATGAAAATAAAGTCGAATTTGCACCACAATTTATTGTGGTTGCACTATTGATAATGTGCATATGTTGTGGTATTATGAAACCAAAGTACAAATCGAAAAAATGTTCGAAAAATATCGAACATTTGTATTGACAAACGAATGTTCGTCTGCTATAATAAGTTCACAGAACAAATGTTTCACCTTTTTCAAAGGTTAGTCAAGGAGGATAAATATTATGTCAAATATAGATATCATCAGAACGGTTTTGGAATTTTCCGCAGCAGTTGCAGTTGTTTTATGCTTTATCTTTGAAAAGAGACTTATCAAATTTGAAAACAATGTTGTAAAGCTTATCAAGGCTATTGTGAGAACATACAAAGCAAACAAAAAGCAGAACTCAACATTTGCTTACGCAAGCGCAAACGTGCAGTCAAGAGCCCCCTCTGACATTGAAGATTACGAAGAGGAATATGCTTCATTTGCTGTTATCAACGGCGGAAAAAGCTCGGAAAGAGTTGCTTAAAAAGAGTGCAAGTTTTCATCTATATACCCCATAAAAAACAGACACCGGTTTGAAGCCGATGTCTGTTTTTTTATTTCATACTGTTTTCGTTAAGAAGTCTGTGTTTTTCATCCCAGAGCGCCTGAGAAAGGTCAACATAATAATTGTGAGGGTTGTCAAATCGTGTGACCTCATCCCAGAGAGTGTCAACCTGTGCGGCACAGTAAGCCTTGATATCCTTGATGTCCTTCTTGACAAATACACATTCGCCCTTTGAGAAAACAGGTTCAAGAAGTTCTCTGACTGTAAAATCAGTAACAACCTTGCGTTTCCATGTATAATCGGGGTCAAAAAGCTCATACGGCTGATTTTCGTCAACCGTTTCCTTTGAAAGAGTCATAAGGTCTGCAATCGCCTTACCTGTTTCGTTATCGTAAAGTCTGTATACTCTCTTGTTGCAGGGGGTTGTAATTTTCTGAACATTTTCACTCAGCTTGATTTTAGGGACAATCTCTCCGTCTTTTTCAACGGCTACAAGCTTATATACACCGCCGAGAACAGGGCTTGAAGAAGAAGTGATCAGTCTTTCACCTACTCCGTAGGAATCAACCTTTGCGCCCTGTCTGTGCATATCTCTGATAATATATTCATCAAGTGAGTTCGATGCAACAATCGAGCAATCGGGATAGCCTGCTTCATCAAGCATCTTTCTTGCCTTTCGCGAAAGATAAGCGATATCACCGCTGTCGATTCTTATGCCCTTCGGACGCTTTCCGAGAGGCTTGAGAACCTCGTCAAATACTTTTATTGCATTGGGAACACCCGATTTGAGAACATTGAATGTATCAACAAGCAAAGTGCAGCTGTCGGGATATTCCTTTGCGTATGCCCTGAACGCCTCAAGTTCATTATCAAAAAGCTGAACCCAGCTGTGCGCCATTGTTCCGAGCGCGGGTACTCCGAAAAGCTCATCGGAAATTGTGCAGGCAGTTCCCGCACATCCGCCGATATATGCCGCTCTTGCACCCAAAACCGCACCGTCAAAGCCCTGGGCTCTTCTTGAGCCGAATTCCATTACAGCCCTGCCCTCTGCGGCACGGCAGATTCTGTTTGACTTTGTTGCGATAAGGCTCTGATGGTTAATGCACAGAAGCACCATTGTTTCAATAAACTGCGCCTGAATAACGGGACCCTTTACCTTTACAATGGGTTCGCCGGGAAACACGGGAGTTCCCTCAGGTACCGCCCAGATATCGCATTCGAATCTGAAGTTTGCAAGATAATCAAGGAATTCTTCACCAAAGCCCTTACCTCTGAGATATTCAATATCCTCCTTGGTAAAGCTGAGGTTATTGATATAATCAACAAGCTGTTCAAGACCTGCAGCAATAACAAATCCGCCGCCGTCGGGCACCTTGCGGAAGAACATATCGAAATAAGCAATTGTATCCTTAAATCCGTTTTTGAAATAACCGTTTGCCATTGTTATTTCATAAAAGTCAGTTAACATCGTCAGATTTCTTAAAGATTTTATATTATTCATCTTAACCCTACCTCTTCCGATTTTTTCTTTATTATGCAGCATTCAAACAAATAAAACAATATGCAATTCAAACAAAAATAAATAGTATCTGATGTTAAAATAAACAAATTTTGATTATGTAATTCTCTTTTCCGTAACGCAAGAAACTCTTTTTGGAAAAGTTTTTAAACTTTTTGTTAAAGCAATAAAAAAGACTTGCATTTTTATATATATTGTGCTAAAATACGGGTTGTAAAAACGCAAATAAAGTCGTTTTGTTGAATATTAAAACAAAGATTATACAGATTGTATAATTCACGGTAAATTATCGACTAACAGAAATTTCAGGAGGTTCACTTATGAGAATCAGAAAGCAGGCACTCGGCGACAGAAACATTGTCGGTGCCAAGGTTGAAGCAAGACGCAAGGAAATCAATATGAAGCAGAAAGATCTGCTCACTCAGCTCCAGATTAAGGGTATTGATCTGAACGCATCGGGTCTTTCAAAGCTTGAAGGTCAGCTTCGTTTTGTCACAGATTTCGAGCTCAAGGCGCTTGCAGAAGTTCTCGGAATGAGCATCAACGACCTTCTTGATATGGAATAATTCTGATCACTACTTACCTCTTATATACAACTCCTCAAAAACTGAAGCCGTGTCCTCCTACCGGACACGGCTTCAAACCTTTTTACAACACTATTATTGTTTTTTCGGGCATTTTCTGAACCGAAAATATTTCAGCTTCAACCTTTTGTGTTTCTTTCTCAAACGGCTCATCTATAATCGCAGTTTTGATAAACAGACCTTCTCTTTTCGGCTCTCTGTCACTTTTCATAATAAATGACATTGAAGAATTCTTTGCTTTTCTCGGATTTCCAAGAACATCTTTGAGATAAACTCTCAGAGATGTTTCTTTTTTGCACTCATATTCAGCCGAAATATAGTATTTACCCGCAGGACACTCCTTTGAAAATTCTTTTTCAAAGTTTTCCTTCATTTCAGCTATTTTTTCGGCAGACAACATTGCTTTCATTCTGTCGCTGTCAAAGGTTTTGTTCATTTCCGCTCTCATATCGACAAGCGAAACAGAATCAAAATAGACCGTTTCTCCGTCTTCAAGACAAATCTCAAAAGGCTCCGTGCCAATTTCAAGTGTCAGCGGTATTTCCGCCAATGTTCTTTTTATTTCCGGAAAAACCTCAAGGCTGATATTATTCAAATCAAAATCGGGAACAGCCTCATATTCATCCATAAGAGTACATTTCATAATATGCAGGTATTCGAAGCCGACATATTCCATATCATCAGCTTTCCAGCCGCTTTTTATGAATTCAAAAAACATCGGTGCATATTCATAAACCGGCTGATGCGACGGTGACCAGCCCTCACCCGCACCGATTGAATACTCTGTTTCACCTGAAAATATCTTTCTGACCGACATATAATGCTCGGCAGTATTTATATCAACGCGTTCTTCTTCACGCACGGTAAGGGACTGCACTTCATCCAAATCATATTCTTCAAGGAGTCTTTCCTCTTCCGCTTCCCGCTTTTCACGAAGCTGCTCATCATATGCAAGAAAAACTGCAGTAACCGCATTTCCGCTTCTGACAAGACCCATAAAATGATACTTTACATCTTCAAACTCAAAGCTTTTTCCGATTACTTTTATTTCATCGATGTTTTCAATGCCCCGGCGAAGACTGAGTATATTCATCATTTCATTATCCCCTCTTCAACCGCGATATGCGCGCATATTTTAAGAAGCGTACAAATCTCGGGAGAAATATCTTCGGGACAATACGGATTTTCTCTTATATCCTCACCGAATATCATTTCATAAAAGCAAGCACCCGCAAGGAAGCAACCGAGAGAATTGCCGTGCATTCCGTCTCGGGTCAGCTTATCACCGATTACGGTCTGTCTTGCCGTCTGCCAGGCTCTTCCGCTGGGAATAACGGTATCAATATCCGCTTCAAGCGATGCTTCAACACAGGCTTTTGTCAATGCGGAATACATCTTTTCCTGGCTGTAATCATAATTTCTGAATGCGGTGCTTTCAAAGCCGTTTTCATATGCCCAGGTCTGGTGAAACATCAACTTTGCTTTCGGCTGCATAAGTCGGCAATACTCCGCCAATTCCGAAAGATAGGGAGAATAGCTTTCTTTTATGCCGCTGAGGGGACTGCACTGCTGAAGAGTGATAACATCCCATTCCTCGTCTTCAACCGCTTCGTGAAGAGCAACGCCGTCAGGACGGCTCATTTCCGTTTCAAAAGGAAGATAGACCTCATAAAAATAATCTTCTTTTTCTTCCTTCCAGTTGTTCCAATGCTTTTCAAGCGAGCATCCGCCGATGTGGAGATTGCACAAAAGCAACTCTTTTCCCGCCGCCCTTGCCATAGCGGAAAGATAGGTGTGCGCATCCGTTGAAAAGCTGTTGCCTATTGATAAAACATTCATTGTTTGCCTCCGCGTGTTATTTTTTTGAGCATTTCGCGGTCACTGTCGCTGTTGCATCTTTCCATAACAACAAAATAGATTGTCACAAGGAACAGATACGGGAACGGTACAAATATACCCGGATTTACAAGGGACATCATTTCGAGCCCCACATATGATGCAAAAAGCATTATATTGAAGAAAGTAAAATTCTTTGCAAGTGTTTTTATTCTCTGGAAAATCAGAAATCCGTATGCCGCAACGCCGACAACGCCGAAGCTTCCGATAACCTGAATGGGTGAGCAATGATACCAGCAAAGAGTAAACTCCGCATTGTTGTGAACATCGCTGTTGCCCATATAGCCTATGCCTCTGCCAAAAATGGGGTTTGCCGCAAAATCACCTATACCGCGCGGTATAAGTTCAAGTCTGATTGCGTTTTCAGAAGGGCTGAGAAGTCTTTCAATAGTGTAGCTTACCAAATCAAATATGGCGTGGCGCAAAGCAAATGCTATCGCAAGGCAGATAATTGCAACTGCAATTATGGCAGGTCTGTGACGCTTATCAAGAATCACCATAACGGTCATACAGATTACAAGCTCAATCAGACCGAATATCATTCCGCCTCTTGAACCTGCAAAAAGAATTGCACCGTAAGCGAGCATTCCGACAAAGAACCAACCGAATTTTTTAGCGGAAAGATAAAACGCAAACGGCATTGCAAGCATCAGCATTGTTGAGCCGTTGTTTCTCCATTGAAACGGCAGAATATCAAATCCGCCGCTGAGTTCTCCCGCCCTGCTGATATATTCTTCTGCAAGACAAATGCACAGCATCAGAATTGCGCTTGACATCATTTTTGCAAAGCGGTCGGAAAAATCGTAATCGTATTTTTTATCAAGCGATCCGCCCATATAAGAATAAACAAAAAGCATTCCGAAGCCGAGCATTACAATATAAAACATTGAGGTTGACGAAAAATATTCCTTGGCAGTTATTATTCCGAGACCTCCGAGAGTTACGGCGAGGGATGTTGCAATTATTCCGTAGAAACAACTGCCTTTTCTGAATTTGAACTTATAGAGAACAAAATGCATCAGTATCATAACTCCCGCGGGAATTGCAAGATACCAATACTGCATAAAATCATCAAATGAATGCTTGCATCTTATCGCAAAGCAAAAAGTAACAATAACGCCCTGAAGCGGTGCTATCCAATCATCGCAGAGCATCATTGAAAATCCTATGATGTTCGCCATAAGCAATGTGCCGATAATCTCGTTGTTTGTCAGAACAACAAGACTGCCGATTATGAATAAAAGAGCTGTATACCAATCGGAAACGAGAAACTTTCTGATTTTATCCATACTTTACCTCTTAATTTATAAGAATACATTCTAAATATATAATAACCGATTGATAAAGTCAATGAAGGTTACAAGATTGTAATAAAAAAACTGCTTCACAAAGCCGTGAAGCAGTTTTGATTTTATACATTTTCTCTGTATTTCTTGCGTGCGTATCTGAAAACAACATATGCAATGCAAATAAATGCGAAAACACCTATATAAAGTGCATATCTGCGCGCCTCGGGTGTCATTTCTTCGCCGTCATCGGCAGAAGCGGCACCCGCTGACCCAAAGAAAAACGCATTGTTTCCGTCGCCCACGGGGATATGATTTTTCACATCATCCCAAAGTGTGCTCATAAGAGCGAGGGTTTCGGGGGAAAGATTAAGGAAAAGCTGGGTCTTGAATTTTCCGTCTTCGGGATAAAGAACTTCATCCTGATAGAAAGAATAATCGGGATTGTTGAAAACCTCAGTGTGCGGACTTGCATAGCAGATATATTCGGCATTTGCAAGCGCAATATCGGGCTCAAGCAGGAAATTGATATAAAGCTCTGCGGCAAGCTTATTCTGTGAGCCTTTAAGAATGCAGGCGGCATCGCAGAAATAGTTTACACCCTCCTTGGGGAAAACAAGCTTCAGATCGGGATTATTCTCCTGCATTGAAAGGAAATCGCCTGCATAATAAGGAGCAAGCGCCGCCTCACCCGTTTCCATTTTGAGGAACACTTCATCGTTTACATAAACGGGAGAAACGCTCTTCTGCTCTTTGAGAAGCTCCGAAGCAACCTTCCACGCAACCTCGGATTCCATATTGTAATCCATTCCGAGAATGCTCTGCGCAATCGCAAATGCATCTCTGGGATTGTTGAACATCAGAATGCTGTTTGCATATTCCTTGTCCCACAAAGCAGTCCAGCTGTCAGGTGCCTCGGACACCATTTTTTCATTATAAATAAGTCCTACCATACCTATTGTGTAGGGCACGGAATACTCGTTTGAGGGGTCGTAAGAAAGATTTCTGTATTTCTCGTCAATATACTTATAGTTCGGAATATTGCTGAAATCTATTTTTTCAAGCATATCCTCTTTTATCATTCTTTGAATCATATAGTCCGAGGGAATAACGATATCATATGCAACACCGCCGCTCTTGAGCTTTGAATACATAACCTCGTTGTTATCATATGTGTCGTAAACAACTTCGATTCCGTATTTTTCTTCAAAAGCCTTGTTGACGTGAAGGGTACCGTCTGCACCGTCAGAAATATATTCACCCCAGTTATAAACATAAAGCTTTGTGCCTCTGAGGGCATCTATCTCGCTCTGCTCTGCGGCAACAGCAGCCGCACAGGGCATAAGAGCAATAAGAAGAGCAAAAATTGCCGAAACAACTTTTTTCACTTCAGACACTCCTTTCAGGGAATTAAAATCAGTTCTTTTTCTTTTGTCTTTCTTCGCTTTTTGCCTGAGCAACATTCTGAAGAATAAGCAAAACAAGAATGCTCACAAAAATAATTGCGGAAAGAGCATACATATCGGGTTTGACTCTCTTTTTGGTCATTGAGAAAATGGCGATGGGAAGAGTCTGGAAGCCCGGACCGCTTGTGAAATAGCTGATAATGAAATCATCAAGCGAAAGAGTAAATGCCATAATCATACCCGAAATGATGCCGGGCATAATCGAAGGCAGAACAACCTTAAAAAACGCAGTTACGGGTTTGCATCCCAAATCCTGCGCAGCTTCCGCAAGGTTTCTGTCTGTCTGACGAAGCTTGGGAAGAACGGTCAGAATAATATAGGGCAAGCTGAATGTAACGTGAGCGATAAGCAACGTTCCGAAGCCGAGAACCGCATCGATGTTAACAAGCTTTCCGACGAAAACAAAGAGAAGCATCATCGAAACACCCGTAACAATTTCAGGGTTCATCATGGGGATATTGGTAACCGCCATAACGCTTGAACGGCCCACGCCTTTTTTGAATTTGTCTATACCAACCGCCGCAGCTGTTCCGAGAACGGTTGCAATAAGCGATGAAGAAACCGCAAGAACGATTGTGTTCGTAACCGCTCTGAGGGTTGCTTCGTCTTCAAAAAGTCTTTTATACCATTGAAATGAGAAACCTGAGAAAACACTCGTGCTGCTTGTTGCGTTGAATGAAAAAAGAATCAGCACGATAATAGGTGCGTAAAGGAAAAGGAATACGAGGAATGTATAGATTTTTGAAGCAGCTTTCATATAACCATTCCCTCCTCATCACCCGTAAAGCGATTCATAACCGCCATACAAATCAGAATGAGTACCATCAGCACAAGCGAAAGCGATGCGCCGAGATTATAGTTATAAGACTGCTGGAACTGTCTTTCAATAACGTCGCCGATGAGGTCAAATGAGCCGCCGCCGAGCTTCTGTGAAATATAGAATGTACTTACGGAAGGCACAAATACCATTGTTATTCCCGAAACAACGCCGGGCATACTCATCGGGATTATGCAGCGTCTGATAACGGTCAGCCTGTTTCCGCCAAGGTCCTGCGCTGCCTCAACCATTGAATAATCAAGCTTTGCCATAACCGAATAAATCGGCATTATCATATACGGCAGGAAGTTATAAACCATACCGAGAATAACCGCGCCCGAGGTGTTTATCATATGCACTGGCTCAATTCCGAGTTTTCCGAGGAAAGAATTGATGATGCCCGTATCCTGCAAAAGCGCCATCCACGAATAAGTTCTGATAAGGAAGCTCATCCACATCGGAAGCATAACAAGCATAATGAGTGTTCGCTGAACCTTTTCCGTTTTCTGCGAAATTATATAAGCAAGCGGAAAAGCAATAACAAGGCAAATCATCGTTGCAACTATTCCGAACCATATTGAACGCAGAAATGTCGGTGCATACTTGCTCAGTGCCGTGATGTTAGCCAATGTAAATGCACCCGAAGCATCGGTGAACGAATAATAAACAACGAAAATAAGCGGTGCAACAATGAAGAGGATTGACCAGACAATATAGGGCGAGGAAATCAGCTTTGTTTTAAGCGATGAACGGTTATTCATTCCTCTTCCTCCTCTTCGGGGTCAGAAAGCTCATCAAACTCTTCGCTGAATGAGCTGTAGTCGCCGTAAATGCCCGAATATTCGGATTTTTTCATGATATGAATTGCATCGGGTTCGATGAAAAGACCGATTTTGCTGCCCTCTGCCTGATAATCGGTTGTCTGAATCATCCATTTGAAGCCGCCGATATCGACAATAATTTCAAAATGAACTCCTTTGAATGTAACCGATGTTACCGTTCCGCAGAGCATACCCTTTTCGGGAGCAACAACATCAACATCCTCGGGTCTGACAACAACGTCAATTGCTTCGTTTTTTGCAAAGCCTTTATCAAGGCATTCAAATCTGTGTCCCGAGAATTCAACGAGGCAGTCATCAAGCATAATTCCGTCAAGGATATTACTTTCTCCGATGAAATCCGCAACGAAAGCGTTCTTCGGCTCGTTGTAGATATCAAGAGGAGTGCCGATCTGCTGGATAACACCGCCGTCCATAACAACAACGGTGTCCGACATCGAAAGAGCTTCCTCCTGGTCGTGAGTAACATAGATAAATGTTATGCCGAGTCTCTGCTGAATATTTTTAAGTTCAATCTGCATATCCTTGCGAAGCTTGAGGTCAAGAGCGCCGAGAGGCTCATCAAGAAGCAGAACACGGGGTTTTACCGCAAGCGCTCTTGCAATTGCAACTCTCTGCTGCTGACCGCCCGAAAGCGAATTTATGTTACGCTTATTAAATCCCTTGAGATTAACAAGAGCAAGCATTTCTTCAACTGTTTCCTTAATCTGCTTTTCGGGAACTTTCTTTATGCGCAGACCGAAAGCAACGTTTTCATAAACATTAAGATGAGGAAAAAGAGCATATCGCTGAAAAATAGTATTAACCTGTCTCTTATGAGGCGGAAGAGCATTGATTTTCTTGCCCTCAAAAATAACCTCACCTTCGTCGGGTTCAATGAAACCTGCAATTATCCTGAGCGTTGTGGTCTTGCCGCAACCCGAAGGACCGAGAAATGTTATGAACTCCTTATCACGAATGTAGAGGTTGAGATTTTTTAACACCTGATTATCCCCGAAGGTTACGGAAATATTTTTCAAATCGATAATAACATTTTCTTTCAATTATGCAGCCCCTCTCTGCCTTTATCGGTTGCCCGATTCATACAGCTTATAGTTATATAAAATAATATATATTTGATAAAATAAAATATAGAGCAAAAACCCGCAAATGTCAACAATTTTTTTGGAAAATCCGTGAAAAACTCGTTTCCGTTCGGAAGATTTTTGAAATTTACTCTGTTTTACTCTTAAATGCTCTGTTTTACTCCGTTTTTCTTGATTTTTGTGTTCGGAAAAATTTTTTATCCTTTCATTCGTCAATAACCAATTTCCGTTAAATCAATTGACAAATTATTCCTTTTATGGTAAAATACAGCTAAAATAAAAGGAGGTTAAACTTATGCTTGCATTGAACATTTTTTCAGGAATCCTCGCATTTTTCTTCTCAATCACCTCGTTTTTCACCGTGACATCCGGCGGACACCGTGCCGACTTTGCCGTTGAATACAACGAAGCATCGGGACTTGTCTGGGAATGTGACATTCAGAATGACAATCTCGCTTTTGTTTACAAAGAAAAAACCCGAGGCAACACTCAGACCTTCACATTTGAAGCAACAGGTGAAGGAAGAACATATGCCGTGCTGACTGCCGAAAACGGAGAAACAAAAGAGGTTATCATTGACTGCTATGACCAGATAAACCCCTATAACGGTAAGCATGTTTATTATCAGGCTTTGGTTTACTGTTCCTCCGACGAATTTGTTGACTACGAAGAAAACATCACAATGACACCCGAGACACCGGTTGAGGGCGCTTATTGGGTATACTCAACAAACTTCATGGAAGTAAAGAGCGACCCCGAAACAAAAATGGGAATCTGCGAATATGACGTTATCAACACCTACGGCGAAGACATAAAGTGCGACACACTTTTCACCTATGTTGCCGAAGACGGCACACCGCTTGAAATGTATTTTCAGGTTTTCACCCTGACAGCCGACGGCAAGATTGTTTATACTCCGGAAGAAAGCATTGCAATTATTGACCTTCCCAGTGACACATCGAAATATATCGGATGGGTTTTCTCGGGCGACGAAGGTTTTACGGGCGACGGCATAATAAGAATTTGCGGAAGCTATGTTCACTCCGATACATACGGCAGCTTCTATATTCCCGAATCTATTGATGAAAACATCAGGGACAGCGTAACCGAGATGCTTGACTATCTTCTCGGCAAAGTGCCCGTTGAAGGTTATGACAGCATTGTTCTTGAAGCAATTGCTGAAGGAACAACCGAATTCAAGCTTTCAAAAGTTGATATGTGTCCTTTTGTGAAAACCGCAGACGGATTTGAAATTGTAGCTAACCGTTTCGAAATACTCGAAACAGTTACGGTTGTTGTCACAGTTGATGCAGATTTGAACATAAGCTACGAAATCAAGTAAAATAAGTCGTAAAATAAAAATTTTCTGAAATAATAACCCCGATACAAAACGGCAATACTTTTATTGCCATCAAATGTATCGGGGTGATTTTTTGCAGTTTAACAAAGTTGAGATATGCGGGGTCAACACCGCAAAACTCAAAGTGCTCAAAGAAAGCGAAAAAATGGAGCTGCTGAAAAAAGCAAGAAACGGCGACAAACAAGCCCGCGACGAGCTTGTTATGGGAAACTTAAGGCTTGTTCTGAGTGTTATTCAGCGCTTTTCAAACAGGGGTGAAAACCCCGATGACCTTTTTCAGGTCGGCTGCATAGGACTGATAAAAGCCATTGACAATTTTGATATGAGCCTTGATGTGCGGTTCAGCACTTATGCCTGCCCGATGATTATCGGTGAAGTCAGGCGACATCTCAGAGACAACAATCCCGTAAGAGTCAGCCGTTCCGTAAGGGACACGGCATACCATGCAATGCAGGTCAGAGAAAGACTGATAAACGAGCTTGAAAGAGACCCCACACCCGAAGAAATCGCAAAGGAATTGGGGGTAAGCCGTGAGGATGTTGTGCTTGCGCTTGATGCGATTGTTGAACCTGTTTCTCTCAACGAGCCTGTTTATTCAGACGGCGGTGACACAATCTATGTTATGGATCAGATCGGTGACAGCGAAAGCGAGGAAAGCTGGCTTGATGAAATTCTTCTCAAACAGTCAATAAAAGATTTGAATTCAAGAGAAAAGAAAATCCTCTATCTGCGTTTTATGAGAGGCAAAACACAGATGGAGGTTGCAAACGAAATCGGCATTTCTCAGGCGCAGGTCTCAAGGCTTGAAAAGGGAGCAATCAAGAGAATCAAAGACAATAACAGAGCATAGAAAAGGGAGTGTCCGCATAAAGCGGTACACTCCCGATTTTTTATCGTTCAATCATATATGTTGCATAAGAAAGGAACTCGCCTTTGAAAAATTCACATGCTGTAAACACAATGTAATCTTCATAAACGGTAACTAGCATTCCTTCCGAACTGCGCATATAATGCTCAATTGTTACATCAAAATTATTCATTGTTGACCTTGGTGATGACACGCTTGAAAGATGAACCATTGTTGCGTATTCACCGTTATAATCAGCTATATTGAGCCGGGGGTTCAACTCCTGCATATCATATTTCCAATGAGAATGACCGTTGAAGAAAACAACATTTTTATGTTCTTTCATAAGAACTTCAAAACGAATCTCATCGGGACATCCCTCTGTGAAAGGCAAGTCATAGCAATGACCGACATTGTTTATCAGATTTCCTTCGCCCGTTGCGGGATGTTCACCGTCAATGGGATTGTTAAGGAAAGTATGGAAGAAAAGGAAAACCGTTCTGTCGCTATAGTTTTTAAGCTGATTTTCAAGCCAATCAAGCTGTTCATCGGTAAGAATACGGCTTTCGGAACTGTTGTAATCCCACTGATACTGCGAAAGGAAAATGAAAACATCCCCGTTGCATTCATTCGGAACATAAACAAAATCAAGACCGTTTTCGGAAACTGCCGCAACTCCGTCCGCCTTATTTTCACCATAAACGCCCTTGTTTATGAGTTCCTGCCAGTTTGCAAGGCTGTAATCGTGATGGACATCGTGGTTGCCCGTGCAAGTGTAAACAGGAAAATCAAAATCAGATGCGATTGTGCTGAATTTTTCAAACGCATCCCTTTCGCCGTTATTTGAAATATCGCCTGACATTCCGACTAATTCAACATCAAATTTTTCCAGAAAACGAAGTGCGTTCGGAAATGTCACCGTTGCATCGTCACCTGTCATCGAAAGGTTGTAACGGTTAAAATGAAGGTCGCTCAGCGCCCCGAATCTGTAAAGTTCTTCACCGAAATCAGCCTTTTTCTCTTCGGGAATCTCATATGTTCCCATAAGAATTCTTCCGCTGTAGGCAAGGACTGTTTCCGCACCGTCAGGGATTGCCGTAAACTCGGGAATCTCTTTGCTTCCCTCCCCGCCCCAAACAGTTATTTCTGCAAATTCGCTGTAATATACGGAATAATCATCAACATCAACCGAAAGCTTCTCTTTATCATCCGTGCCCCAATAAAGCTCATATTTACCGCTTATGTATGAATTCACGGTAACCGTACCGGCCGCAGACCCCGCAGCTTCATTTGCAAAATCATAGGCAATTTCAGCTGTTCCCGAAAGAAACGGCACGGGAATTACAAAAGTATTGAACATCATTATGATCGGCATAAGCATTGTGAGAAATTTAATTACAAATGCAGTCATTTTTTATTTCTCCTTTAATTTACTTCATCATTGCAACAGACATCGCAAAAAGTATCTGTGCGGGATAATATGTTGAAAGCTCAATTGTTACCCAGAAATTCTTGCGTTTTACGGGAGTGAAATAAAGAACCGAAAGGCAAGTGTCACTGATAACAAAAAGAATTGAGGCAACAAGCGCCATAACATATGCGGTCTGCGCACCGTGAAGAATAATTATGTATGCAGCATTTGCCACTTTATAAATAAGTGCGGAAAAATAGACACACATTATTATTCTCAGAGCGGAATTAACCTTCATTTTAAGCACTTTTATAAGCACAAACGCAACTATTCCGCCTGCAATTCCGATCAGAAGCGTAATTACATTAAAGCCGCATTCAAATAAAAGCGCAACAATGAAAAATATGTGCCCGAACAGGAAATACATCGTTCCGAGAGGGATAAGCTTGCTTCTGAAAGTCGGCGCAATCTTTTTTATTCCGAGAAGCACATCTCCGAAAAATCCGAAGAACAGTGCAAAACAAACTAAACAGAAATAGTAAACATTTTCGGGATTGAAAAGATAGCCTACGATTGCAACCGAAATAAAGCCGAAGCTCGACATAAATTTGCAGAGCATTCCTTCAAAGGATTTACCCTTTCTTCTGAAAAGAACACATCCGATTGCAAAAATAATGGTTAAGGCTGAAAGAAAATAACATAGCGGAGACATTTCATAACCTCCTCAATTCACTTTTCAATAATTGCCCACTTACCGCAAAAAACAAATCCTGATTTTTCATAAAAGCCGAGCAGGGAATCGTTTCTGCAGAAAAGATATACATTTTTGTCCGTTTCCTTTCCCGCAAGAAATCTCACAAGCATCGAAGCATATCCGTTACCTCTTGCCTCATTTCTTGTTGCAACAGCACCGAGCAAAACACTTTTTTCTCCCTCAAAAAGAGAAAAAGCGCACGCATCAAGTGTTCCGTTTGAAATTGCGGCAAGGCTCGCTGTTTTTTTGTTGAGTCTTGCACACACATCGGAAAGAAAGGCCGAATAATCGCCCAGCTCAAAACCGCATAAGCCAAGCAATTCATAGAGACTTTTTTTATCGTAATCCTCAAGGATTCTTTCGTCAAAAAAGCCTTTTCCGCCCTCAAACTTCACTGTGTATGATGTTTTTGATGCGGTCAGACCGAGATTATCAAGGTGTGCCGCATCAAGAGTCAGACTTGAATATCCGACTGCATCAATAAAATACGAAAGCTCTTCAAAATCCGCGTTTTCCGTGCAGCAGAGTGTCATATTCCCGTCAACACGGCTTATCGCCGCAACGGGCATTTCTTCAACTCTCTGCACCCAGAACAATGCGAAATCATATTCCGCTCCGTAGGTTTTGAAAAGGGCGGTTATTCTTGCCGCATAAGCATCGGCGGGAAGAAAATCAAATTCATCAAAGCTTGTGCAAAGGCTTACCATTTTGCAAATTCCTCTGCAAGGGATTTTATGAGACGCAGGCTGTTTTCTGCATCACTGTATTTAATGACACAGCTCGGGGAATGAAGATATCTGCAAGGCACGGAAACCGTCAGCACCCTGACTCCTCCCCTGCTCTTGTGGATTACACCCGCATCGTTTCCGCCCGCAACAAGAGTTTTCGCCTGACACGGAATGCCGTCTCTTTCTGCGATTTCAAAAGCCTTGTCAAAAAGCTCACGGTTATAGACAGTGCTTCTGTCCATAAACGATACTGTCGGTCCGTTTCCGCAGATACAAACTCTTTTTTCGTCTTTGACACCCGAAATATCAGCCGCAGTCGTTGTTTCAACAACTATTGCATAATCGGGCGCGATGCTGAAAGCGGACGCCTGCGCACCTCTTGTGCCGATTTCTTCCTGTGTGCTGAACGAAAACCAGCAGTCATATTCAAGCTCGCTTCTTATCATTTCAATAAGAATTGCGCAGCCCGCACGGTCATCGAGCGCCTTTGCTTTAAGGAAACCGTTGCCGAATTCCACATCGTCCGAGCAAAACCATACCGCATCACCGAGACGCACGTATTCCTGAGCTTCCTCGCGGTTTTTGGCACCGATATCGATATACAAATCATCAAGCTTTGGAATGTTGCCCTCTTCCGACTTTTCAATCAGGTGAACAGGCTTGATTCCGAGCGCACCGACAACACCTTTTTCGCCTACACGGACAGTTCTGCCGATAATTACTTTTGTGTTTATTCCGCCGACCTTTGCAAATTTCAGATATCCCTCAGACGTGATACCTGTTACTATCAGACCTACTTCATCCATATGTGCATCAAGCATAACCTTATTTTTGGCGGCATTCCTGCCTTTTTTGAACACAATAAGGTTACCGAGAGGGTCTGTATACATTTCATCGGCATAATCCTTGATTTTTTCGATTATATATTCACGAACCGTATCTTCTCTGCCCGAAATTCCTGAAATGGCGCAGAGTTCCTTAATCATTTCAAGCATCTGCCCCACTCCTTTCGGTTATATATTCCGCCATCAGTCTTGCGGTGCTTTCGATATCCGCCAGATCGCAGATTTCGCAAGCTGTATGCATATTGCGAAGAGGTACGGAAAGAAGTGCAGTCTTGACACCCTTGCCCGAAACCTGAATTTCATCGCAGTTTGTGCCTGTTTTTCCGCCCATTACCTCAAACTGGTGAGGAATATCTTTTTCCTTTGCAATTACGGCAAGTCTGTTGCTCATTGCATAGTCAAGAGACGGCGCATATCCTATCATTGTTCCGCCGCCGAGAGAAGCATATTTTTCGCCGCTTACACCCGGTGCAGAAGCGAAGCTTACATCAACCGCAATCGCTTCATCGGGAGCCGCCGCAAATGCGCCTGCCTGCGCACCGCTGCCTCCCGTTTCCTCCTGAACGGAGAACATTACGCTGATTTTACAATTCAGCTTTTTATCTTTTATCAATTCGAGACATCGGAGAATTGCCGCAACACCCGCTCTGTCATCAACAGAGGGCGAGCAGACTCTTGAACCGAGAAGAGGCGCATATTCACCGTTGAAGGTTATTCTGTCTCCCGGACAGACAATCTTTGTTGCATCTTCTTTGCTCATTCCGATATCAACGGAAATCTCGTCAAAATCGTTTGCCTTGTCGGCATCGTCCGACTTGGTAAGATGAGGCGGAGTTGAAGTTATAACGCCGTAAATATCCTCTTTTCCGTGAACGGTAACCTCCGAAGCGGCAAGCACTCTTCTGTCTGCACCGCCGCATTTGGCAACTTTAAGAAAGCCGTCGCTGTCAACCGCAGTAACAACAAGTCCGATCTGGTCAAGATGGGCATCAAGAAGAATGTGAACACCCTCACCGTCTGTTGAACCCGTTACGCTTCCGAGCGCGTCGATTCTGACGGGCATATATTTTTCAAGAAGCTTCGCCGCGGTCTGAGCCGCAGACTTTTCCGCACCCGAAACACCCTTTGCGCAGCAAAGAGCCTCAAGCAGAGCAGAAACCTCGCTGTAGTTATTCATAAAAATTATCCTCTCAGATTACACGGATTCCGCCTTCGGGACGGATATTGAGAACATAGCAGGATTTTTCGCCGAACACGGCGCAGATTTTGCTCTTGAACTCGTCAAGTGTTTCAGCGGGAACGAAAGCCTGAATTGTGCCTGCGAAACCGCCGCCGTGAACTCTCCACGCACCCTTGCCCTTGAGAATATCCTGACACATTGCAAGTGCAAGGCTTACAGGCTGTGATGAAGGTGCTTTGCAGGTATAAACATTCTGGTTATACATATATGAAGAAAATCCGCTTTCGATAATGAGTGACTTAAATTCTTCAAAGTCTCCCTTTGCAAGTGCCGCCGCCTGCTTGTCAACTCTTTCGTTTTCGTTGAAAAAGTGAAGTGCACGAAGAACTGCTCTGTCACCTGCAGAATCACGGATAACAGCAATATTCTTTTCAAATTCCGCTCTGTCAACATCGCGGAGAACACTCTTGCCGAGCTTTGAAGCTGCAGTTTCCATTTCGCCTCTTACAGCCGCATATTCGTCTGTGAGGTCTGCGTGGTTTCCGCCTGTGTCAACAATGCAGAGTGCGTGATTGCATGATGCAAAATCAAAATCAACCTTATTGATAACGGGCACCGAGGGGTCCTTGAAATCAATCTGAACGAAGCCGCCTACAGAGCAAGCCATCTGGTCCATAAGACCGCAGGGCTTTCCGAAATATTCGTTTTCGGCAAACTGCGCAATCTGTGCGATTTCAACCGCACTCACCTTGCCGTCATTGTAAAGATGGTTGAGCATTGTTCCGAGAAGAACCTCAAATGCCGCTGATGATGAAAGTCCCGAGCCTGAAAGAACATTCGAAGCTGTTGCGGCATCAAAACCGCCGATTTTGTAGCCTCTGTTCTTGAAGCCTGCGCATACGCCTCTTACAAGAGAAGCAGATCTGCCTCTTTCATTGGGCATAACACCGAGGTCGCTGAGGTCTGCAACGTCCATTTTGTAGCCTTCGGACTTTACTCTTACTATATTTTCATCATTGACAGCTGCAACTGCAACCGCATCAAGATTAACACTTGCAGCGAGCACCTTGCCGTGATTATGATCGGTATGGTTGCCGCCTACCTCTGTTCTGCCGGGTGCGCTGAAAACGCAGACTTCTCTGCCCGAACCGTAAAATTCTTCGAAGCTTTCGGCAATTCTGATGTATCTTGCCTTCTGCGCTTCAACATCTTCTGCTTTATAAATTCTTGTAAGTGCGGCATCATATTCGCTTGTGCCGAGCTTTGCCTTGAGTTCGCTTGTTAAAATCATATTAAATACTTCCTTTCTTCTGAAGCTTTTTCTTTTTTCTTTCCTTTGCGTATGCTATTGATTTTTCAACAGCTGTCCACACTCCGTTGACCGAAAGCAGACAAATTCCCGAGAAGAATGCCATGAGCATAATCGGAACAAGGAAGCCTGCCGACAGAGGGTCAAAAAGGTTGCGACCTACGAATGTGAACGAAATGAGTCTCGGCATAAAGCCGATTATTGAAAGCAGTATGAACCGCCAATAGCCGAAATTGAATGAACCGTAAATTCCCGATATACTGTTAATCGGCAAACCGGGTATAAGTCTCAGCGCAATAAGCAAGGTCGGATTTCCCGTCCCGTCTCTTTCCATAAGACTTCGCAATCTGTCGTTTTTGCTTAACATTTTCCACGCATTGCCCGCACCGAAACGTTTCCCAAAGAAATATCTTATGGTAAGAAGAATTCCGAATCCGATAATATTAACGGGAACGGATAAATACATCGGCAATACGATACCCGTCAGAAAACATACAGTTGATGTGGGATATATGGGAATAAAGCTTTTGACTGCAAACAGCAAAAGGACTGCACTGATAAAAAGCCACTTTTGCTCAATTGCCGCAATTCTTTCTTCAAGGTCAAGAAGCTGATGTCTTATCGTTGTATACCAACGCCAAAGCTCCTCAAACTGAAGAGAAAACAGCAGAACACCCGTTGCCAGAGCAAGCGCAATCATTATGAGACCGCCGAAAAGCAGAATTTTTTTCTGTTTTTGGTTTTTCTTCAAATAATTCACCGCTATTCAGTAAATTTTACTAACACTTTATTTTATATTATATTCTAATTAAGGTCAATAATATTTTAATTTATTTTTATATTTTATTTTGTTGAATTTATGATATAATTATTATAATTTGATTGGAGGGCATAAACAATGAAAATATGCGTGCTTGACGGATACACAACAAATCCCGGCGACCTTTCGTGGGATTGGCTCGGAAATTACGGAGAATATACGGTGTATGACCGCACACCCGCCGAACTCACGGAAGAAAGAGCAAAGGGTTGCGAAATTGTTATAACAAACAAAACACCTCTTCGCAGAGAGCTTCTTGAAAAGCTTGATAATCTTAAATATATCGGACTTCTCAGCACAGGCTACAACATAGTTGACTGGGAATACTGCAAAGAAAAAGGAATCCCCGTTTGTAATGTACCGACATACAGCACATCGGCGGTTGCTCAGCTTACATTTTCACTCATTCTTGAGCATACAAACGCAGTTTCTCTGCACAGCGCATCGGTGCATTCGGGAGAATGGAGCAACAGCAAAGACTTTTGTTATTGGAAAACACCGCTTTCCGAGCTTGACGGCAAAACCCTCGGCATAATCGGTTTCGGAAAAATCGGAAAAGCCGTTGCAAAAATTGCCTCGGCATTCGGAATGAAAATCCTTGTTTCCACAAACCATCCCGCACCGTATGCCAATGTTGAATTCTGCGAAAAAAATGAGCTTCTGGAAAGAAGCGATTTTGTCACTCTGCACTGTCCGCTGACACCCGCAACCGAAGGAATGGTAAACAAGGAATTCCTTGCAAAAATGAAAAAATCCGCAATTCTTATCAACACATCAAGAGGTCAGGTTATAAACGAAAACGACCTTGCCGATGCTCTGAAAAACGGAATTATTGCGGGTGCGGGTCTTGACGTGCTTTCCGTTGAACCGCCGAAAAACAGCAATCCCCTCCTCGGTCTTTCAAACTGCTTCATCACGCCGCACATTGCATGGGCAGGCTTTGAAACAAGAGAGAGACTAATGGGCGTTGTACGCGAAAACGTTGATGCTTTTGTAAACGGAAAACCGCAGAATATTGTATATTGAACACAAAAGGTCTGTCTCACCGACTAAGTGAGACAGACCTTTATTCATTAAATTAACACCTTTGAAAGGAAATCCTTGAGTCTGGTATTCTTGGGGTTTGCAAAGAATTCATCGGGTGTGTTTTCTTCCATAATAACACCCTCATCCATAAAGACAACTCTTGTGCCAACCTCTTTTGCAAAGCCCATTTCGTGAGTGACAACAACCATTGTCATTCCCGAAACCGCAAGCTCTTTCATAACGTCGAGAACTTCGCCGACCATTTCGGGGTCGAGAGCGGATGTGGGTTCATCAAAAAGCATCACTTCAGGCTTCATTGCAAGAGCGCGCACAATTGCAACTCTCTGCTTCTGACCTCCCGAAAGCTGTGAGGGATAAGCATTCGCCTTATCTTCAAGACCGACTCTTTTGAGCAGAGCCATTGCTGTTTCCTCAGCCTCTTTCTTGCTCATATGACCGAGCTTTACGGGTGCAAGAGTAATATTTTTGAGAATGGTGTGGTTATTGAACAGATTGAACTGCTGGAAAACCATACCCATTTTTTCGCGGTGCTTATTGATATTAACCTTCTTATCGGTAATATTGACACCGTTGAATTCAATTACACCGCCCGTCGGCTCTTCAAGTCTGTTGAGACAACGCAGGAAGGTTGACTTGCCCGAACCCGAGGGTCCGATTACAACAACAACTTCACCCTTTTTGATTTCGGTGTTTATTCCTTTGAGAACATCAAGCGAACCGAAGCTTTTCTGCAAATCGGAAACCTTGATTACAACATCATTAGTGGTCACTGCTGCGAAGCCTCCTTTCAAGCAGGCTGACGCCCTTCTGAAGAACAAGAACGAGAACAAGATAAATCAGCGCAACGGTTATGTAGGGAATATTCATATTATATGTAAATCCGACAAGTGCGTTTGCGCCCTTCATCATATCCTTGACAGCGATGAAGCTTGCAACCGATGTTTCTTTAAGAAGAACGATGAATTCGTTTGCAAGTGCAGGCAATGTGTTTTTGAGTGCCTGAGGAAGAACGATGTTAATCATTGTTCTCACATAGGAAAATCCAAGGCTTCTGCCCGCTTCAAACTGTCCGTTATCAATTGACATGATGCCCGATCGTATAATTTCAGCAACATACGCACCCGAATTGACACCGAATGCAATAAATGCAGTTGTGTTTTCGTGTACGCCAAGCTTACCGAGCCACAGATAATAAATTATAAGAAGCTGAACAATAACGGGGGTTCCTCTGACAATGGTAAGATAAAGCTTGCATATTGCATTGAGAAACTTAAGTTTTCCCGTCTTATCGTGAGTTGAACGGATAATCGCAACAACAAATCCGAGCGCAAGACCAATAATCAATGCAATAAGGGTTATTTCAATTGTCACCCATAAGCCATTTGTGATATGCTTATAGTTATCATTTTTGATTAAGACATTATATATGTCTTCTTTTAGTTCATTAAATGATACTTTTATGGTTTCTGCCGCAGTTTCAAAAAAACCTGCATTCTCTGTTACTGCTTCGGTTGCCGATGCAAAAGCGGGAATTGCAAAGCACGCAACAAGCATTGCCGCAAGAGTAACAATCAGAACAACAAGTGCTTTTTTAGACATTCTGAAATCTCTCATATTCTGCCTTTCATAAATCAAAAATTAAGGGCAGGTTTAAACTGCCCTTAACACTTTTCAGTTAATTATTCAGCGGGGATATACTTATCAATAATCGCCTGAATTGAGCCGTCAGCGGTAAGCTCTGCAAGAGCACCGTTGATTTTGCCGAGAAGCTCTGTGTTGCCCTTTGCAACTGCGATTGCGTAATCCTCGTTTGTATATTCTGTGTCAAGAATCTTAAGTCCGTCATTAACAGCTACAAAATTCTTTGCGGGTTCGTTATCGATGATAACTGCATCTACGATACCGCTCTGAAGAGCTGCAACTGCTGCCGCACCGTTTGTGTATCTCTTGATGTTTTCTTCACCAAAATCCTGCGTTGCATAGTTATCGCCTGTTGTTGCTTCCTGAACACCGATAAGCTTGCCTGCAAGGTCATCAGGAGTTGAAATGGGTGAATTTTCCTTAACGATAACAACCTGAACACCCTTGGCATAGCTTGTTGAGAAGTCAACGCTGAGAAGTCTTTCTTCGTTAACTGTCATACCTGCCATACCGATATCAACAATACCGTTCTGAACTGCGCTGATGATACCGCCGAAATCCATATCCTTGATTTCAAGCTCCATACCGAGCTTTTCTGCGATAAGAGCTGCAACTTCTGCATCGATACCGATGATTTTGTCGCCTTCATAATATTCATAGGGAGGGAAATATGCATTTGTACCCATAATGAGCTTAGCTGTTTCGGGAGCCTGCTCGCCGTTTGCAAGAGTTGTTTCATCGGGAGTGCTTGATTTGTTGTCACCGCAAGCATAAAGAGCTGTCAATGCGAGAGCGGCAACCATAACGATAGCAAGAATTTTAACTATTTTCTTCATTGGTCAATCCTCCAAATTAAAATTGATATGTTAATTATAGCATTATATTTTTAAAAATCAAGATTAAAGTGTATTTTTATAAGAAAATTCAAATAAACAGTCGAACTATTCGGATATTTATTCATCTTTGACGAATGATGAAAGCGCATTTTCAAAATCCTCATAAAAGGGCGCTTCAAACGTCATTTTTTCCTGTGTTACGGGATGAACGAACGAACTTTTTGCACAATGCAGAAGCTGATGGCCGATTTCGGGCATAAAATCGCCATACATGTTATCTCCCGCAAGCGGATGACCGATAAATGCCATATGCACCCTTATCTGATGCGTTCTTCCTGTTTCAAGATTAAGACGCACAAGTGTTGCTCCGTCAAATCTTCTTTCAACAGTCCAATGCGTAACAGCGGATTCAACGCCAAGCTCATATGAGCAGGCACGCAAGGTTTTCATAGGGTCGGGTCTGTAAATCGGGACCTCAATAACACCTTTCGGCTCAAGGCTTCCCTGAACAAGCGCAACGTATTCTTTTTCTATTTCTCCCGAAAGCTTCGCCGCTGAAAGCTTATTCAAAGCACAGACAACAATACCCGATGTGCCCTTATCAAGTCTGCCGACTGCTCTGAACGCCGCATATTTCCCTTTTTCCGTAAGATAAGCTGCAACGGCATTTGCAAGGGTGTCACCCTGATGATTATGGGTCGGATGCATTGCCATAAAAGGAGATTTGTTGATAACAAGAATGTCGTCATCCTCATAAAGAATGTTGATTTCCGCTTTCTGCAAAGGAATTGCAGGCTCATCATCGGGAATGCTGATGGTTATTATGTCACCGCATTTCACCTTATCAATCGTGCGTATATGCTGACCGTTGCAGAGCATTCCGTCCTTTGCGAATTTAACGGTGCGCATAAGCCTGTGAGAAATTCCGCAATAACCTCTGAGAAAATGTATTGCTTTTCTTCCGTCGTATTCTTCCGTTACAATGTAATCAATTTTTCTCGGCATATGAACACCCCCTTTTCACCCGATTATAGCAAAAGTCATATTTTTATACAAGCAAATTATTGAAAAAAACAAAAACATATGATAATCTTTATTTATTGGAGGAATCTCTATGAAAAGATTTATTGCATTATCACTCGTTCTGTCGTTGCTTTTTCTTTGTGCCTGCTCTAAAGATAAGAATGCAGACACAACCACAACACAAGCGGCACAGACAACAACTTTAAAAGAAGAAAAAAACGATTTGCCCGAATATGTTACCGGATGGGGAAGCGATTTGCTTCCTGCTGATTTTCCCGCACCTCCCGCCAAAACATACGATGTCAGCGTTAAAAATATTCCGGCTGAAAGTAAGCTGGCTGGAATATGCAAAGATATAACCAGGCTGATTTTCACCTGCCCCGAAACCGAGTTTTACAATTTTTCAAACAAGCTTGTTGCAAAAGGTTTCTACGGCGGAATGAAAAATATTGTTGACGGCACGCTATACAGCGACGGATTTGCAGGCGGCTGGAAAAACGATGAATATATCATCGTTATTATTGAAAGCCGTTACGAGGACAACGGAGATTTGAAAATCTGCCTTGACGTTACCGAAAACACCTCCTCATTTCCCGAAGCGCTCAAAGCATATTTCCCCGAGTTTGCTTTTCCCGCACGTACTGGCGGCACATATATCGGCTACAACACCGAGGATGACCAGACAAACGATTTCAACGGAAATTTTGAGCATATGTATTGGCAATGGCATTTCAGATTTGATAACGCTTTCACGGGCGTTTCGATGAACGATTTCAACGCATATATAGATGCGCTTGAAGAAGCGGAATTCAGCGGAGAAATGGGAAGCAGCACCGTTGACGGCTGCACCGTTATCAACGCAGACATTGTCAAAGATAGTTTTGCAATCATCCTTTCTTACAATCAGATTCTCAGGAGACTTGACATTGTTTACACAAACAATGCAGATGACCTCCTCGGTACTGCGGAAGGAGAATAAATTATGAATTTAAGCTACAGAGAATTATGGGCAATCGAAAAAATATTTGAATATATCGGAAATATTTTTTCATCGTTTTCACTTAAAGGATTTTTCTCTTCGGTTATGGCAATCATTGAGCTTGTGCAGATGCTCATATTTGCAACCCCGATAACTCCGAGAGGTCCTCAGCTTGACCTTACGGGCTATGAGGCTGCTTTTGTTGATGAATTTGAAGCGGAAAGCCTTGACCTTTCAGTTTGGGACATAAGAGGAAACGGCCCGAGAAGGGGCGGCTACAACGCATCAAGTCAGGTTTCGCTCAGAGACGGAAATCTTGTTATAACGGGCGACTATCTTGAAGACGGTGAATACGGCGAAGGCTGGTATGCTGCTGCAGTCAAGCTCAAAGAGAGATACAAAGAGGGTTATTTTGAAATCAGGTGCATCTGCAACGATGCTCCCGTTTTCTGGAGTGCCTTCTGGATTCAGGCAGATGCCCCGTATACCGCAGAAATATCCAAGGGCGGTGTCGGCGGAGCTGAAATTGATATTTTTGAAACTATGGGTTACGGAGAAAAGAATTCGCATGATTCTGTAACACACACAATCCACTGTGCGGGTGTTGACGGCAAAACCGAAGGCTTCCAGTCGGCAAATCTCGGAAAATTCTACGGCAAGAACATTTACACAGAATACAACACCTACGGTATGATGTGGAACGAGGATGAATATATTTTCTATGTTAACGGCGTTGAAACCGTGCGTTCCTCCTTCGGAAACGGCACATCTCAGGTTGAGGAAGATGTTATTGTTTCTCTCGAATTCCCCGACGAAGAAAAGCTTTCAACACTTGACAAGGAAACTTACAAAACCGAGTTTATTGTTGACTATGTGAAAATATATCAGAAGAAATAAGCAAAAACGGTTTGCATCGGAATTGATGCAAACCGTTTTATTTTTATTTGTTTTCAAGAACAAGTGTTGTAATACTCTTTGACGGAAGAATTATTTTGTTTTCAAATTCTCCCGAATAAACTTCCGCACAGTTGTTTTCTGCATCGGTGCGGTATATTTTTTCGTTTTTATAATCGCCGCAAAGCTTTAAGGGCGCATCGCTTTCCGAGTTGTTAACAAGAACAATAACGGTCTGATTGACGTTTGCAAAAGCAACTGAAGCAACATTGCTGTTTTCTTTAAGGCTGTCCATAACCTTAACGCGCGTCATACCTGGTTTGATAAATGACGAAAACTGCTTATAGGCATAATAGCGGCTGTAGTTGACAAGCTCGCCGTTGATTCTTTCCATAACACCGTCACCGTTCACCGCGGTCCAGCTCTGCCACGACACGGCATTCATCAGCGTCAGATCCTGAACAATGATGTTTGCCATATAGAGACCGCTGTCGATCGTTGTTGAATCAATTTTCAGAGGAAGCTCACACCATTCGCTCACCTCAAGCTTTTTGTCGGGATACTGCTCTGCGAATTTTGCACCTACCCCCTGTTTTACGGGAATATTGTTATCAATCCAATAGCTGTGGCCGCTGTAGGTGTCGCAGAATTCATTGAGAATTTCGCTGGCAAAAAACTTGTCTATGTATTCATAATATTCGGGTGAAAGCTGACCGCTTTCGGGTCCGCTGAGTTTGTAGGGTGAATTGCGTTTTTTCATTTCAAGCGCAAACATTTCAAGCACTTCAACCGTTTCATCGGCGGTGTAATGGCAACCCTCCTGACCTACCCATTCGCCGCCCCACGACCATTGAGGCTCATTGATCGGCGAAATTGCGGTTACGGGATATCCCTGCGCAACAAACCAGTCGGCAATTGTCAGCACATAATCAACGAATGCCGCATAGTTTTCCTTCGGAAGATTGGAAACATACTGCTCAAGACCGCCCGAAGCGTGGCCGCCTTTTGTCATTGAAAAATGAGGACTGTTGCAGAAAAGAATAACTTCTTTTGCGCCGTATTCAACAGCCATATCAAGCATTCTTCTTGCGTTTGCATCGCGGGTGAAATCGTATTCATACTCCCCTGTTTCTTTGTTGAGAACATAGAAGCTTTCGGTTCTTCTGTTGACATCTCCTATACGGCAAGCAGGATTATCGTGCTCACCGCCTCCGATATTATAGCGCTAAATATCAACTCCGAGACCCCTTTCGTCGTCATAGACTCTTCTTGCGATTTCTCTTGCGGTTGCCTCATTATCAATCGACTGAGACCACCAGCACGAGCTTGTTCCGAAGCCTTCAAACTGCTGATATGTCATATATTTATTCACTCCGATTGTCTGTTTTTTCTCCGAGGTAAATGCAGAAAAAAGAAATGTCTGAAGTGCCGCCAGAATAATGCATATTATTTTCAAATCACATATCTCCTTTATACTAGAGGAATTGTGAAATTATAATCTGTATACCAGACATCCGCAGAATAGCTTCTTGCACGGATTTCAACTCTGTCCTCATAAACCTCAAACTGGCAGCCTGTACCGTTTGAAATCCTGCCTCTGATTGTCATATACATATATTGAGGAAGATTGATGCTGTGGAAAGAGCCTTCGGATTCAATTGTGCAGTAGGTGTAGAAATCCGATGTGCTGTCATTTGAAAAACCGTTATGAAGATGTCCGCTGATAAGGAAAACATTCTTGTATTTCCTGAGAATTTCCGCAACTGCAGCCGACTGGTCACCCATTCCGCCGTCATCGGGTTCGGGTTCATCGTCGCCCCAGGTTCCGGGCAGACCGTGGCTTTCATTGATGGGCCAATGGCTGACTACAAATATCGGCAAATCCTTTGCCGCCGCTTTTTCCATTTCCGATGCAAGCCACTCAAGCTGTGCATCGCTGAAATAAGCATCCGTGTGGTCATATTCGCTGCCGAGGACGATAAATGTGTAACCGTTTATTTCGGTTGAATAATAAACTTCTTCAATTTCTCTGTCGCAGATTTTCTTGTTATAATCAATGAAATATGTTCTCGCTTTATCGAAAACATCATCCTCTGTCCATGTATCGTGATTACCCTCTGCAAGAATGATATTCTTTGCAGGTTCATAATCCTTCATTGTGTTGTAAAGTCTTTCCCACTGTTCAATATAACCGTGGTCTGTAAGATCACCCGCCATAACGAGAGCATCAAGCGGCTGCTTTGAGCTTTCCATTCCCTCAAGACCTACTTTGAACATAAGCGAACGGAAAACATCATCTGTCATATGAATATCGGAAATCGCCGCAAAATTAAGCTTCACGTTTTCAGGTTCAAGAGGCTCAAACGGTGCTTTGAATTCACCGAAAATCGGAGAAAAGAAAACATTGAGCGCTGAAAGAATTACCGAAAGAAATATTTTGATACCTGTTATCATAATAAGCTCTCCTCTTCTGTTTTATATAATCAAGTAATATTATATCGCTGTGTCAAGACGGCTGTTATAAAGCTCGGCATAAAATCCGTTCTTTGCCATAAGCTCGGCATGACTGCCCTGCTCAACAATGTTTCCGTCACGCATAACAAGAATGATATCGGAGTTTCTGATTGTTGAGAGACGGTGGGCAACAATAAAGCTTGTTCTGCCCTGCATCATTTTTCCGAATGCCTGCTGAATTTTAATCTCCGTTCGGGTATCGATTGAAGATGTTGCTTCGTCGAGAATAAGCATAGGTGGCAGACAAAGCATAACTCTCGCAATGCAAAGAAGCTGTTTCTGTCCCTGAGAAAGTCCCGATGCGCCGTCTGAAACAACCGTATCATAACCGTTTGGCAGACGTTTGATGAAACTGTGGGCGTGGGACGCTTTTGCCGCGGCAATTATTTCTTCGTCGCTTGCATCAGGCTTACCCATTGCAATGTTTTCACGCACCGTGCCGTCCTTTAACCAGGTGTCCTGAAGCACCATTCCGTAGTTGCCTCTGAGGGTTGAACGTTTCATCTGCATAATATCAATTCCGTCAATGCTGATTTTCCCTTTATCAACATCATAAAAACGCATCAGCAGATTGACAAGAGTTGTTTTTCCGCAACCCGTAGGACCGACTATCGCAACCTTTTTTCCGCTTTCAACCGCAAGACTGAGATTTTTTATAAGCTCTTTATTTTTATCATACGAAAATGCAACGTTTTCGATTGTCACATTGCCGTCGACCGTTTCGGGTTCAACGGGATTTGCACAATCGGGTGTCTGCGGAGTTTCTTCAACAAGCTCAAACAGTCTTTCTGCGCAGGCGAAAGCATTCTGCAATTCGGCGATAACACCCGAAATCTCATTGAATGGCTTTGTATACTGATTTGCATAGCTTAAGAAACATGAAAGTCCGCCGACTGTTATCGCGCCGTTGACTGCCGCAATGGCGCCCGTAAGTCCGACACTCGCATAAACAATGCTGTTGACAAATCGGGTGCAGGGGTTTGTAAGTGAAGAAAAGAAAATTGCTTTGAGAGAACATTTTTCATATCTGTTGTTGATTTCGTCAAATTTTTCAAGAGCTTCATCTTCTCTTGAAAATGCCTTGACAACCTTTGCGCCGCCTATCATTTCTTCGGTAAATGCGGTCTGTTCGCCTCTTGTTTTTGACTGCAGAGTGAACATCGAGAACGTTCTCTTGGCAATAAACCTTGCAACAAAAAGCGAAATCGGAGTCAGAATAACAACAACCGCCGCAATTTTCGGATTGATTGAAATCATAAATCCAAGCGTTCCGAGAATTGTCACGACTCCCGTGAAAAGCTGAGTAAAGCCCATAAGCAAGCCGTCTGCAAACTGGTCTGCATCTGCAATTATTCTGCTGACAGTTTCGCCCGCAGGATGGGTGTCGATATAACTCAAAGGAAGAATCTGAATTTTCTTTATTGCGGCATTTCTGATGTCACGCACAACCCTGAAGGTTATGCGGTTATTCAGAGTGTTCATTATCCACTGAACAAGTGCGGAAGCAACAGCTAGAATTCCTATTGCCAGGAGATACGGCATAAGTCTTTCAAAATCGACCTTGCCTGCACCCACAATCGTGTCAATCGCATCACCCGCAAGCACGGGAATATAGAGGCTGACCGCAACGCTGATTGCGGCAAGAATAATTGAAACGGCAAGATGCGCCTTATATCTGCCGACATAAAAAAGCACTTTTTTAATTGTTGAAGCCTTTACCTTTTTCATACCGCTGCCTCCTCCTCATCAAACTGTGAAAGGTGAATTTCACGGTAAACCTCGCTTATCTGCATAAGCTCGGAATGCGTTCCGATTTGTGCCGCACCGTCATCAAGAACGATTATTTTGTCTGCACTCATAATTGAAGATGTTCTCTGCGAAACTATGAACACCGTTTTACTTCCCTGAGAAGCGGCAATCGCTTTTCGCATTGCCAAATCCGTTGCATAGTCAAGCGCACTTGAGCTGTCATCAAGAATGAGAATATCGGCATCGGAAATAACCGCACGTGCAACGCAGAGTCGCTGTCTCTGCCCGCCCGAGAAATTTGTTCCGTTCTGTTCAACGGGAGCATCCAGACCGCCGTCCTTTTTCATAACAAAATCCTTTGCCTGCGCAATTTCAAGCGCCGACCATATTTCTTCATCCGTTGCATTGCCTTTTCCCCAAAGCATATTTTCACGGATTGTTCCCTTGAAAAGCACGGATTTCTGAGGCACAACGGCTATCCTTTCGCGAAGCTCGGTTTCATTCCATTGAGAAGCATCTTTTCCGAGAATTTTCACCTTACCTGAACTTGCTGTATAGAACGCGGGAATAAGATTGATAAGTGTTGTTTTTCCCGAACCTGTTGAACCTATAACACCGATTGTTTCGCCTTTTTTCGCTGTAAAAGTTATATTTTCAAGAGACGGCTGTGCCGCCCCTTCGTAGGTAAAGCTTACTTCTGCAAATTCAACTGCATTATCGCCCGAGGGAATCTCTTTTCCGTCGCCCTCGCATATATCCGCCCTTGTTTCAAGCACATCCGATATTCTGCCTGCACACGCAACGGATTTTGTGATGCTGATAATCAGATTTGCGAATTTGACAAGCTCAACGAGTATCTGCGTCATATAGTTATAAAGTGCAACAACGGCACCCTGGGTTATTATTCCAGCCTCAACACGGATTGCGCCCGCATAAATAAGAACCGCAATTCCGATATTGACAATTATAAATGTTATCGGATTGAGCAATGCCGAAATTCTTCCCGTGAATTCCTGCATTTTCGTGAGCATTTCATTTTTTGCTTCAAAATCCGAAATCTGCTCCGATTCTTTGCGGAAAGCACGCAAAACTCTTGCACCGACAAGGTTTTCTCTCGCGCTTCCGAGCACCGAGTCAAGTCGCGAACGGACTTTTTTATAAAGAGGAATGCAAGAGAAAAGCAATCCGAAAACAACAACCGAAAGTGCGGGAATTACAACTGCAAAGGTCAGAGCAGCTTTTGCATCAACCGTAAACGCCATCACCATTGCACCGATAACAACAAAAGGTGAACGCAGAAGCAGACGCAACGTGAGGTTGAGACCGCTCTGCACGCTGTCCATATCGCCCGTCATTCGTGTGATAAGCGTTGATGTTCCGATTTTGTCAAGCTGAGAATAAGAAAGCTTTCCTATATGCTCAAAAAGTGCGTGCTTGACTCTCTTTACAAAAGCAGTTGATGCCTGTGCGGCAAAAAACTGCGCAGTAAGAGAAAAAGCAAGTCCGACTGCGCCCAACGCAACAAGCACAAGGCACATTTTCACGATATATGTCTTGTCCCCCGCGCCTATTCCTTTGTCGATAATACTCGCCATAACAAGCGGCACAAACAGTTCAAGAATTGCCTCAAGCATTTTAAAAAGCGGAGCAAGCACACATTGTGTGCGGCTTCCTTTCAGATAAACAAACAGTTTTTTCATTTATCGGTAATCCTTTCGGAAAATATTTTATTTATGATATCATATTTCATTTATTTTGTGAAGATAATTAACAGCAATATATTCAAATTTTTGTAATTGTAAACTTTTTCTTAATTCTTTATCAGAATAATGCCAAAAAAGGTATGTGATATATTCTTCTTGTATACGATATAAATTCGGTATATGGAGGACAAAAATGAAAGTAACAAAAGAAACACATTTTGGCATTCAAAGAAAAATCGTCGCAAATATGACCTCGGAAAGCTGGGAAACCATTCCCCACATTTCTTACATTTACGAGCCTGAGGTTTCGGACTTTCTTGAAACTATAAAGAAGCTCAATGCTTCGGGCAAATTCCCCATT
This sequence comes from Acutalibacteraceae bacterium, assembly GCA_045637305.1. Taxonomy (GTDB): domain Bacteria; phylum Bacillota; class Clostridia; order Oscillospirales; family Acutalibacteraceae; genus CAG-177. Next base: position 71,616 of record JAZTZD010000061.1, read on the forward strand.
AAGCTGACAGTCAACACAATTATGCTCAAGGCTCTTGCGGAAGCATTCAAGGCTGCTCCCCAGCTCAACGCACACATTCATTTCAACCGCAAGCTTGTCAGAGGCTGCATTCAGGAATTCGATGAAATCCACGCAGGTATGACCTGGATTCTCCCCAACGGAGAAATGATGACCATCAATCTTCACGATATAGGCAACAAGAATCTTGTTGAACTCACAGAATACATTGCTGACGTGAGCAGAAGAATCGGCAACACCGACCTCACGGAGGTTATGTTCTCCGTTTCTCTCAACGACACTCTTGAAAAGCTTAAAAAAGGCAAGATTATGAACGCAATTTACCGTCTTATCGGAGCAAAAACAGGTAAACACAAGATCAAGACTCTTTCGGGTCAGGCAAAGAAAGATTACTACAAAATCCCCGAATCAGACAGACTCACAAAACACGACATCAAGCAGGGGACCGTTACAATTTCCAACATCGGCTCTCTCACAAGAGGTATTCCAGGCAGAGTCGGTCTTCTTTCAATCATTCCTCCTCAGGTTTTTGTTGCCTGCATCGGTGCGGCAAACAAAAAGCCTGTTATCAAGCAGGATGAAAACGGAAACGATTATGTTGCAATCGGTGTTGAAATGCCAATCGACCTTGTTTTTGACCACAGAGCGGTTGACTTCGCTGATGTCCTTCCCTTCATTGAAAGACTTGAGGATATCTTCAGGAATCCCGAGCAGATTTACAACTGGTAAAGGAAGTTTTTACATATGAGCAAAGGTGACATTGCAAAAGAGTTTTTTGAAAGCGGATGCAACTGCAGTCAGGCAGTTTTCTGCGCTTTCTGTAGCGAAACAGGGTTTGACAAAGAAACCGCCCTGCGTGTTTCGGCAGGCTTCGGCGGAGGATTCGGCAGACTCCGTGAGGTTTGCGGTGCCGTAAGCGGAATGACAATGGTGCTTTCCGAAAAATTTGCTTCAACCGATGTTAACGACAAAGAAAAAAAGGCTGAGCTTTATGCGCTTATTCAAAAGGCGGCAAATCAATTCAAAGAGGAAAACGGCTCAATTGTATGCCGCGAGCTTCTCGGTCTTGCGGAGAAAAATTCGTCTCCCGTGCCCGAGGAAAGAACGGCAAAATACTACGCAAAACGTCCGTGCGGCGAATTGGTGAAATGCGCCGCTGAAATAACAGAAAAGATGCTGAAAGAAGCAAAATAAACAAATTTTTCATCTTGTTTTCGTCATAAATACGTCTTTACAAACCGTTCACATTGTGATAATGTTATAGACAGAAATCAGTTTTTAATCAGTCTTTAAAGGCGGTACGGAGATGCCGACAAGATGAACGGAAAAACTTTGCATACTTATGCGATCTTGTCGGTTGACAAGGTCGCATTTTCTTTTGATTTCTTTCTTCGGAGGAATTATGGAGTTTAAATCATACATTATGGACGGCGTTGCCGTAAACAGAGCCCTTGCAAGAATTTCGCACGAAATTGTTGAAAGAAACGGCGGCTGCAACGAGCTTTGCATTGTCGGAATTATGCGAAGAGGCGCTTCTCTTGCAGACATTCTCGCCGCAAAAGTACGAAGTCTCGGCGTTGATGTCAATATCGGTTATCTTGATATCACCCGTTACCGTGACGATTTGGGTGAAAATGAAGCAAAAGCAGAAATAACCGAAAGTGAATTTGATTTTTCAGTTACGGGCAAAACAGTTATTATGGTTGATGATGTTGTTTACACAGGCAGAACCGCAAGAGCCGCAATGGAAGCAATAATTGCAATGGGCAGACCCGCAAAAATCCAGTTTGCCGCATTGATTGACAGAGGTCACAGAGAGCTTCCGATCGTTGCGGACTATATCGGCAAAAACGTTCCCACATCGAGAAGCGAAACGATTGTTGTCAATGTTCCGCCGTTTGATGATGATGTAAGTGTTGCAATCTGGAATAAGTAAATTGACGCAGATGCGTTAAAGATAAACGGAGGTTAAAATATGTCAAAGAAAAAATTCGACGTAGGCGAAGGCATCTATGATGCCAAACAGCTTGGCTATCCCAGAATGGGTGTTCTCGGTGTTCAACATATGTTTGCCATGTTCGGCGCAACTGTGCTTGTTCCCGCACTCACAGGCCTGAGTGTTTCGGCAACTCTGCTTTTCGCAGGTCTCGGCACTCTTCTTTTCCATCTTCTCACAAAAGGCAAGGTTCCCGCATTCCTCGGCTCATCCTTTGCATTCATCGGCGGTTACGCAGCAATCACACAGATAGCTCCCGACAAGAACGACTACTCACTTCTTCCCTACGCTTGCGTTGGCGTTGCATGTGCAGGTCTTCTCTACCTTGTTCTTGCAGGTCTTATCAAAGCATTCGGCGCAAAGAAGGTTATGCGTTTCTTCCCACCCATCGTTACAGGCCCCATTATTATTGCTATCGGTCTTACTCTTTCATCAAGTGCAATCGGCAACTGCTCAGCTAACTGGCTTGTTGCGGTTATTGCAATCGCAATCATCATCGGATGTAACATCTGGGGCAAGGGTATGGTTAAAATTGTTCCCATTATGCTCGGCGTTCTCGGTTCATCCGCAATCGCAGTTATCCTTCACTTCACAGGTGTTATGGAAACTCTTGACCCCGCAAAGCTTGAAGCATTCAAGGTTGCAGATTGGGTTGGTCTCCCCTTCCAGATGAAGGATACCGTTTTCGGTCTCTTTGCAGGCGACTTCGACAAGAACCTTGTTGTTACCGCAATCGTAACAATCATGCCCATCGCTCTTGCAACAATGGTTGAGCACATCGGCGATATTTCAGCTATCAGCTCAACCTGCAAGAAGAACTATATTGCAGAGCCCGGTCTCCACAGAACACTTCTCGGCGACGGTCTTGCAACAATCCTTGCTTCACTCTTCGGCGCACCCGCAAACACAACTTACGGCGAAAACACAGGCGTTCTCTCACTTTCAAAAGTATTCGACCCCAAGGTTGTCAGAATTGCGGCTTATCTCGCTGTTCTCTTCTCATTCTCACCCAAATTTGCGGCACTTGTAAGCCTTATGCCCACAGCAACAATCGGCGGTGCTTCACTTGTTCTTTACGGTATGATTTCTGCAGTCGGTGTACGCAACATTGTTGAAAATAAGGTTAACTTTGAAAACACAAGAAACATTATCATTGCAGCTATCATTCTTGTTCTTTCAATCGGCGTCAACTATGCAGGCGCAATCCAGATTCCTGTCGGTTCCGTTACAATCAGCCTTTCAGGTCTTGCAGTAGGCGCTCTTGCAGGTATCATCCTCAACGCAATCCTTCCCGGCAAGGATTACGAATTCGGCTCAAGCGAACAGGGCGACAAAGCAGTAAATTTCAAAGTATAAATCTTAACAAATAAGCGAACTCCCCGAAACGACAGTTCGGGGAGTTCTTCTTTTTAAAATAATCTTTTGATGACCTATGTCACATCAAAGCATATGCGCTCTTATTTCTTCAGCGCTCTTATTGATAAGATATGCGGGAGGAATGTCAAACATTGTTTTGCATCCCGATGCGCCGTCCGCCTTCATTCTGTATGCCGCTCTTGCGCAAGCTGCAATGACACCCGCGGTAAACTCGGGATTCGAGTCGAGCTTGAGGCTGTATTCAATAACGTGGCTGTTTTCGTCGTTCCAGCCGCTTTTACCCGTTCTGATAACAAAACCGCCGTGAGGAATTCCGCCGTGGTCACGCTCAAGTTCTTCCTTTGTTATAAAGTGAACGATGGTGTTATAGTCGGCAAAATAGTTGGGCATTGTCTTGATTTCATTCTCGATTTTTTCTTTATCGGCACCTTCCTCGGCAACAACAAAGCATTCTCTGATATGCTTGTCTCTCACGGAAAGCTCGGGGTTTGAGCCGCTTCTTACCGCTTCAAGTGCGGCATCAACGGGAATTGTGTACTGCTTTGCATCAACAACACCGTCAATTCTGCGGATTGCATCCGAATGGCCCTGACTTACACCCTTGCCCCAGAATGTATAGTCGTTTCCGTCGGGAAGAATTGCGTTTGAATAGAGACGGCTGAGTGAGAACATACCGGGGTCCCAACCGCAGGAAATAACGGCAATGTTGCCGCCTTGCTTTGCCTTTGCGTCAACGTTCGCAAAATGCTCGGGGATTTTTGCGTGAGTATCAAAGCTGTCAACAACATTGAAATGCTCCGCATACTCGGGGGTCTGCACGGGCAGATCTGTTGCACTGCCGCCGCAGAGAATAAGCACATCAATTTTATCCTTGAAATTCAGCACTTCATCAACTGAATATACCTTTGCGCCCTTTGTAAGAATCTTAACTGTTTCGGGATTTCTGCGCGAGAAAACCGCAACAAGCTCCATATCGCTGTTTTTCTTTACGGCGCACTCAATGCCTCTGCCGAGATTGCCGTAACCCATAATTCCAATTCTTATGCTCATTTCAATCACTCCTTATGATTTGAGATTATAACACTTTTTTGAAAAATGGTACAGACTTTTTTATAAAAAATTTTTAATTTTATATTTTTCTCGTTTTCAGTTAGTTATGCATAAATATTGCATTGCGAGAATGTGAAATTTCACCACAAGATTTTCACGGCTGAATGAAATTCCGCTTGAATTTTCTCCTTGTTATTGTTATTATAATATCAGTTCAAACGAAAGGATGTTTCCAATGATTTTTATTCAACAGATTATCTGCACCGTAATGACATTTTTTATGATGATTTTCGGAACAATTACAGGCACTTATTTTGACGATTCAACAAAAGCCTACAAGGAAAATGTCAATTCCGTCAAGGCATATTCAAACACTATTGAGACCGCCGTACCCCAGACTGACGTTCACGGCATCATAGAAGACCATTTCAAATCTCCTCTTGCAGAAGGTAAAACCGAGAAAAAGCTTATTGTTATCGGTTACGACGGCTGCCGTGCCGATGCTCTTTCTCTTATGGATGATGAAGGCAAGGGCGGTATCAGTTATCTTCTTTCAACGGGCGCAACCGCAAAGCTTTCATACTGTGGCGGTGTCAACTATCCCGCAATCAATACTCAGGCAACCTCAACCGCACCCCGCTGGTGTTCAATCCTGACAGGTGAATGGGCAGACGTTCACGGCATTACAGATAACGGCATTGAAAAATCCAATGACCATCTCACACTTCTCACAACACTCGTTGAGAATGAAGCCGTTGATTCATCCGCTTTCTATGTTTCATGGAACGGTCACTTCAACGGCGAAGACACAACATATATCCGCGAAAAAAATTACGTTGAAGAAAAGAATCTTGATGTTGATTTTGTTGATGCAGACGATGATAAGGGCACGGTTGCAAATGTTATTGCAGACATCAATACTGCCGACTGTTCAGATTTCATTTTCCTCACTCTTGAACATCCCGACCATGCAGGTCACGACACAGGATTCTCGCTCAACAATCCCGATTATTCAGAGGGATTTGCTCTTGCAGAGATTGACAGCAGAGCAATCATTGATGCGATTGAGTCAAGGGATACTTACGAAACAGAGGACTGGCTCATCATCGTCACAGCCGACCACGGCGGCTTCAACACAGGCCACGGAAGTGTTACACTCCAGGAAAGAATGACTTTCATTATAACAAGATAAAGCAAAACGGGAACTGCTTAATTGAGGCAGTTCCCGTTATTTTATTGTTTGAATAATGTTTTGTAAAACATTTCGTATGCAACTATATATTCCCTTGCGAATCTTTTTGCCGCCCTGCCGGGTGTTGGACACGAAACCTTGCCGCAGTTTACAAACCCGCTTTGCTTTGCAATCACCGATGCTCTGTAAATATGGTAATCCGAGGAAAGGAATGCGACCGAAATCTCACGTATCTCTTTTCCTAAATGATTTTTGATTATCTGCGCCGCATATTCAAAATTCTCATAGGTAGTTGTTGATTTATCTTCCAAAACGATTCTGTTTTTGTCAATCCCCTGTGAAATGAGATAATCCGCAATTATCTGCGCCTCTGATTTTTTCTGGCCGTCACGGAAACAACCACCGCAAGGAATCGCCGTGACATTCTTATTCTCGTTAAGATATTTTGCCGCCGCTTTCATTCTTTCAAAAAGCTGGGGACTCGGAGTTTCTGCACCGATAACATTACCGCCGAGAATCAGCAGATAATCGCACTTGTCGTTATGCTTTTTCATCGCTTCTCCGATAACAAAAGGCATATATGCGCCCGCAGTCACACAAACAAATCCCGCCAAGCCACCGACAATACCCGTCACAACCTTTTTCATACAGCTCCCCTCCTTTTTTTATTATATACATTTTAAGCATAATTGTAAAGCAAAAAGACTGTCCCGTTTGAGACAGTCTTTTAATATGTTTATGCTGTTTTAATCTGCTGTTTCTTTGCGCCTGCCTTCTGAAGAATAAATACAAGAATAATAAGCGCAAGTCCGATTGCATCAGTTACGATACCGGGAATAACCATACAAAGTCCGCCTGCAAGAGCCATTATTCTTTCCCACCAAGGCATATTCTTATACATATAACCTTCCATACCTGCGGAAATGATATAAATTCCGCAAAGCGCAGTAACAACAAGAAGCACTATTTCGTACCACGGTGCGTTTGAGCCGATGATAAGCATTTCGGGACTGAACGCAAAGATATAAGGAACGATGAATGCGGTAATTGCAAGACGTGTTGCCGTAACACCTGTTTTCATCGGATTTGACTTCGCGATTGCCGAGCCTGCATAAGCTGCAAGAGCAACGGGCGGAGTGATGTCAGCAACAATACCGAAGTAGAAAACAAACATATGAGCCGCAAGAACGGGAATGCTCAGGCTTCTCATAAGAATGGGCGCAACCATTGATGCCATAATAACATAGTTTGCGGTTGTGGGGACACCCATACCGAGAACTATACACATCAGCATTGTAAGTGCAAGCGCAAAAATGGGATGAAGCTGTGCTGCAGACTGAACAAGAGATGAAAGAACATTTGCAAGACCCGTCTGCTGAACCATAGCTGAAATACATCCTGCAACCGCACAAGCAAGAGCAACACCGATTGCATTCTTGGTTCCGTTTGCAAGAGAATTGATATAAAGCGTAATATCAAACTCGAGTTTCTTATGAACAATTGACTTTACCAGTGCTTCAACAAGCTTAACTCCGATTGCAGCAAGAATTGCAAGAATAGCAGCCTTTGCGGGTGAGAAATAATTCATTGCCGCAACAAGCGCAACAACGGGAAGAAGAAGATATCCCTTTGTTACAACAAGCTTAAAGAAATTGGGAATTGATTCCTTGGGAAGACCCTTAAGGCCAAGCTTCTTTGCTTCAAAATGAATCATCATAAAGATTCCTGTGAAGTAAAGAACAGCGGGAAGGATTGCCGCAATGGCAATTTTTGAATAAGGAAGACCCGTATATTCAGTCATAAGGAATGCCGCCGCACCCATAATGGGAGGCATAATCTGACCGCCTGTTGAAGCCGCTGCCTCAACAGCCGCCGCAAACTCGGGCTTGTAGCCGCAACGCTTCATTGTGGGAATTGTTACCGAGCCGCTTCCTACGGTGTTTGCAACCGATGATCCTGAATACATACCCTCCATTGCGCTGGAGATAACTGCAACCTTAGCGGGACCGCCCGTTGCCTTACCTGCGATTGAGTTTGCAAGATCAACAAAGAATGCGCCGATTCCCGACTGCTCGAGGAACGATGCAAAAATGATGAACAAAACGATGAACGATGCACAAACATTGAGAGGTGTGCCCGCAATACCCTCTGTTGTATAGAAAAGCTTATACATTATTATTCTCAGGGGGTTACGGTCAACAACAATGAATGCATAGGCAATGAATGCTGCCGAAACGCAAACAATCGGAAGTCCTACAACTCTTCTGCAAGCCTCAAACAAAAGCAATGTGCCGACAATTGCAATTACAATATCAATTTCGTTGATTCTTGAAGCTCTGTCAACAATTGCCTGACAGTTTATTGCGTAATAGAAGAATGAGCCTGCGCCTGCAGCGGCAAAAATCCAGTCGTAAAACGGGACATGATTGAGTTTCTTCTCTTCTTTTTTGCGAACCGGATAAATTATAAATGCGATAAATACAATTATACCGATAAACCAAGCCATTTTCTGTCTTTCTTCCATTGTTCCGGTCCAACCGTCGAACATAACATAGAGAGAAAACAGAACCATAGCTGCTTTAATTATTTTCTGAAATATACCTGAAAAATGACGGGTGTTGGACTCTTTATCGAATTCCGCCATTATTTTGTCAACGTCAACTGCTTCTTCATCAGCTGCCATTGTGACAGGCTTTGTGTTTACATCTGACATTTATTGCAACAATCCTTTCGTCAGAATTTCAAATGGAGTGACAATCTCAAAAACAACCTTTGCATTTCTGCCGCACATATTGCGCAAGCTTATTTCCTCACCGTCAATCCCGAGAATATGGTCGGAAACAGTTCCGACGATATATCTCAACGGGTCATATGTTATATCGTAACCCGTGATAACCATATTGCCCTCTTCGTCATAGGTCATTGTCTGACCTTCTCCGAGGGCGGTCTGCACACCCGCTCCGAATGAGCGGTAAACTGTTGACAGGGCTTTAATCTGCCCGTCTTCTATTATGTAAGTATCTTTAACCGGGGTCTGATTAACCGAATGAACAAATTCAACCGAAAATATGAGTCCGTCCTCCGCTTTTCTGCTTATATGAATTGACCCGGTGTCTGAATTATATAAGACAAGATATTCAGAAGACATCTGAGTTATAAGAACAGCAGCCGCTGTAATGATTATCATTAAAACGGCCGCTGCGATTAACCTTTTTCGGATTTTAGCCGAAGGAGCAAAGCTCATCAGCTTATTGCGCCAACCTCTTTATAGTATCTTTCTGCACCGGGATGGAAAGGAACAGAAATGCTGGAAACAGCATATTCAAGGCTCATTTCTGCAGCCTTTTCGTGTGAATATTCGTCCTTGTTTTCGTAGATAGCCTTTGTAAGCTGGTAAACGGTTTCTTCGTCAAGCTCGTTGCTTACGATGAATGTTGCCTTAACTGCAACTGTATTTACGTCTGCATCAACACCGTTGTATGTGCCTGCGGGAACTTTGTAAGCTGCATAGAAGCCGTATTCGCCCTGAAGCTTTGCAAGATGCTCTGCATCGATTTCAACAAGAACGATACCTGTTGTTGTTGAAAGGTCTGTGATAGCAACTGTGGGTGCACCTGCTGTGCAGAAGAAAGCATCAATCTTGCCGTCCTTGAGAGCATCAGCTGATGCCTGGAAGGAAAGGTTCTGCTTGTCAATATCTTCAAATGTGATGTCATATGCACCGAGAATCTGCTGAGCGTTGAATTCAACACCGCTGCCGCTGTCACCAACGGAAACCTTCTTACCCTTGAGGTCTGCAACTGTCTTGATGCCTGAATCAGCCTTTGCAACGATCTGGCAAACCTCAGCATAAGCTGCGCCGAGAGTTGAGAAGGACTTGATTGCGCCTACATCAGCAAAGAGCGATGTGCCGTTGAATGCATAGTCCATAACGTCGTTCTGAACGATAGCCATATCAACAATGCCGTCATCGATATCAAGGATGTTAGCCTTTGATGCACCTGATGAGTTAATCAAAAGCTGAGCGCCTGTCTTTTCCTTAAGAAGTGAGGAAATAACATTGCAGAAGCCGTAATATGTACCTGTTGAACCGCCTGTGCCTACATTGATTTTGATTGTTGAAAGGTCACCTGCAGCAACATTGCTGCCGGCATCGGGATCTACTGCGGGCTTGTCGCCACAAGCTGTCATAAAGAGCATTGCGAAAACGAGCATAAGCGAGAGAACTACTGCTAATTTTTTCTTCATAATTTACCTCCGATTATTTTTCCGCGCAAAAAACTTTCGCAAACGGAAATTGATTTAAGTTGATTATACAATATATTTTATAATTATGCAAGTATTATAAAAAATTTTGTTATTATTTTAAAAGTATACTCATTTTTTACAAATCGGACTAAAAATTTATCACCCCCGAAAATTATCGGGGGTGATTTGAAAAACTGATTTATTTAACCTTAACTTTATAGCACTTGATTTCGAAAGGTTTGATTTCAAAGCTCATTGTCTTGCCGTTTGCGATGTCAGCCGCAACATCTTCTCTTTCAAGAAGGTTACATTCCGCAACGCTTGCGATTTCAGCGAAGAATTCAACGTTAACAGCTGTTCTTCTGCCTGCCTTTTCAACAAAGCGGACAATGTAAGCATCCTCATCCTCGCACTTCTTGACTGCTTCAAGAGTAACATTCTTGCCGTCAACAGCAATGAATGAAGCGCTTTCAGCACCCTTTGCATCTGCGGCAATTTCAACGGGAAGCATGGGATTGTTGATTTCAAGACCTCTTACAAGTGTCTCTGCATCCTTCCAGTTGCCTGCATGAGGATAGAGTGAATATGTGAAATAGTGGTCGTCTCTGTCTGACTTGGGGTCGGGATTCATAGGTGCCTTGAGAAGAGTGATAATCATTCTCTGCTCGTTAACCTCATAACCGTATTTGCAGTCATTGAGAATTGAAAGACCGTAGCCTTCTTCACTCATATCAATGAAGTTATGTGCCGAAACCTCAAACTTTGCCTTATCATAGGGATTATGACGATAATTTGAGCTCTCGATTGTTGCATAAGCAATATCACGGGTGAACTTCTGAGCCTTGATATCAACATCAAAGCCTACCTTGAGAAGCTTCTCCTGCTCGTGCCAGCTGATAAATGTGTCAAAATCAATTCTGTCAAGCTCATTATAGATAATGATGTTCTGCTTGAGATTTGACTTCATAATATTCTTGACGATTGTAACGCAGGTGAATACATCACCGCAAACAACACTTTCAACCTTGCCGGCCTCTGTTTCAAACTCACGGTCTGTGTATGTTGCAACGATATCCCATGCATCATACTTACCGGGAAGATCTTCGTAAATGCGGAATACGTTACCCTTGCCTTCGAGAACTTCTCTGTTATTCTTCTTATCGAAGATTGAAACAAGTTCTGCCGAAGCATCAAACTTAAGGCTGAAGTTTGCGTTTTCGATGTCTGCGCTTTCAACTGCCTTTGCAGCGGGAACAGCAGCATCCTTTGTATAGTAAATCTTATAACCTACTGCGGGAACATCCTTTGCTACGAACACAAGAATCTTGGTGCCGTCAAGCTTTGTATATGCCTGAACGGGAACCTTATTGCCTTCTGCATCATAGATTTCAACATCCTTGTAGGGAAGCTCAACCTTTGATGTTGCGGCAACGCCGAGTGAATTGAAGAGTGCGAAAGGCTTGCCGTACTTTGCTTCGCCGCTGATATTGCCTGCAATTGCATTGAGAGCGCCGTCACGAACCTCTTCACCGATTCTGATGATGTCATCATAAATTGCACAAAGGTCGCCGAAAACTTCGGTGATGTGTGAGCCGGGAAGTGAATCGTGGAACTGGTTTGTGAGAATCATCTGCCAGCCTTCGTTGAGCTTTTCAAGAGGATACTCATAGCCGTTCTTCATTGCGATTGATGCGAAAATTTCAGCCTGACGGTAAAGGTTTTCGCTGTATCTGTTAAGCTTCTTGAGAAGAGCCTTGGTTGTGTGAACACCTCTGTGCTCTTCAAGATAAAGCTCGTCTTTCCAAGTGGGGATATTGGTATCTGTTGCGTTTGCCTTCATTCTTGCAAGAGAGTCTTCAATCTTGCTGGGCTTTGTTTCGGGAAGACCGGGGAAGCTCTTATAACGCTTTGCGTATTCAAGCATTTCGGTGTCAACACCGCCGCCGCCGTCACCCCAGCCGTAGCAATACATTGATTCGCCGATGGTTGCCTTGTCTGTATATTTCTTCCAGTTCATCTTCAATGAGTCAGCTTCAACTGTGCCGATGAAGTGAGTGGGAGGAACAATGGAGAATACCTTTGAGCCGTCGGGACCTTCCCACCAGAATGTGCTGTACTGCCAGGGGTTTGTATCGTTCCAGATACCCATTTTGTGAGTTACGAAATATTCAACGCCTGCTTTTTTAAGAATCTGAGGCATTGCATAGCCGTTACCGAATACGTCGGGTACCCAGCAGGTTTTGGGAGTGATGCCGAAGGTCTTTTCAGCATATCTTACGCCGTGGAGAAGCTGACGTACAAATGATTCACCTGAAACAAGGTTACAGTCAGGCTCAACCCACATTGCGCCGATGTATTCCCATCTGCCTTCTTCAATGCGCTGTTTTACCTGCTTGAACATATTGGGGTAGCGCTTTTCCATTTCAATGTATGTAGGCGCTGTGCTCTGCGAGAAAATGAAATCGGGATACTGCTCCATAAGGCGAAGCATTGTTGCGTGTGTTCTGCCAAGCTTACGTACATACTCCTTGTATGCCCACATGAATACGATGTCAAGGTGTGAGTTACCTACAAGTGAAAGAGTACCTTCG
>JAZTZD010000062.1:0-38158 GCA_045637305.1 Acutalibacteraceae bacterium
TTCGTCCTGAACGTGGCCGAGAACGATAACATTCTTGTAAGGTGCTTTATTGAAAATAAGAGTTGAAATTGCAAGAAGAGAATAGAACCAACCACGTGTCTGGTCAACTGCTTCAGAAATGAAGTCTGCGGGGAACTGTGATTCAAAGAGTTCTTTATTCTCGAAGGGATAATGATGCTGTGCGAAAGGCATTGCACCTGAGTCGAACCAACAGTCGATAACTTCGGGAACTCTTGTCATCTGCTTGCCGCATTCGGGACACTTGATTGTAACAGCATCAATATACGGTCTGTGAAGCTCGATTTCATCGGGACAGTTGTCGCTCATTGACTTGAGTTCTTCAATTGAACCGATTGAATGTCTGTGGCCGCATTCGCATTCCCAGATGTTGAGAGGAGTACCCCAATAACGGTTACGGCTGATGCCCCAGTCCTGGATGTTTTCAAGCCAGTCACCGAAGCGACCCTTGCCGATGCTTTCGGGAATCCAGTTAACTGTGTTGTTATTCTTCACAAGATTGTCCTTAACAGCGGTCATCTTGATGAACCAGGATTCTCTTGCGTAGTAGATGAGGGGAGTGTCACATCTCCAGCAGAAGGGATAATCGTGCTCGAATTTGGGAGCTGAGAAGAGCTTGCCTTCGCTGTCGAGGTCTGTAAGAATCTTGGGGTCTGCATCCTTTACGAACATACCCGCATAAGGTGTGTCCTCTGTCATATTACCCTTGCCGTCAACGAACTGAATGAAGGGAAGATCGTAGGTTCTGCCGACCTTTGCGTCATCCTCACCGAATGCGGGTGCAATGTGAACAATACCTGTACCGTCTGACATTGTTACGTAGTTGTCAACGGTTACAAAATGAGCTTTCTTGTTCTGTTTTGCGGCAACAACGCCTGCGCATTCAAAGAGAGGCTCATATTCCTTGCCTTCAAGGTCTGTTCCGACATAGCTTTCAAGGATTTCATAAGCGGCAACGCCGTTTTCCTTGTCGCCGAGTGAACCGAGAACATTGTCAAGAAGTGCCTTTGCCATATAGTATGTGTAGCCGTCAGCAGCCTTGACCTTGCAGTAGGTCTCTGTGGGGTTAACGCAGAGTGCGCAGTTTGAGGGAAGTGTCCAGGGTGTTGTTGTCCATGCAAGGAAATATGCATCCTCGCCGATTACCCTGAATCTTACAACTGCCGAACGTTCCTTGACTGCCTTGTAGCCCTGAGCAACCTCGTGAGACGAAAGGGGAGTTCCGCAGCGGGGGCAATAGGGAACAATTTTGAAGCCTTTATAGAGAAGACCCTTGTTCCAGATTTCCTTAAGTGACCACCATACGGACTCAATATAGCTGTTGTGGTAGGTTACATAGGGGTCGTCCATATCAGCCCAGAAGCCGACTGTGCCCGAGAAATCTTCCCACATACCCTTGTATTTCCAAACGCTTTCTTTACATTCCGCAATAAAGGGTGCAAGACCGTAGTTTTCAATCTGTTCCTTACCGTTGATACCGAGCTTCTTTTCAATTTCAAGCTCAACGGGAAGACCGTGAGTGTCCCAACCTGCTTTTCTGGGCACCATGCAGCCCTTCATTGCACGGTATCTGGGAATCATATCCTTGATAACGCGGGTAAGAACGTGACCGATATGAGGCTTTCCGTTTGCGGTCGGGGGACCGTCATAGAAAGTGTAGGTAGGGCCGTCCTTACGGTTTTCGATGCTTTTTTCAAAGATTTTGTTTTCTTTCCAGAAATCAAGCACCGCTTTTTCACGGCTGACGAAATCAAAGTTTGATGAAACTTTTTCGTACATTTTTCATTCCTCCGATAATTTATTTGAATTTAATTATAAACAAAAAAATCGCCCCGAAACGGGACGAAGAATTACCTCGCAACCACCCGAAACATAACAGTCATTATGCACCCGATAACGGCGGGATACCGTCAAAGCCTACTTGCAACGCTTTCGGTTTGCGATTCGGGAGTGATGTTCACTTTTGCGGCAAACGGCGGGTTTTCACTATCTCCGCCTCACTGGTGATTGCTTGTGCAAAGCTACTGTCTCCGTCACTATCTTTAATGGGAGTAATCATATTTTTACTAATAGAGTATATCACAGTAAATCTGCATTGTCAATTATATATTTTATTATATTATAAGTGTTCTACTTGCAATAATAATAAAAATATGTTATCATAAACTATCTTTGAAATTGATGAGGTGGAGAAATGAAAACAGTCAGAGCAATCTTGTTTTATATCTGGCAATTTACTTATGCATTACCGCAGAATATACTCGGTCTTGTGATGCTTGCGATTCAGAAATCAAAGGGCGCAGAGAGCGAATGGTATCATAATGCGCTTGTAACTTACATAGACAAAAAGAATTTCGGCGGAGTATCGCTCGGAATGTTTATTTTCATCAATAATAAGAGAGACGGAGACCAGAGACACGATACGAAAATTCACGAATATGGTCATACCGTGCAGTCGCTGATTCTCGGACCTCTTTGGCTTTTTGTTATTGCAATCCCCTCTGTTATCTGGTGCAATGTACCCGCATTTGTTAAAATGCGCAAGGAAAAGGGCGTTTCATATTATAAAGCATATTGCGAAGGCTGGTCCAATGTCTGCGGTGCATATGCAACCAAGGAAAGATTTCTGACTCCCGAGCTTATCAACAGAGGAAGATACGGTAATCCGATGTATCCCAACAGAAGCGCACGCAAAGACATCAAAGGCAGAAAGAGGAATAAATAATGGAGAAAAAATATCTTAAAACAAGCGAAACGCTTTCTTTCTCATTTTCAGCATTCGGCAGAAGTATGATATATACTCTTATGTCAACCTTTCTGCTGATTTTCTACACAGACGCAATGAAGCTCAGCCCCACACACGCGGGTCTCATCATTCTTGCGGCAAGAATCTTTGACGCCGCAAATGACCCTGTTATGGGTATAATTGCCGACAAAACAAAAACAAAGTTCGGCAAGCTCCGCCCTTATCTTCTTTTCTCGCCCATTCTGATTATGATTTCAACAGCGGCACTTTTCTATGTGCCTGATTTCGGTTACGGCGGAAGACTTGCCTATGCAACAATAACCTATCTTGTATGGGGTATCTGTTTCACAATTCAGGATGTTCCTTTCTGGGGAATGAGTGCGGTTGTTTCGCCTCTTGAAAATGAAAGAAACAGATTCCTTTCAACAGCAAGAATATTCAGCACAATAGGCGGCGTTGTTCCAACTCTTCTTGTTCCCGTTCTCAGAGACGGTCTGGGCAACACAAAGGGATATTTCTTCAGCGGTCTTATTTTTGCCGTTCTCGGTTCAACACTCTCAATCCTTGTTTTCTTCGGAACAAAGGAAAGAGTTGTTCAGCAGAAAGAAAAGGTAACCGTAGGAGAGATTGTTTCGGCTTATGTAAAAAACAAGCCCTTGCTTCTTCTCATTGCTGCAAGCGTTCTCGGCTCGGCAATGCTTATGGCACAGACCTCGGGCAGCTATCTTGCAACATATCTTATCAAAGATTCGGGCTTCATTCCCAAAGGCACGGTTCAGACGGTTATGACCGTTGCAATCGGTGTGGGTATGATGATAGCAATGGTGCTTATGCCTGTTCTCAGAAAGAAAATGTCGCTTAAGGCAATCTATATTTCATCCGCTCTTTTCGGCGCGGCAATTCATATGGTTATGTATTTTGTCGGCTATTCAAACTTCTATGTTTTCCTTGCCGTGCTTGCGGTTGCGGGTCTTCCGCTGGGTATTTTTAACGTTATTACATACGCAATGGTTGCCGACAGCGTTGACTATCTCGAATGGAAAACAGGTCGCCGTTCAGAGGGTGTCTGCTTTGCTTCGCAGACATTCATCAGCAAGCTTACAGCGGGTATTTCAACATTTATAACAAGCATTGTGCTTGAAAGGGTAGGCTTTATGCAGCCTGTTGACGATATGCCGATTCTCAATCAGCCGCAGTCTGTTTTTGACGGTCTTTTCATTATGGTTTCGGTTATTCCCGCAATCAGCCTTGCTCTTTGCGCAATACCCATGCTGTTCAACGATTACAGCGGCAAAAAGAAAGAAGAAATCCAGAAGGCTCTTGAAGAGCGTAGAGTGACGGGTGCAATCTGAACTATGCCTGAAAGCGAGTCTTTTCAACGCTTTTCGGCGTTTCGGGATTGAAAGGCGTCAGCCTTCCCGTACCCTCAACCGCCAAAAATCATTTAAAAATCTTCCGCTTTCAGGTCGAAGATTTTTTATCGAGAGGATTTTTGGCTTATCAAGGCAAAAACGGAGCAAATCCTTGAAGGATTTGCGAGTATTTTAACAAAGAAAAGGCGGAAATCATCCGATAAAAAACATAGTTCGGATTACTCCCGCCACTCTGGGGAGAAAGCAAATGTCTAATGAATTCGATGCATTCTCAGCGGGCGTTGAACCCGGCGGACTGAGAAACACAACACAGATAAAAATTCTTATAAATTTCATCGCGGGCAACATCAGCGCACCGCTCGGTACGGATATTCTTATCGAAGCGCTCGGTGTTCACGGACTTGCGAACTATTTTGAAATTACTCAGGCAATCGAAGAACTTGAGTCAAACGGAAATATTGTTACAAGTGACGGCTTTGTTTATATAACACCTAAGGGTACGCTTGCACTTAATGAGCTTTCTGATGATCTGCCCCGTTCCGTTAAGGAAACGGCGCTTGCAGACACAATGAAGCTTATTATAAGAACGAAACGTGAAAACGAAAACACCGTTGAAATAACGGAGACCGAAAGCGGCTATCACGTTACTTTCAAGGTTGTTCACAAGGATGAAATTCTTATGAAGCTGACGGTTTATGCGGCTGATTACGACCAGGCGCAGAGTCTCAAAAGTAATTTCATCAAAGACCCGTCGCATATTTATGCAACAGTTGTTTCGTCATTATTTGTATAAGGGGTGTCTGTAATGCTTGAAGAACTTAAAGCCAAAGTATATGAAGCCAATATGAAGCTTGTTGAATATAAGCTTGTTCTTTTCACATGGGGAAATGTTTCTGCGATTGACCGTGAAAGCGGACTTGTTGTAATCAAGCCCTCGGGTGTTGATTATGCCAAAATGACTCCTGACGATATGGTTGTTATGAGTCTTGAAGGAACAAAGGTTGAGGGTGAACTCAATCCTTCGTCAGACACACCGACTCATCTTGAGCTTTACCGCCGATTCCCCGATATCGGAGGTGTTGCACATACGCATTCAACCTTTGCGGTTTCGTTTGCTCAGGCGGCAAGTGACATTCCCGCTTACGGAACAACTCATGCTGATTTTGCTTTCGGCGCGGTGCCCTGCACAAGAGACCTCACCAAAGAGGAAATCGAAGGCGAATATGAGCTTAACACAGGCAAGGTTATTGCAGAATGCTTTGAAACAAAAAACATAGATTATAATGCTGTTCCCGCCGTGCTTGTCCGTTCTCACGGACCCTTTACCTGGGGAAAGGACGGTGCCGAGGCGGCGAAGAATTCCGCTATTCTTGAAGAGGTTGCCAAGATGGCATATCTGAGCAGAATGATGGAAGCACCCACTGCAAATGAGCACATTCAGAAAAAGCATTATTACAGAAAGCACGGTGCAAATGCATATTACGGTCAAAAATAACTTGACATATCTTATTTGAGTATATAGAATTAAAGAAAAAGATTCTTTCGAAAAAAGGTGATTGAATGGCAAAGTGTCCGAAGTGCGGAGTGAAATTACATATATGGAATATCAAGGCGGAGTGTCCGAAGTGCGGCGTCAACATCGCAAACTACGACTGGGAAAGACGTCTTGAAGAGGACTCAATAAAGGCTGAAGCCGCATTCGAAAAGCTTCACGAAACAATGAGAAGATTCAAATATTCATTTGTCGGAACAAAGCTGAGAATTGCAAGAATTCCCGTGAGTGTGCTTCCTCTTTTCTCGTTTCTTCTTCCACTCGGAAGTCTTGCGGTTTCAATTCCGTTCTATGAGGATAAAATTACACTCAACGCAATTACTCTTGTTATGAATTTTCTCAATCTCGACATTCTCGGCTTCCTCAAGCTTCCCGCTTCGGAAATAGTCGGTGATGCGGGTCTTCGTATAGTGCTTGCGCTTGTTCTTCTTGTTCTCAGCGTGCTTTCGTTGCTTGTAAGCCTTGTTTTCCTTCTTACAAACTTCAAGAAGTTCAACAGCAAGGGTCTTTTTGTAACAAATCTTGTTGCAAGCCTTATGATGCTCGGCAGTGCATTCTGCTTCAATCAGTTCTCGGATATGATTGCGCAGACAACACTTGCACAGGCGGTCAGCGCTTCGGTTGGCTGGGGCATTTTCGTGGGTGCGGGACTTTTCCTTGCATCGTCAATCACAAATCTTGTAGTTGCCCTTCAGCCCGTAAATCTTCCTCCCGAAGAGAAAAAGGAAGAAGCAGAGGAAGAAAAAGAAACAGTAAATGCATAAAAATTACGGCGGAAGATTTTCTTCCGCCGTTTTGCATACAAAAAACGGTTTGCAAAGGATTACTCCGATGCAAACCGTTAATTTTTTTGATTATCAGTTTATGCCTTGCCGGCGCAGCCGAGAACGTTCTCAATCTTGTGCTCAACCATACCCTGGATAGCGGTACGAGCGGGAGCAAGATACTGTCTGGGGTCAAAGTGACCGGGATTCTCAGCCATATACTTTCTGATAGCAGCTGTCATTGCAAGACGAAGGTCTGAGTCAATGTTGATTTTGCAAACTGCGTGTGAAGCAGCCTTGCGAAGCTCGCTTTCGGGGATACCGATAGCGTCTTCCATCTTGCCGCCGAATTCGTTAATCTGGTCAACAAACTCGGGAACAACTGATGATGCGCCGTGAAGAACGATGGGGAAGCCGGGAAGCTTCTTTTCGATTTCTTCAAGAATGTCAATGGGGATTTTGGGATCCTGACCGGGCTTGAACTTGAATGCGCCGTGGCTTGTGCCGATAGCGATTGCAAGTGAGTCAACGCCTGTTCTTGTTACGAAGTCGATAACTTCAGCGGGGTTTGTGTATGAAGCATCTTCAGCTGAAACGTTAACGTCATCCTCGATGCCTGCAAGCTGACCGAGCTCACCCTCAACAACAACGCCGTGAGCGTGTGCATAGTCAACAACCTTCTTTGTGAGAGCAACGTTCTCTTCGTAGGGAAGGTGTGAACCGTCAATCATAACTGATGTGAAGCCGCCGTCAATGCAAGCTTTACAGGTCTCGAAATCAGGACCGTGGTCAAGGTGAAGAGCGATGGGAAGACCTGTTTCTGCAACTGCTGCTTCAACAAGCTTTACAAGGTAAGTGTGGTTTGCATAAGCTCTTGCGCCCTTTGATACCTGAAGAATAAGGGGAGCATTGAGTTTCTGACCTGCCTGAACAATACCCTGGATGATTTCCATATTGTTTACGTTGAATGCACCTACAGCGTAGCCGCCCTTATATGCATCCTCAAACATTTTCTTTGTGGTTACTAAAGGCATTTTTTGTCACTCCTAAAATAAATTTTTATTGATAACCTTTAATATTATACCAAAAAATCGTTGAATGTCAATCTTTTTGTTATGCCAACAGGCTTTTGATTTTAATAAATATAAGATTAAAGGTGTTGCTGATACCTGCAATGAATTCTTCTATGAAATTGTCATATACCTCATAAGGTTCATCAACCTGAAGCTCAAGTCTTGCATCGCCGTTTCTGACACTGCCTTCATAGGTGTAAAGCTCATTATCGAAATTCTTTATGTTATCTTCATAGACGGTGAAAACTCTTACTCCGTAGGGGCCGGGCTTTGCGAATTCAGCTCCGTAGGTCATTCCGAGCTCGATTCCTTTCCAGGTGCCCGTATAGCCTTCGGTGTGCCAATGACCGAAATATGCGCCCATAACATCGCCGCATTCCGTCCAGGCTTTGAACTGGACAGCTTCAAGCCCCGGAGTGGGTGCGCTTGCATTGTAGCCGTTTGCTATTTCCTTGTTGAGTCTGTAGCACTTGCCATCAACAATTCTTGCACCTTCGTTCCAGAAGTTGCACTCTTCAAAAAGATTTCCGATATCGGAAACAGGAATGTGCTGGAAAAGTATTGACGGAACTGGAACGCCGCCGTTAGCTTCCTTTAATGCGGCGCTTTCGGTTTTATACCATAAAGTTTGTTCCCAAAGGACACCGTTTCTGGCTGTGTCCATAAGCCAGATGTTGAAAACGGTTTCATCCGAATCGCTTGCTTTGATTTCGAGATTATAGTCTATTGCTCCGCCCTCGTCATTGCTTTCGTCCCACACAAGAGCGTTTTCATAAGACTCATAAATTTCGAGCCAGTCTTCGTTTTTAACACCGCAGGCATAGTCGTTGTTGCCCTGAGCGATTGCAAACGGAATTCCTTTTTCTTCAACGATTCCGAAGATAGCGGCACAGGCTGTTTTGGTGTTTTCAAGTGTTGCTTCGTAATCGCCGCTGACCTCAACACCTTCTCTGCCGCTTTCACCGTCAATTCCGATATCACCGATTCTGCTGTCCTCAACGGTATCGCCCGTGAAAACAATCAGGTCAGGATTGGTCTGTTCAATTGAAATTTTAACGAGATTAAGCATATCGTGTGCGGGGTAATGGTCGTCCTGAGTGTCGCTGATTTGCAGAATTGTGAATTTGCCGTCGCTGCCGAAGCGAAGCACATTTTCGTTTTCCGCATATGCCATACCGGCAAAGGAGAAAAGTATAACAGCAGCAAGGAGAATACTTATCGTTTTTTTCATTTTGAACCTCTTAATATTTGTCCATGCTTTCAACATCAAGCACGAATACGGTTGCACCGCCGACACTGACCTCTTCCTCAAGGCTTGAATTCTGGATGCCTCTGCCGAGAGAATCGGTTGTAACGGCAACCTTGCTTCTTGTCTGCGAATATTTCTGAATGATTTCCTTTGCGTGTGCAACTCTGTCATCTTCAGCACCGATGAGAAGAGTTGTGTTGCCTATCATAAGGAAACCGCCTGTGGTTGAAAGCTTTGTAACGCTGAATTTTTCTCTTGTGAGAGTTGCGGAAACAACCGCGCTGTCGTCATTGTTTACTATTGCAAGAATAAGTTTCATATATAAATCTTCCTTTCAGATTTTCTGTATTACATATCGGGCAGAATCAGCTTCTGACTGCGTTTGTCCATTTCATAGATGTTGGGGATTTCGTAACGGTTATCGTTGCCGTCTTTGATGAGTATGCGTTTATCGTAAAACATACGCATCGACTGAATATGATTGATGATTTCAAAGGTATATTCGCCTTTGTCGGTTTCAACATTCCACAGCCATATTTTGTGTTTTTCGCTTCGGCTGATGAGTCTTGTTATCTTGGGAATTCTGTAGTATTCTTCAAGACAGCCGAGAAGAAGCTTGCGCTGGTCATCTTCCATATTCTCTATGTTACGAAGTATAAACTGCTCTTCGCCGTTTTCGTCGAGAAATGTTATGTACTGAGAATGACCGCTGACGGGGAAAAGTCGGCGGGGTTCAAGGTCGGTGAATTTCTCGCCTGAGAAGAATTCAACATCGCAGAAAATCTTGTCTTTGACGGTTATATGTATTTCATCGCCGTTTATAAAATTTCGTGCCATTCGTGTTCCGCCTCCTTATTCAAAATTTTCCGCAGCTTTTTCAGCTGCAACCTGTTCACTCATTGACTGAATCTTTATGAGTTTATAATACTTGCCCTTGAGAGCCATAAGTTCTTCGGGCGAGCCGAATTCAATGATGTTGCCCTTGTCAACAACAATGATTTTGTTAGCCTTGCGAAGTGTTGAAAGACGGTGAGCAATCATAAGCGTTGTTCGGCCTCTGATGAGTCTGTCAATTGCATCCTGAATCAGCTTTTCGGTTTCAGAGTCAACAGCGGATGTTGCTTCGTCGAATATAAGAACACCGGGGTTTTTAAGAACTGCTCTTGCAATTGAAAGTCGCTGCTTTTCACCGCCCGAAAGACCGACGCCTCTTTCGCCGAGCATTGTGTCATAGGCATTGGGAAGGCGTGAAATGAAGCCGTGAGCATTTGCTATGTCTGCGGCATTGAGAACCTGCTCGGGATGGGCGGAGGGGAGCGAATAGGCGATATTGTTGAAGATTGTGTCGCGGAACATCATCGGTTCCTGCTGAACATAGCCTATCTGTGAACGGTAGTATGCCATATCGATATCTCTGATGTTGACATCATCAATGAGAATTTCACCTTCGTAGTCGTCATAGAAACGCATAAGAAGATTTATGAGTGTCGATTTACCCGAGCCTGTGGTGCCGACAATGCCGACAACATCGCCCGGCTCAATGACAAAGTTGACGTCGTTGAGAACCTTTTTTGAACGGTCAAAGGAGAAGTTTACGTTTCTGAATTCAATCTTGCCGCGCATAAGGTCAAGTTCGTTGCCTTTTCCGAAATCGGGTTCGGGCTCGGCATTGATTATTTCGAGAACTTTTTCCGTTGATGCAACAGCATTCTGATAGGAATCGCTGAGATTTGCGAAAAAGTTGACGGGGTTATAGAACATACTTGTGTATGAAATGAACGAAACGAGAACACCGAGAGAAAGCTTATCGGGTGTTTTTATAACCATATTTCCGCCCACCAGCCAGATGATAACCGAGCCGCAGGTTACAAGAAATGTGATAACAGCGGGGAAGATTGCTGCAACCTTGGCAGCTCTTCTGTCTTCAAATACCCAGTCGTCAACCTGTCTGTTGAACTTGTTGACGGCTTTTTCTTCGCTGGAGAAAGATTTGACTATTCTGACACCGGGAATGGTATCGGAAAGAATGCTTGATATCGCAACGCCTCTTCTCCACAGACGGCGGTAAACAGGAGAAATCTTTTTTCCGAAATAGCGGCTGCAGAAAGCGACGATGGGAACGGGAGTGAGCGAAAGAAGGGTCAGCTTCCAGTTCATTGAAAGCATTATAACGATAATGCCGATCATCATAAACAGCTGAACAACGGCTTCCTGCGTGATTCTGAGCATAAACTGCTGAAGAACCGACGTATCGGAATTAACGCGGTTGATAACAGAACCCGTTGATGTTTTATCGTAGAATTTCATCGGCAGATACTGTGCTTTTGCGTAGATATCCTTTTTAAGGTCGGCGATTATTCCGTCGCCTGCAACTCTCAGAAGGAATGAGCGTAAAGCACCGATGCCGTACTGCGCAAGATAAACAAAGAGCAGGAAGACTATGACGGCAACAAGCATTTTAAGGTCGCCTTTAGGAATGACCGTATCAACCATCATACTTGTGACATAAGGCGGAACGAGCGCCGCAGCCGTTGTTATGATGGAAAGAAGAATGCAGAAGCTGAGCTTTCCTAAATAAGGCTTTATGTAGCGGAACAGGGTTGAAAAAATCTTGTTTTTGCCTTGACAGTTAAGGCATTCCGCATTCGGAGCAGGCAGCTTTCTGCCGCATTTCGGGCAGAATGAACGCAGGTTTTTATAGGTAACCTCAACTGCCGCAAGGCGGCTTTCAACGCTTTCGCCGCTTTTGACCTTTGTCACGAAATCCGCAACGGCATCGCTGATGTCAGCGCAGGCAAATGTGAAACGAAGCAGGTCGATTGTCGAACCGCCAACGGTCTTCACTTTCAGAATTGCGTTACCGTACATTCTTTTGACCTTGATTTCTTCAATGCTGGCAAAATCAAGGCACAGTGCACCGCCGTCAAAACAGTCGCCAACGGCAACAAGTTTGTCTGCGGAAACATAGACCGCGCCCGTACCGTAGTTACTGTTGATGTCAAGGTCGGCAACAACGGCGAACAGCGGCTTTTCATCCTTCGAAAAATGCTTTTGGGCAATTTTGACCGTGTTGGGGTCAGCAGGTTTGTTGATGAGCAATTTTTCGGGAATCATGATCTTCCCTCCCATACAATTATATTAAAGGTGGTTTTGTCTGCATTATATAGCCATTTGGGGGTCAAGTCAATAAATAAAAGAGTTTTTTTCTTTGTATAAAGTAATGAATTTTATATATTGTTTTTGTGCATTATGTAGAGCGGAAAATCAGTAATTTTCCGCTTTGATTTCAAAAAATGCTCTTGCGTGAGAACATACGGGGCAGACGTTTGGTGCGCTTTTTCCCGTGTGGATGTATCCGCAGTTGCGGCAAAGCCATACGGTTTCTTCCGTGCGTTCAAATACGATGCCTTTTTCAAGGTTTTCACTGAGAATTCTGAAACGTTTTTCGTGTTCTTTTTCAACACTTCCCACAAGTCTGAAAAGTGCCGCAATCTGCGAAAATCCTTCCTCTTGCGCAACCTGTTCAAATTCTTTGTACATTTCGGTCCATTCGAAGTTTTCGCCCGCAGCCGCATCGAGAAGATTGTCTGCAGTTTCGGGTACGTCACCGCCGTGAAGAAGTTTGAACCATATTTCCGCGTGCTCTTTTTCGTTGTTTGCAGTTTCCGTGAAAATGGCTGCAATCTGCTCATAGCCGTCATTTTGGGCTTTAGCAGCATAATAAGTGTATTTGTTTCTTGCCTGCGATTCTCCCGCAAATGCTGCCATAAGATTTGCTTCTGTTCTGCTTCCTTTAAATTCCATAAAAAAATACCTCCCGTTGCCAATATTTTCAGCATTCGGGAGGTGTTTTATTCATATGAATTTCTCAATATTTTCCGCAATGAATTTACCTGCGGATATGCAGATTTCATCGTAGGGATTAAGCTCGGTAAATTCTTTGTTGAGCGATTTTATTTCTTCGGGAATGAATGAGGTTGTTTCGTCATCACGGTCAAATGCAAGATACATTTTTTTGAAAATCTCATAAATCTTGCCGTCTGTGATTTTACCGAGAAGATTTTTTGCACAGCCTGTTACGGGTTGTCCGTTAGCCTCGAAGAAATCGCTGAGGCATTCTGCGCCGTCGTCAATCACGAAATAGAGAGAATAGACTTCTTTCTGCTCATCAGTGAGTTTTTCAAATGCGGCATCCATATCCGTCATATCGGCAATTTTTTTATAAAGATTGAGAGCGACACCCTTAAACAGTCTTGCGGGGTCTGCGGACTGCGCAAGTGACGGCGTGAGGGAGGCGAACTCATTTTTCAGCTCGGTTTCTTCTTTGAGCTTTTTCATCGTTTTTTCAGTCTGTGCGCGGTGTTTTGCGCTTGCCTGAACCGCTTTAAGGCAGACCCAGAGCGTGAGCACAATGAGAACGATGAAAATCAGAATAAGATACGGTCTTTCAAGAAAATAAGCAATCATTATTTTTACTCCTCAATGAGAAATTTATATATTTCACCTTTTTTGAAGCCGCTTTCCTTTGCGGCGATTTTTGCGGCGTTGCTTTTGTTTTCGCCCGATGCGGCAAGGTCTTTTGCGTAAATAACAGCCTGCTCAAGTGTCATTTTTTCAGCTTCCTGAGGTCGTGCGCCGTTTACGATGAGCACGATTTCACCCTTGATATCTTCGTTTGAATATCTTGCGATTGCACAGCTGAAATCGGTGCGTATAACCTCTTCGTGAAGCTTCGTAAGTTCTCTGACAATAGCAATTTCACGGTTGCCGAGTGTTGCCTCAAGGTCCTTGAGCGTGTTGAGAAGCTTGTGAGGTGCTTCATAGAAAATCATTGTTCTGGTTTCGTTTTTCAAAGAAGAAATATGCTCTCTTCTTTCTGATTTATCGGTTGAAATGAAGCCTTCAAATGTGAATCTTTTTGACGGCATTCCCGAGATTGCGAGTGCCGTTGCAAACGCACACGGACCCGGCACGGATTCAACCTTTATTCCTTTTTCATGGCAAAGCTTCACAAGGTCTTCGCCGGGGTCGGAAATTGCGGGCATACCCGCATCGGTAACGATTGCGGCGGTTTCGCCCGAAAGAATTCTGTCTGCAATAACGGGACCTCTTTCAAATCTGTTATGCTCAAAATAGCTTATCATCGGCTTTTTTATTCCGAAATGGTTGAGAAGCTTGAGGGTGACCCTTGTGTCCTCAGCGGCGATGAAATCACATTTTTCAAGAATATCAAGCGCTCTGGGAGAAATATCTCCGAGATTGCCTATGGGTGTGCCGACAACATAAAGAATTCCGCTCAAGTTTATTCACCTCTGTTTTCAAGAAGATAATCGCCGTAAATTTTTTTCATTTCATCGGAATATCCGTTTTCGCCGTGAACAAAAAGCTCGGGTTCAACGGTCATTCCGCTTTTTCCGCCTCTTCTGCCCTCGATGAGTGCGAGCCAGGGGGCTTTGCCTGCGCATTTTGAAACAAGTCGGAGTCTTTTCGGCTCAATTCCCGCATTTTTCATCTCGCAGAATAATTCGCACAGTCTTTCGGGGCGGATGCACATACAGAGCTTTCCGCCGAAATTGAGAAGCTTTGCGGCGGTTTTGCAGATATCCGCAAAGGAACACATTGTTTCGTGTCTTGCAATTTTATCGGCTGAAGAACGGCTTTCAATACCTGCACCGTTTGCTTTATAAGGCGGATTCATCGTTACGATATCGAAACAGCCGAAAGGCACAACGCCTTTGAGTTCTTTCAAATCAGCATTGACGGCGGTAAGTCTTTCGCCGAGATTGTTGAATTCGATTGCTTTTTCAATCTGGCTTGCGCCGAGAGGCTGGATTTCGACTGCCGTTATTTTGCCCGTCTCTTTTTTGCACCACAGAAGCGGTATTATTCCGCAGCCTGAACCGAGGTCGCAGCAGACGGCTCTTTTTGAAGGCGAAGCGAAATCGGCAAGCAAAACGGCATCTGTTCCGAAGGTGTGAGCCTGCGAAACGAAGGCGGTTATTCCTCCGCCGAGATATTCTTCTCTGAAATCCATCTGTGTCCCTCCAAAAAGATTTAATGTAATAATTATATCATTTTAAATTTATGTTGTAAAGTTTACTTTTTGGCATTGATTGAAATAATGAAAATAGTTGAGATGATCATTGCAAAGCCGATAAAATCCGTCGGTGCAAATTCGGTACCCAGCCACAGAGCGGATATAACCGTTGCGGAAACGGGTTCGATGCTTGAAATAACGCTTGCCTTAGGTGCACCGATAAGGTGAATACCCTCAAGATAGAACGAATAAGCAATCACCGTTCCGAAAATGATGATTGAACCCATGGCGAGGATAAGCGGCAGACTGATATCGGGCATAATTTCCCACGGCCTGAAAACGGGCATAAGGCAGATGCCGCCGATAAGCATACCCCAGCCGAGGACAGTCGGAGTGTCGGAAATTTTAAGCAGGGGAGCAGGGATAAGTGAATAACACACAAGAAAAACTGCCGCCGCAAGACCCCAGAAAAGAGCTTTCGGAGAAAGCTGCATATTTTCAGAGCCGCCCGCCGCAATAAGGAATGTTCCGCCGATTGCGAGAACAATGGCAACAATTTCAAAGATTTTCGGCATTCTTTTGCTTTTTATGCAAGTGAAAGCGAGTATCATTGCGGGTGAAAGATACTGCAAAACCGTTGCAACTCCCGCATTTGAGAATTCAATTGCCCTGAAATATGCATACTGACACAAAATAAGACCGAAAACGGTGAATGCCGCCATTGTCAGAACATTTTTCTTTCCGTGCCAGACATCAAATATTTTCTTTTTGTTTTTAACGGTGCTCATTGCAAGCAGAATGAGTCCCGTGAAGAGCATCCTTATCGGAACAAGCCAATCTGAGGTTACCGAATGATAAGTGAAAAGATACTGACCGCAGGAGCCTGAAAAGCCCCATAGTATTCCGCCCGTGATGGTCAGAATGAATCCCAGAGCTGTTTTGTTTTTGATATTCATAAATCATTTACCTTATTATATTAAAAATTTAACAAACCGAATGATATCACAAAGGTTAGACAAAATCAATGCTTTTCGGCATAGCAAGGTCAAAACATTCCTATAATAAGTCTGAAGGTCAAAAAATCAAGAAAACAAGAAAAACGAAGAAAAAACGAGCAATCTGAAGATAATCGAAGAAAATAAGCAACAACAACTTAAATTTGACCTTTTCTGACTTTTGACCTTCTGACCTTTGACGGCTATAATATAGTCAAAGGTCAAAGAAAGTCAAAGTCAAAAAGACGAAAAGAGATGATTTTATGAGCTTAAGTAATCAGATAGCAAGAATGCTTCTTGAAATGCTTGAAGATGACGGCACAACCGAAATTCAGCGAAACGAGCTTGCCCAGACTCTCGGCTGCGTGCCCAGTCAGATAAACTATGTTATTTCTTCGAGATTCACACCCGAGCAGGGTTATACCGTTGAAAGCAGAAGAGGCGGCGGAGGATATATCAAGATAACAAGAATCAATCTTGATAAGCCGTCAATCGTGATGCACACGGTCAACAGTATCGGTCAGGCGATAGATAATTCAACCTGCCGTGCACATATATTGAATTTGAATCACAGAGGCATCGTTGATGCAACAAGCGCAAAGCTGATGCTTGCGGCAACGGGGGACAATGCGCTTCGCTCGCTTCCCAATCCCGTGAGGGATGCGGTGAGAGCGACAATATTCAAGCAGATGCTTTTGACGATGGACAGAAAGGATGATTGATTATGTTATGTCAGAATTGCGGAAAGAAAGAAGCAACAACCCACATCAAGCAGATAATCAACGGCGATATGGCTGAGAGTCATCTTTGCCGTGAATGTGCATCACATCTCGGATATTCCGATGTGTTTTCAGGCTTCGGTCTGAATCTTTCGGAGTTTTTCGGCGGACTTCTCGGTGATATGACTCCGAGAGTTGCGCAGGGAAAAACTAAAAGATGCGAAAAATGCGGCGCATCCTTTGAAGATATTGCAAGAGACGGTATGGTAGGATGTGCAGACTGCTACAAAACCTTCTATGATAAGCTTCTGCCTTCAATTCAGAGAATTCACGGCAGAATCAAGCACAGCGGTAAGGTCAGCGCGGCAACCGCCGAAACACCGAGAGAAGAAACAACGGAAGAAAAAATCGAAAAACTTAAAATTCAGATGAATGAGGCCGTTGCAAAGCAGGAGTTTGAGCAGGCGGCAAAAATCAG
This sequence comes from Acutalibacteraceae bacterium, assembly GCA_045637305.1. GTDB lineage: Bacteria > Bacillota > Clostridia > Oscillospirales > Acutalibacteraceae > CAG-177. The sequence continues at coordinate 17,005 of JAZTZD010000062.1, forward strand.
AGATGAAATAAAGGCTCTTGAAGGAGGCGAGGCATAATGAGTAAATGGTATATCGAAAAAGGTGACCAGGGCGATGTTGTTCTTTCAACACGAATCCGTCTTGCAAGAAACCTTGATGAATTTCCGTTTCCGTCAAGGCTTGATGCGGCGGGCAAAAACAGGGTCAATTCAATCATAAAGAGCACACTTTTTGAAAATGACGGAAAAGATTTCAGCTATATTGAAATGAAAGACCTCACCCGTCTTCAGGCGGTTTCGCTTGCGGAGAGACACCTTATAAGTCCTGAGTTTGCCTCGAAAAAAGATGGCAGTGCGCTTATCCTTTCCGCTGATGAAAGCGTGAGCATTATGCTTTGTGAGGAAGACCATATCCGTCTTCAGGTTATGAAAAGCGGACTTGCGCTTGAAGAAGCTTACGACATTGCCGATAAGTTGGATACAATAATTGACGGCAAGGTGAAGTATGCTTTTGACGAAAGAATAGGCTATCTCACACAGTGCCCGACCAATCTCGGAACGGCAATGAGAGCCTCGGTTATGCTTCATCTTCCCGCACTTACAAGATGCGGACAGATTTCGAGACTTGCAAACACAGTTTCGAAGCTCGGTCTCACAATCAGAGGTGCATACGGCGAAGGCACACAGCCTAAGGGCGATATCTATCAGATAAGCAATCAGATTACTCTCGGAATAACCGAAGAAACCGCAATTGCAAATCTTAAATCGATTGTTCTTCAGCTTGTTGCTCAGGAAAGAGCGGCGGCTGCGGAAATGATTAAGAATCCTGCAGAAGAGGACAAAATTTTCAGAGCACTCGGTGTGTTGAGAAGTGCAAGACTTCTGAGCACCGACGAATTTATGGAGCTTGTGTCGCTCGTGAGACTCGGTGCGGCAAGAAACATTATTGATGTTGACATTGAAAAGCTCAACAGCCTTATTGTCAATATGCAGCCTGCAACCGTAAGCGTTTCGGACAGCGATGCGGATACCCCGACGGCCAGGGACACCGTCAGGGCAAAGGCGGTCAGGGAGACTCTTTCCTGACATATAAAATGTTTGGGGGAATGAAATGATGTACAGATTTACGGGCTTTACTCAGAAAGCCAATGATGCGCTCAACGGTGCAATCACAGCCGCGGAAAATCTCGGTCATACCTATGTCGGCAGTGAGCACATTCTGCTCGGACTTCTTTCGGAAAGCGGCGGAATGGCGTATGCCGCACTTTCGGCGAGAAAGGCGACCTACAAAGATGTTGAAGCGATAATTAAAAGCAGTATCGGAATCGGCTCTCCGACGGTGCTTTCGCCCAACGATTTTACACCCAGAGCCAAAAATATAATTGACACAGCCATTCTTCAGGGCAGAAGTATGGGACATTCATATATCGGCACCGAGCATATTCTTATGGGAATTATCCGTGAGGGCACGGGTGCGGCAACCGAGATTCTTTCATCAATGGGTATTCAGCCGCAGGATTTGCTCAGCGATATCACCAATGCGCTCGGAAGCAGTCCGAACAATTCGAAGCACACCAAAGGCGAAAGCAAGGAGAAATCGGACACTCCGACCTTATCGCAGTACGGCAGAGACCTCACTTCTTATGCGAATCAGGGAAGAATCGACCCCGTTATCGGCAGACAGAAAGAAATTGAAAGAGTAATTCAGATTCTCAGCCGCCGCACCAAGAATAATCCGTGCCTTATCGGTGAACCCGGTGTCGGCAAGACTGCCATTGCGGAAGGTCTTGCAATGAAAATCGCAACGGGTGAGGTGCCCGATCTTCTTCGCAACAAGAGAATATTTGCTCTTGACCTGACGGGAATGGTTGCGGGCACAAAATACAGAGGTGATTTTGAAGAACGCATCAGAAATGTCATTGAAGAGGTTCAGAAAGCAAATGATATAATTCTCTTTATCGATGAGGTTCATACACTTATCGGCACAGGTTCGGCGGAGGGGGCGGTTGATGCCGCGAATATCCTCAAGCCTTCTCTTGCAAGAGGCGAGCTTCAGGTTATCGGTGCAACAACACTTGATGAATACCGCAAGCACATTGAAAAGGATGCGGCGCTTGAAAGAAGATTTCAACCCGTAACCGTAGGCGAACCCACGGAAGAAGAGGCAATCGAAATTCTTATGGGACTGCGTGATAAATACGAGGCACACCATAAGGTGAAAATTACTGACGGCTCAATCGTTGCGGCTGTCAAGATGTCGTCAAGATATATCGGCGACAGATATCTGCCCGACAAGGCGATTGACCTTGTTGACGAGGCGGCATCAAGAGTGAGACTCAAAGCATTTACGGCACCGCCCGACGTGAAGCTTCTCGAAGAAAAACTGAAATCGCTCAATGAGGAAATGGAGTCTGCGGTCAAGTCTCAGGATTTTGAGCAGGCAGCATCAATCAGAGATGATAAAAACAAGGTTGCCAAAGAACTTGAAGCGCAGAGACAGGCTTGGAAAGAAAAGAGCGCAAGAGTGACGGGCGAGGTAAGTGAGCAGGAAATTGCCGCAATTGTTTCGCAATGGACGGGCATTCCCGTTGTTCAGCTTACGCAGGAAGAAAGTCAGAGACTTCTCAATATGGAAGAAGAACTCCATAAAAGAATAGTCGGTCAGGATGAAGCCGTGAGTGCGGTTGCAAGAGCAATCAGACGCGGCAGAGCGGGTCTCAAAGACCCGAAAAGACCTACGGGTTCATTCATTTTCCTCGGACCAACGGGCGTTGGTAAAACGGAGCTTTGCAAAACCCTTGCTGCTTCAATGTTCGGCGATGAGAATGCAATGATAAGGCTCGATATGTCTGAATATATGGAGAAACACACGGTTTCGAGACTTGTCGGTTCACCGCCCGGATATGTAGGCTATGAGGAGGGCGGACAGCTTACCGAAAAGGTTCGCCGCAGACCCTATTCCGTGCTTCTCTTTGATGAAATTGAAAAAGCACATCCCGATGTTTTCAATATGTTGCTTCAGATTCTGGAGGACGGAATTCTGACAGATTCTCAGGGAAGAAGAGTTGATTTCAAAAACTGTATTATCATTATGACGTCGAATGTCGGTGCAAAACAGATTGCGCAGAGCGGTGCGTCAACTCTCGGTTTTGCTGTCAGCAGCGGCGACGGAATGAGCGATGCAAAAATCAGAGAAGCGGTTATGGGCGAGCTTAAAAATGTGTTCAGACCCGAGTTTCTCAACAGAGTTGATGATATAATCGTATTCCGTCAGCTTAACAAGGAAAATATCAGCGAAATTGCGCGCAGAATGCTTGCTGGTCTTTCAAAGAGAGTCAGAGAGCTTGATTTTGAGCTTGAATTTGATGAAACTGCGGTTGAAGAAATCGGAAACGCGGGCTTCGACCCCGTTTACGGCGCAAGACCGCTTCGCAGAGCGATTCAGCAGAAAATCGAAGATAAGCTTTCGGAAGAAATGCTTGAAGGAAAGCTTGGCGCGGGCAAAAAATATCTCTGCGTTTTTAATGACGGCATATTTGAATTTAAAGAGAATAATGAATAAAGTGTAAAATCTGCAGTTTGCGACACAGACTGCAGATTTTACTATTGAATTTGCATATGTGTTATGATATAATCAATCGGTACGAAAAAATCCAGTTTCGTATAATAATTTTCAATTAAGGAGAAAAAATATGAAAAAAATCATCGCACTTGTTCTTGCTGTTCTTGCAGTAGTTGCAGTATTTTCATTCGCAGCTTGCAACAAAGATACAGCAGGCAACAACACAGAAACAACAACAGAGGCTCCCGCAGTTTCAATTACAGATTCATCAGAACTTCTTACAAAAGTATGGTCAGCGTACACAGCTGAAGCAACTGAAGATGAAATGTTCCCGGCAATGGGTGGCGATGTTGATAATTTTGAAAGCAACGAACCCGGCGCAAAATTTGACATTGCCCATGAAGGCTTTACAAGCATGATGGTATTCCCCGCAGATGCAGTTTCACAGATTGACGATGCTGCTGCAATTATTCATATGATGAACGCAAACACATTCACAGCAGGTGCATTCCGCACAGTTGAGGGCACAGATATTGTAGCTCTTACAGAAAGTATTAAAGCGAACATTCAAGGTAACCATTGGATGTGCGGCTTCCCCGAGAAGCTTGTTATCTTCACAATTGACGGTTATGTTGTTTCAGCTTTCGGCAATGCAGGACTTATTGATAACTTCTCAGCAAAGGTTACAGCAATTTATCCCACAGCAACTCTTGCTGTTTCAGAAGCTATTGTATAATAGTTTTTAAAACTAAATTTTTGCACAAGGGTGAAAGGCTATGTTATTTTCAAGTATAAACTTTTTATATTGCTTTTTACCCGTTGTGCTGATACTGTACTATATCGCCCCGGGCATACTCAAAAACACCGTCTTGCTTGCCGCAAGCCTGTTTTTCTATGCCTGGGGTGAACCCGTTTATGTGTTCCTGATGGTGATTTCTGTTGCATTGGGATATGTATTCGGTCTTCTTCTTGAAAAATTCAGAGAAACAAAGGCGGCAAAGCCTCTGCTTTTTGTTTCCGTTGCAATCAATCTCGGATTTCTCGGATATTTCAAATATGCCGATTTCTTCATCGGGAATTTCAATGCGGCAACGGGTCTTTCCGTTTCGCTTCTCAACATCGCGCTTCCTATCGGTATAAGCTTCTATACATTCCAGCTTATCAGCTATCTTATCGATGTTTACAGAGGCGATGTGCCCTCGCAGAAAAACCCGATTAACCTTGCGGCATATATTTCGATGTTTCCTCAGCTTATCGCAGGTCCGATTGTCCGCTATTCCGATGTTGAAAAACAGCTCAGACACAGAACGATTGATTTTGAAAAAATTGCTGACGGAATAACACGTTTTGCAATAGGTCTGGGCAAAAAAGTTCTTCTTGCAAATCAGCTCGGAGAATTTGTTGACATTTTCAGAGGAACAGATGAAAAATCCGTTCTCTTCTATTGGCTTTATGCATTTTCATATGCAATGCATATTTATTTTGATTTCTCGGGCTACAGCGATATGGCAATCGGTCTGGGCAAAATGCTGGGCTTCGAGTTCTGCGAAAACTTCAATTATCCCTTTATTTCAAGCAGTATCTCCGAATTCTGGAGACGCTGGCATATGTCCCTCGGTTCATGGTTCAGGGACTACGTTTATATTCCCCTCGGCGGAAACAGAGTGTCAAAGCCGAGATGGATTTTCAATATTCTCGTTGTCTGGATGCTCACGGGCTTCTGGCACGGCGCAAACTGGAATTTTATTCTTTGGGGACTGTATTTTGCAGTTCTTCTTGTGCTGGAAAAATATATTTCGCCAATACTCAAAAAATCGAAAATAATCAGTCACATTTATGTGATTTTCTTCATAATCATAAGCTTTATTATCTTCAATGCGGTTGACCTCTCTCAGGCGGCAACCGATATCTGCGGTCTCTTCGGCATCGGCGGAATTCCCACCGTTTCACCGCAGACACTTTATTATGCAAAGAGCTATGCCGTGATGATTGCTCTCGGTGTTGTCGGAAGCACACCCGCAGCAAAACTGCTCGTCAACAAGATAAAAAGCAACAAAACGGGCGAAAAAATCATTTATGCGGCAAGACCCTTTGCGGTTGCGGCGCTCGTGATTCTTGTCACAGCTTATCTCGCCGACGGTTCGTTCAATCCTTTCCTTTACTTCAGGTTCTGAGGTGATATTATGAAACTTAAAAATTTAACGGTTGTTGCCGTTTTTGCAGTTCTGATGTTTGGCATTTCTGCTTTTCTGCTTTTCGGAAACGCAGAGGAATTTTCTCTCAGCGAAAGACGAGAACTTGCGCAGATGCCCGAAATTTCATTTCAAAGCTTCAAATCAGGCAAGTTTATGAAAGAATTTGATAAATTCACCGCTGATCAGCTTCCTTTGCGCGACAGCTTCAGAACGCTCAAGGCTTATGCCGCAAAATATCTTTTCGGACAGACGGATAACAACGACATATATATTTATGAAGGCTATGCGGCAAAAATGGAAGCTGACGAAAACGAAGAAAGCATAGTCAATGCGGCGGAAAAAATCAAAGAAATATATGATTTATATCTGACGGAAAACACGGGGAAGCATCTTTTTTCGATAATTCCCGACAAGAACTGTTATCTTGCAGAAAAATCGGGGCACCTTACTGTTGACCCGCAGATTTTTGCCGATATAATAGCGCAGAGAAACCCCGAAATCGGATATGTTGACATTGCGGATTTGCTTGATGAAACCGATTTTTATTATACCGATACTCATTGGAGACAGGAAAAAATCCTTGATGTTGCAAAGAGAATTGCCTCGGAATTCGGCATAACTCTTTCTGCTGAATACGAAGAAAAAGTTCTCGATGTTCCGTTTTACGGTGTTTATTGCGGACAGTCTGCACTTCCTCTTGATGCGGAAGAAATACGTTATCTGACAAACGCCGCTGTAGAGAATTACAAGGTTTTTGACTATCAGAACAACAGGGAGTCGGATGTTTACGATATGGAAAGAGCAAACGGAAAAGACCCCTATGAAATGTTCCTTTCAGGCCCGATTTCATTGTTAACGGTTGAAAATCCCAATGCAAAAACAGAAAAGGAGCTTGTTGTTTTCAGAGATTCTTTCGGAAGCAGTATTGCTCCCTTGCTTGCAGAGGGCTATTCAAAGATTACGCTTGTTGACACCCGATATATTCAGCCCGAAATTATCGGAAAATGGATAGATTTCAGCAGCTGTGATGTTCTCTTTCTTTACAGCACCCTCGTGCTTAACAACAGCGAAACGTTCAAATAAAAATTGCCTGTACTCCCTTTGTCGGGAATGCAGGCTTGATTTTTTTCTGTCAGTGAGTTATTCTATTTGTATTATATAAATGAAAGCGGTGAGACTGTGGAAACGGGAGAAATGTCAAAGGCAAAAAAACTTCTGAAGTTATTTTTAAGCACCTTATATATCAGCGCATTCACCTTTGGAGGCGGTTTTGTCATCATAACTTTTATGAAGCGAAAATTTGTTGATGAGCTTCATTGGATTGATGAGGATGAAATGCTCGACCTTACCGCTATGGCGCAGTCATCACCGGGCGCAATCGCAGTCAATGCGGCAATTCTTGTCGGCTGGCGAGTCGGCGGCTTCTTCGGAATGCTGACTGCAGTTGTCGGCACAATCATTCCGCCGATTGCGATAATCAGCGTTATATCGCTTGTTTATTCCGCTTTTGCAACAAATCCCTATGTTGCGCTCGTGCTTAAAGGTATGCAGGCGGGCGTTGCCGCAGTAATACTCGATGTTGTCTGCAATCTCGGTCTAAAAGTAATAAAGCAGAAAAGCATTGTTCAGATTGTTGTGCTTGCGGCGGCTTTTGTTGCAACCTTTGTCTTTAACATAAATGTTATTTATATTATTCTTGTTGCCGCGGCGGTCGGGATTATCACAGAAGTGATAAAAAAGAGGAAAGGCGGCGATAAAAAATGATTTATCTCAAGCTTTTTCTGAGCTTTTTGCAGATTGGACTTTTCAGTATCGGCGGCGGATATGCCGCAATGCCGCTTATTCAGAATGAGGCGGTAACCAAAAATGCATGGCTGACACTTACGGAATTTACAGACCTTATAACAATTGCCGAAATGACACCCGGTCCCATTGCAGTCAATGCGGCAACATTTGTCGGCACACGCGTTGCAGGTTTTGGCGGTGCGCTGATTGCAACGGCGGGATGCATATTTCCGTCAATAATCATAGTTTCCGTGCTCGCCTTCGTTTATTACAGATTCAAGAATCTCTCGGTGCTTCAGAGTGTGCTTTCAAGCCTGAGACCCGCCGTGGTTGCACTCATTGCGGGCGCGGGACTTTCGATTCTGAATATGGTTGCATTCGGCGGTGAAGCGGCGGCAATTGAAAACGTAAATTGGATTGGCATTGCAATCTTTCTTACGGCATTTATAATTCTTCGGAAATTCAAGTGTAATCCGATACCCGTTATGGTCTGCTGCGGTGCGGTAAGTTTAATAGCGGAGTTGATAATAAACAGAATATAGTTTGAAAGTTCTTGCATTTCTTATGAATTGCAAGAACTTTTTTGTTAATATTCTTAAGAAAGTGATTAAGAAAATTAAGGTTTTCAGGTCAGAAATACAGATAATTATTAAGTCTTGTTCAAATTTTATTAACAAATAAAAAAGTGAATGAATATATGCATACAAAAAATGCATAAATACACGAAATTAAGCGAATTTTAATAATTGTTTGTTCAAAATATGAAAACTTTTTGAACAAAATTTTGCAAAAAAATTGCTTTATTCTTCTTTGGAAGCAGCAATAACACTTTTAGTGGTGACAAACCCCTTGATTTCAATGAAAAAAACACTACCAGTTGATGTTTTGTGCACGTTGCCTATAATCATTTTTGAAGGTGGAAAACTACTGTTGACATTCACCAAAACGGGTGATAGGATGAAGTCAAGGAAAGGGAAACACACCAGAAGCTTCCCAAAGAAAAACCGGAGGCGATGCCCAATGAAAGAAGCAATTTACGGCGGCGTTCTCGGAATCATCGCAGCGCTTGCTTTCAATCGGATTTCACTTTTTCAGATTAAGCAGAGAACCGATGAAACGGCAAAAATCGAAGCGGTAAAAAACACGGCAACAATCGTTATATGGGTTTTGCTTTCAGGTGTTTTGTTCGCGGCAGCTTTTGCGATATTCAAAGACACGGCGGCGCGACTTGAGGCGATTGCTTACATATCAATTGCAATCTCAATCGGAATAGTTGATCTGGATATCAAGAAAATTCCGAATTCCTCTGTGCTTGCTCTTCTGCTTGTCAGAACAGCCGCTTTGGTTTATCAGATAGCAACGGGTGTTCCGCTCAAGGAAAGCCTCATCCCCTCGCTGATAGGACTTGCGGCAGGCTTCATTCTCTATCAGCTTCCGATGTTCTTCGGAATACCGATAGGAACAGGCGATGTCAAGTACAGTGCGGCAATCGGTTATTGTCTCGGAGCTTTCGGATATCTTCAGGCTGCGCTGATTATGGCAGCGGGACTGATAGTATATCTGATATATCTCGTGGCAACAAAGAAAGGCTCGCTCAAAACAGCGGTTCCCATGGGACCCTACCTCTCACTCGGAGTTGTAGCAACGGTTCTCTTCCCGATGTTCGGCGAACTTTCAAAATCGGTTTTTTCACAGCTGTTCTGAAACAAGGAAACAACCCTTGAAGAAAAGGGTAAAAATAAATGGAGGTTTTATTATGTTAAGAAAATGGTTCAAAGACGAAGAAGGTCAGGGCATGGTTGAGTACGGTCTCATCATCGGACTTATTGCAGTTGTCGTCATTGTTGCTCTTGTAGCACTTGGACCGAAGATCCGTGATATGTTCGATCAGGTGAACCAGAAACTTGACGCGGCAGCAGCAGGCGGCACAACAGCTCCGTCAACACCCGCAACCTGATAACAGAGGTCAGCGGAAATCACGGCAAAACCGAAAAGAGAAAAACAAATTTTAAGGGACAAAGCGAAAAGGGAAATAACACAAAAAAGAACGGAGGAAATAATATGTTAAGAAAATGGTTTAAGGACGAAGAAGGACAGGGTATGGTTGAATACGGTCTCATCATCGGTCTCATCGCAGTCGTAGTTATTGTTGCTCTCGTTGCACTCGGACCCAAGATCCGTGATATGTTTGATCAGGTTAACCAGAAACTTGACGCGGCGGCAGGAGGCGGCACAACAGCTCCCGCAGGAACATAATATATACTCATTTTAATATCCCCGAATTAAAAATTAAGTAACCCGAAGGGTAAGTTGGGTCGCTGAGCGAGCTTACCCTTTCTTGTTAAAAAAGATGAACGGAGGTGACGGCAAAATGAAAAGACGTTTGTTTTCGAAAAAGAATAAGCGTGAGGACGGGCAGGCAATGGTTGAGTTTGCTCTGATTTTGCCGATATTTCTCTTGATTCTGTGCGGAATAATCGATTTCGGCTGGTTGTTTTATAATCAGCTTTCGCTCAACAATGCCTGCCGCGAGGGAGCGAGATATGCAGTTGTCAACACAGGCGACAGCGCAGATACGCAGGCGATAATCAACCACATTGAAAACACGACAACAACGGTCTTCGCCAATGACGGCGTTGACATTTATGTTTCCTATACCGCACCGCAGGACCCGACATCGGGCGACATAACGGTTACGATGGAAGCGGATATATCTTTCTTTACTCCCGTGCTCAGTACGGTTTTCGGTAAAGAAAAAACAATAACCTCAACGGTTATTATGAAGGTTGAATCATAGAAAAGATGAATTACAGAAAGGTATTTATCGGTTATGAAAAAGATTTATTTGATAGCGGCAGTCATCGCTCTTGTTGCGGGATTTGCAACCTACTTTTTTGCAATGGAGCTGAAAACCAGCAAAATCGTAACAGGTGTCAATGAAGCAACGGTGCTTGTGGCTATTCAAGACATAAAGGAAGATACGGTTCTGACAAAGGAAATGTTTCAGGAAATAAAGCTTCCGCAGACCGCTGTTTCATTCGGAACGGTAAGCGATATCAATGATGTTATCGGCTATATGGCAAAGGACAGAATTCTCAAAGGCGAACAGCTTATGACGGGCAGAATTACCCGTGTGGGCGACGAAAGAGCTGAAGGAAGACTTTCATATGAGCTGGCAAACGGAATGTATGCTTATACGATAACGGTTGAAGCGGAAAACAGTGTCGGCTTCTTTGTTAAAGAAAAAGATATAATCAATATCTATGACAGAGCAGTTCCTTCGGCTGAACCGGTGCTTTCAAACATCAAAGTTATCAGAGTCAGTGACTATGTTTCCAATGTTCAGGAGGATGCGGGTGTTGCGATAACAGCTTACACAACTATCACAGTTGCTCTGACTAAGGAGCAGATTTCAAAAATAATGGCTGTTGCAAGCCTGAGAATAACACTTGTTCCTTATGTTGAAGGCTACAGCCTTGTTGATGACATCGTAAAAGCTTCCGTTCCCGAGGAACAGAATGCTGAACCGCAGACAAATTTCGGAATGGGCGAAATCACAACTTCACCGCCCGAAACAGCTAAACAATAATAAGTGTTTTTCATTTGAGAGGAATCAGCTATGGAAAGAATAAATTTGCTTGTTTTATCCGATGACCTTGATTTGAGAATTGAAATAAAGAATCTTGTGAACGATGAGGAATTTGCAATCAGCGGTTATTCGGGATTTACGGCTGAGGGTAAAACAAAAATCGTCAACAAGTTTCCCGAGGTTGTTCTCTGTGCAGTAAGAGGAGAGGTTCCCGATACTGTTTTCAATTTTGTTCAGGATTTGCTTGTTGCCGCAAGAGGAACGATTGTTGTTCTTGCAAACGATAAAATTTCGGTTGAGCTTGTAAATAAAGCGGCGCAGTACGGAATACGAAAGGTTCTTCCGATTGACAATATCGGAATCGAAGAGTTCTCGGAAAATATCAGCACGGTTTATAAGCTGGAACAGCAGAGAATACTTGATACAAATGAAGGCAAAAAGGTGCGCTGCAAGGCACTCGGATTTTTCGGCGGAAAAGGCGGAACGGGAAAAACAACTCTTGCAATCGGAGTTGCCGCGCAGCTCGCAAAAGCGGGAAAAAGAGTTATGCTTCTTGACCTTGATTTGCAGTTCGGCGATGTTGCGATGGCACTTGACCTTGACAGCAAAAATTCTATTGTTGACCTTGTTCAGGACAGAGGCGGAATAACAATCGAAAACATAAACGGCTTTGCGGTTGAACACGGAACGGGAATGAGCGTTCTCTGTGCACCTAAAAGTTCTGAATTTGCTGAATTCGTAACTGCATCGCACGTTGAGAAGATAATCGATATTATGCGACCCTACTATGAATACATAATTATCGATCTTCCCGCATCGTTCAATGACACAACGATAACTGCCTGCGAAAACTGCGAAGAAATCTATCTTGTTTACAACAACGAGCTTCTTTCACTCAGGAATGCGAAGGTGTGCTACACAATTCTTGAACAGCTTCACCAGAGAGAAAAACTCAGATTCATAATCAACAAGTTCGAAAAAGGCCTTGTTAAGGTTGAGGATTTTGAAGAGATGTTTCAGACTGCTATGTTTGCGGTTGTGCCCGCAGACTATGCCGCCGCCCTCACTGCAATAAACAAAGGCATGGCGGTGACGGTTGCTCAGCCGAAATCGGCAATTTCCAAAGGAATTTCGGATATCACTGATAAAATAATCGAGATTCACACGGGCGTTGTTCCCATAAAGGCTGAGGAAGGAAAGAAGAAGGGAATATTTAAACTCAAGAAATAAGAGAGGGTTCATATGGGACTTTTAGACAGAATAGAAGGTCAGAAAAAACAGACTCTTCCGACAGCTGAAAACTTCGGCACGGTTGAAGAAACAGTCCCCGTCGTTGAGGTTGCGGAGATAAAAGAAGACCCTTATCTTGATGTTAAAAGAAGAATTCACACTGCGATAATCGACGATATGAACAAAAACGGTAAAACAATTACCGACAGAGAGGCAATGTATAAAATCGTTGATGACAGAGTCAACGACGATGAGTTCATGATTCCGAGAATCGACAGAGTGAAGGTTGCAACGGAGCTTTTCAATGATATTATGGGTTACGGTCCGATTGAAGAGCTTGTGCAGAATCCGAATTACAGCGAAATTATGGTCAACGGACCTGATCAGATTTATGTTGAAGATAAGGGCAAGCTTGTGCTTACCGATATAAAATTCAGGGATGAAGAGCATCTTATGAATATCATCAACCGCATTGTTTCGCAGGTCGGACGTCATGTTGACGAGGCAAGCCCGATGGTTGATGCCAGATTGACGGACGGCTCGCGTGTCAACGCAATCATTCCGCCGCTTTCTCTTGTCGGTCCCGTGCTGACAATCAGAAAGTTCGGCAAAAAGCCGATTACGGCTCAGCAGCTTCTCAAATTCGGTTCGCTTACCCCGAATATGCTTCAGTTTCTTGAAGCTTGCGTAAAGGGTAAGCTGAACATAGTTGTTGCGGGCGGTACGGGCAGCGGTAAAACTACGCTTCTCAATGTTCTTTCATCGTATATTCCGTCGGATGAAAGAATTGTTACAATTGAGGATGCCGCTGAAGTTCAGCTCAAGCAGGACCACGTTATAACGCTTGAAGCAAGACCCGCAAATCTTGAGGGCAAGGGCGCGGTAACAATCAGAAATCTTGTTAAGAACGCACTTCGTATGAGACCCGACAGAATAATCGTCGGTGAGGTTCGTTCTGAAGAAACGCTTGATATGCTTCAGGCTATGAACACCGGTCACGACGGCTCGCTTACAACAACCCACGCAAACTCACCGAGAGACACCGTTTCAAGACTTGAAACAATGGTGCTTATGAGCGGTATGGAGCTTCCGCTTAAAGCAATAAGAGACCAGGTTTCGTCGGCGATTGACCTGATTGTTCAACAGAGCCGTCTCAGGGACGGAACAAGAAAAATAACCTCCATAACCGAGGTTGTCGGTATGGAGGGCGACGTAGTAAGTATGCAGGATATATTTGTATATGAAACCGACGGTACGGTTGACTCGACGGGCAAATTCGTCGGCAGATTCCGTGCAACGGGTGTAAGACCGAATTGCCTTGAAAAAATCAGAGGAAACGGAGTGGCGGTCAATAATGAATGGTTTGCAGATTAGTATAATAATTCTTTCCGTCTCCTTCGGACTTTTCAGCTTCTTCCTGTGGGTCAGCATTGCGGGCACGGTAACAAAAGACAGACGCGATGTTGAAAAAAGAGTTGATAAGATTTACAGCAGAAAAAGCGGTCTAACTCTTCAACTTCAGGAAAAGAAGAAGAAAAGAAAAGTTTCAATTCTCAACAGAGCAACGAATGACGGCGGAAAGCAGTCGGTGCAGAGAAAAAAGCTTATGGACACGATTTTTAACGAGCTTATTCTTGCCGACATAATGATGAAGCCCGAAGAATTCAGTATGATTTGGCTTCTTCTCACATTTGTTCCTGCAGGTCTTGCTGCATTGTTTCAGGCGGGTATGATGCCCTCGATAACTCTTGCTGTTATCGGTGCCTTTCTTCCGATACTTTTCATCAAAATCAAGAAAGATAACAGAAGAAAAGCGTTTGAAGCTCAGCTGAGCGATACGCTGATTATGATTTGCAACGGACTTCGCTCGGGTTTCTCGTTTCAGCAGGCGATGGAGAATGTTGCAAACGATATGCCGCCTCCCATCGGCATTGAATTCGGCAGAGTCTGCAACGAAATCAGATACGGTGCAACAATGGAAGATGCACTCAACAATATGGTTGACAGAGTAAAGAGTGCGGACTTTATGCTTGTTGTTTCCGCGGTTCTTATTCAGAGAACAACGGGCGGAAATCTTTCGGAAATTCTTTCAACGATTTCCGAAACAATCAGAGACAGAATCAAAATCAAGGGCGAAATAAATTCAATTACTGCGCAAGGAAGAATGTCGGGAATGATAATCGGTGCGCTTCCCATTTGTATAGCGGCAATTCTCATGGTTGTCAATCCCGAGTATATGTCAACGTTTTTCACCACAACCGCCGGTAACATTATGCTTGCAGTTTCAATCGTTATGGAAGTTCTCGGATTCTTTGCAATCAGAAAAGTTGTTACCATTGAATATTAAATTATATCAAAACGGAGGTGACCTTTTTGGAATTTCTCGTTATTGCTTATTCGTTTCTCGCTTTTATCGCAGTTGTTCTCATTGCCGCACCCTGGGGTGTCAGGAACGACCGCAAACAGAGCAGAATAGATAAAATAAACAATTCCGTCGGTCAGCCTGTTTTTCAGGAGCTTCAGCTTTCGTTTTATGACAGAGTGCTCGGAAAAAGCGTTAAGAAAATTTCCGAAAAGCTCAGCCGTTTTGCTCCGAAAAAGAAAAATTCCAACAAAACAAAAACTCTTGAAGCAATCAGAAAACAGCTTCGGTATGCGGGAATGTTTATGGACCCCGCTGATTTTCAGTTTATAAAATACGCATTCCTCATCGGCACGGTTTTTGTTACGCTGATAATCATAGTTGCCGTTGAAATGGAAGCTCTTATTATGTTGCTCGTGCTTGTGTGCGGTCTGCTTCTCGGTGTTATGGGACCGACGATGTATCTTCGCTCAAGAGTTTCAAGCCACCAGACAGGAATAAAAAAACAGCTTCCCGATGCAATGGATTTGCTTTGCGTATGTATTGAAGCGGGACTCAGCTTTGACGCTGCGCTCTTAAAGGTTTCGCAGAAACTCAGCGGTCCGTTCATTGATGAGCTTCTTATTGTTTACAGAGAAATTCAGATGGGAAGAACCCGCAGAGAGGCTTTGCAGAATCTTTGCGAAGCAACGAATCTTGATGAACTGAAAACATTTGCTTCGGCGCTTGTTCAGGCTGAACAGCTCGGTATTCCCATCAACAACGTTATGAAAGCGCAGTCTGAACAGCTTCGTGTTGAAAGAAGTCAGCAAGCAAAGGAAAAAGGAATGAAAGCGTCAATCAAGATGCTTGTTCCGATGCTTCTTTTTATCTTCCCCGTTGTGTTCATCATTCTTATGGGACCGACGGTAATGAATATTATGGAGACGTTTTAAGTTTGATATGAAAAAAGCAAGACTATTAAAAAACGGTTGTGTGATAACCGATAATATGCAGGGCGCAGACACTTTTTTCAGCAGGTTTAAAGGATTGATGTTCAGAAAATCAATCCCCGATGACTATGCGTTGCATATAAAACCGTGCAATCAGATTCATATGCTGAATATGAGGTTTGCCATTGATGTTGTTTATCTTTCGCGGGAGGGCAGAGTGGTCAAGGTTGACGAAAATGTTCAGCCGAACAAAATCTGCAAAACCGTGAAAGAGGCAAAAAGTGTTATCGAAATGAACGGATTTGCCGCCGCAAAATTCGGGATAACCGAAGGCGACATTCTTGAAATACAGACAATGTGAGGGATTATTATGAAAAAAGCTAAAAATGAAGCTGCGGAAAATAACGTAAAGCTTGCCGAAAACAAGCAAAAGAATAAGGCGGAAAATATTCCCTCGGAAAAGGCAAAGGCAAAGGATAAGACCGGAAACGAACTTTCCTTCAAAAAGGTGCTTTATGGCTATGAGCCCGATGAAGTTGCGGCATACATAGAAGAGCTTTCAGAGACTCTCGAGGCATCAACACGTCTTCATGAGTCCAAGCTTTCCTCAATCAAGGAAGAACTTGTGCTTTCAAACAGAGAACGCGATTCCTATGCCGAGAAATACAGGGAATGCAAGGCAAAGCTTGAAGAGGCGCTCAAAAAAGAAGAAAAGCCCGTAACGCTTCCCGTTATTGAAGAAAAAGAGGACAGAACTTCTGAGCTTGAAGCAATGATTGAAATGCTCAGAAATAAGCTCGAAAAATCGGAAGAAGAGAATGCATCACTCAGGGGAATGACCGAAAAGAATACACAGAATGCATTCGACGAATATCTTTCGAAAATTTCCGCGCTTGAGGGCGAAAACAGACAGATTTCAGTTAGAGCAGATGCTCTTATGCGTGAAAACAGCGAGCTTTCAGCGGTTTCGGAAAAATATAACGGTCTTTTTGCCGAGTACAATGAAATTCTTGCCCGATTTAAAAAAACAAAGGCAGAGCTTGCTTCGAAGTACGAAGAAACAAAGCTTCTGAATGAAGAGCTTTCCGAAAAAATCAAAGAATTAAACCAAATCAATGCCGAAAACGAAAAATTAAAGAAAAAAGCGGCTGAAATTGAGGTTAAGAACGATGTTTTAAAGCAGAAGCTTGAGGAAAATGAAAGTGAAATTGTGCGTCTCAAGGATGCAAACAAGACTCAGGCATTTGAATATGCCGACAAGATAAATTCTCTTGAAAGTGAGCAGGCAAAGAGCAGGCTTGCGCTTCAGAAGGAGCTCCAGCTTCATGATTATTATATCAGCCAGGCAGAGCTTACGATTTCTCAACTTACAAAGCAGATGGAACAGATAAAGCAGTCGATTGCTGATGTTGCACCCGATCAATAATGATTTTTTGTGAAAGGAGTGCGGATGATGTTCATACGAAAAGCGTTTAAACATTTTATTAAGGCTGAAGAAGGGGCGGCAATGGTTATTGCGGCTCTCAGTCTCGTTGCATTTCTTTCAATTGTGTCTCTTGTTACGGATATGGGACTCAAATATCATCAGAAAAGTCGCTTGCAGAGTGCAATGGATGCGGCGGCGCTTGCAGCTGTCAGATATATGCCCGATGAGGTGACGGCAAAACAGGTTGCCCTTGAATATGTGGAGAAAAACGGCTTCACAACCGACAGCGTTGTTGTTGAATTTCCGAGCAATGAAATAGTCCGTGTTTCGGATTCAAGGGAGGGGAAAACTGTTTTTGCAAGCCTTTTTAAGGTTGATTCTGTTCAGATAAACGCAAAGGCTGCGGCAAAATTTGTTGATAAGAATATGGCGATAAATTTTGATTATCTGATGTTCCACGGCGACAACTCATCCTTTAATCTGGGCGGTCATTACAACATCGGCGGAAGTATTTTCGGCAACGGAAATGTTCACGCAGACGGTGGCGGAAGCAGTATTTCAGGCACGGTCTTTTCTGGTCAGAACGCAACTTATAATCAGTCGAGCGTTACCGTAAAGGCTCTTGCAAGCAATGCGTCGCATCAGAAAATGCCCGATTTTGATGAAATGATTATGGCGGTTGCGCCCGTTTGTAATAATGATATGTTTATAAAATCCTACAGACATATCAGTCCGCATTCATTTTATCTTTTCAGATATGCGGCGGGAACATCGCTCAATTCCGTTATCAGCATCAACGGAAGCACATACTGCGCGGGAACGCTTTCAACGGGTTACAGCTCGGAATTGATGACGGTTTACGGCGATTTGTATATAGCGGGAGATTTTACTCCGCAATGTCCCGTTTATGTAACGGGCGATGTTTATATCGGCGGAAAACTGATATCGATGTGGGATAAAAATTTCATGGTCGGCGGAGACCTTTATGTTGAAGGAGACTGTACTCTCCAGGGAAATACAAGTGTTTACGGCGATGTTTTTTATGTCGGCGGCAATCTTGAAAGAGGCTCAAATTATACCCTCTTATGCGAATGTGAAACATATGTCGGCGGCAATGCAACTCTCAGAGGTTCATCAACTTTCAAAGGTTCCGTTTACTGTATGGGCGATTTTCTCAAGGGCGGCAGTGTTGCAATTAGCATTAACGGTAATCTTTATGTCTATAGGAGCGCAAGGCTTGAAAGCGGCGGCACAAACATAAATGGGGATGTTTTTGTCTGGGGTGACGGCATCACATCAACCAATGAAGGCACAAACATAAGCGGACCATTTACCCTGAACGGTGATTTGTTCAACAGAAAAGGAATGCTTAATCTTTCGGGACAGGGCGCATATCTTCTTAAAGGTGTTATTTACAGCGGAGGCTCAATTTCAACCAACCAGGGCTCAAGCGGAATAACACTCAGCGGCTGTATGATAGCGGAGGATGATGTTAAAATCGGCGGCAGTACCCACACATATAACGAAGCGGGTGCAACACTCTCGATTTATTCAAGAAAAGATGACGTAACGCTTTATTCCCAGCAGGGCGGTTTTGATTTGTGGGGAATTGTTTATGCGCCAAAGGGCAATGTTGCTCTCGCATCGGGTGATTTTGATATTCACGGAAGTGTTATCGGCAACACGATTTCCTGCAATCCGGGAGGACTGAATATGAGCTATAACGACAGAGAGCTTCCGTATTCAAAGGGCGTCAAAACAGCAGTTCTCATTGAGTAAAAAAATCATATATTTGCTTGACTTATTATTATTTAAATGGTATAGTATATAAAAAGAATCTTTAAGAGCGGTACAGAGATGCCGACAAGGTTTTTTATATGCTTTATCAAAGACACGCGAGTGTCTGTCTTTTTGTGCGTATTCAAGACCTTGCAATGTTGCAGGGTCTTTATTTTTAAATATAAAAGGAGTGGGATTATGAGCTATCTTTTCAAAAACTGCAAGGTTTTCCGCGAAAACAAATTTGTCAGCGAAGATTTATTTGTCAGCGGTGAAGTGTTTGCAGTTGCAGATTCTCATTCCGATGACGTTACAGTTATCGATTGCAACGGATATTATATTTTGCCCGGTCTTGCAGATGTTCATGTTCATTTGCGGGAGCCGGGTTTTGTTTATAAGGAAACGGTAAAAACGGGTACTCTTGCGGCGGCGCACGGCGGATACACAAGAATCTGTTCGATGCCAAACCTCAATCCCGCACCCGATACTCCCGGAAATCTTGCTGTTCAGCTCGATGCGATAAAGAATGATGCTGCAATCAAGGTTGTTCCTTACGGCACGATAACCGAGGGACAGAACGGCGAAAAGCTTTCTGAAATGGAGGCTATGGCGCGTGATGTTGCAGCTTTTTCCGATGACGGAAAGGGTGTTCAGAATCCCGAAATGATGAAAGCAGCTATGCTTAAAGCAAAGTCGCTGGGCAAGATAATTGCCGCGCATTGCGAGGATAACAGTCTGCTTTTCGGCGGTTATATTCACGACGGCGGATACGCCAAAGCTCACGGACACAGAGGAATCTGTTCCGAATCCGAATGGGGACAGATAAAGAGAGATATTGACCTTGTGCGTGAAACAGGTTGTTCATATCACGTTTGCCATATTTCAACCAAGGAAAGCGTTGAGCTTATCCGTCAGGCGAAAAAAGAGGGACTTGATATAACATGCGAAACAGGTCCGCATTATCTTGTGCTTGACGATTCGTGCCTTCAGGAGAATGCGAGATTCAAAATGAATCCGCCTCTTCGTTCGGCAGAAGACAGAAAAGCGCTTGTTGAAGGAATATGCGACGGCACAATTGATATGATAGCAACCGACCATGCACCGCATTCGGCAGAAGAAAAGAGCAGGGGACTTGAAAAGAGTCCGATGGGAGTTGTCGGAATTGAAACGGCATTCCCCGTGCTCTATAAAAATCTCGTGAAAACAGGTGTTATCAGCCTTGAAAAGCTTGTTGAGATTATGCACACAAATCCCTGCAAGCGTTTCGGTCTTGGCGCAGGAATCGAAAACGGTGAGAGTGCCGATATGACGATATTCAATCTCGGAAAAGAATATACAGTAAATCCCGACAGCTTCCTTTCAATGGGAAAAAGCACTCCCTTTGAAGGCGACACCGTGCAGGGAGAGTGTGTACTCACTCTTTGCAACGGCAAGATTGTCTGGACAAACGGTGAACTTATATAAGGAGGGGCAACAGAGTGAAACAGAGCATTTTTACGGTCAATCAGAATAAATGTATTGCACCGAATGTCTATGAAATGATTCTCGGCGGTGACACCTCGGATATCACTGCAACGGGACAGTTTGTCAACATAAAGCTTGACGGTTTCTATCTTCGCAGACCTATTTCGGTTTGTGATTTCGCTCAGGACAAGCTTAAAATAATCTATAAAGTTGTCGGCGAAGGAACGGAATACATGGCTAAGCTTGAAGAGGGCGCAAAGCTTGATATTCTTACGGGTCTGGGCAACGGATACGATATGGACAAAAGCGGAGAAGCCCCCTTGCTCATCGGCGGCGGCGTTGGTGTACCTCCTCTTTATGCCCTTGCAAAAAGACTTGTTGCGCAGGGCAAAACGGTAAAGGTGATTCTCGGATTCAACACCAAATCCGAAATCTTCTATGAGGATGAATTCAAGGCACTCGGCGCGGATGTTTATGTGACAACTGTTGACTGTTCATACGGAATCAAGGGTTTTGTTACAAACGCATTCGAAGCAGTCGGCGGATATACCCACATTTTCACCTGCGGTCCCGAACCGATGCTTAAAGCGATATATAATGCAAGCGAAACATCGGGTCAGTTCAGCTTTGAAGAGCGTATGGGATGCGGCTTCGGCGCTTGTATGGGTTGCTCGTGCAAAACAAAATACGGCAACAAGAGAATCTGTAAGGACGGTCCCGTCCTTGAAAAGGAGGAAATCATATGGTAAACACAAAGGTTAATCTTTGCGGAATCGAGATTGATAATCCTCTTATTCCCGCAAGCGGCACTTTCGGCTACGGCTATGAATTTGCAGAGCTTTATGATATCAACTGTCTCGGCTCATTCTCTT
>JAZTZD010000063.1:0-8742 GCA_045637305.1 Acutalibacteraceae bacterium
CAAGTACGTTGTTACTCTTGTTCTTGTCAGCGATGCAAAGAGCTCAAGCGTTAAGCACGGTCAGGGTCATGCTCCCAAGGCTTTCAATGTTGTTCTTCCGGGCGTTGTTAACGATAACGTTCCCGGTCCCGGTGCAGGTATGCTCGGCGGCGAAGCTGAAATGAATTACCCCGCTTGCAAGGTTATCGCAACAATCGACCCCGCAACAGGTAACGTTGTTAATGCTGAATATTTCGTAAACTGGACAATCAATTTCGGCGATAATATTGTTCTTCCCTTTACCACACACGATCTCTACACAATCAACTGGTAATTACATAAAAACAAAAGGTGACCGTCTTTACGGCGGTCACCATTATTCTGCTAAAAATAAAATTCGGATAAAGGTGATTTATTATGAAGAAAGAAGTTCTTGTTGAAACCTCCGCACGTCACGTGCACGTTAGCCGCGCAGACCTTGATATCCTCTTCGGTGAGGGTTACGAGCTTACCCATAAGAAAGACCTCTCACAGCCCGGTCAGTTCGCTTGCGAAGAGAGAGTTGCCGTTGTTGGTGAAAAGGGCAGCTTCCCCGCTGTTTCAATTCTCGGTCCCATCCGTCCCGCAACACAGCTTGAGCTTTCACTCACAGATGCTCGCAGCATTGGTGTTAAGGCTCCCGTTCGCGAAAGCGGCGACATCGCAGGCTCAGGTGCTTGCAAGCTTGTAGGCCCCAAGGGTGAAGTTGAAATCGAGTGCGGCGTTATCTCCGCAAAGAGACATATCCACGCAACTCCCGCAGATGCTGAAAAGTACGGCCTTGAAGACAAGCAGATTGTTTGCGTTAAGGTTGAGTCAGACGGCAGAAGCCTTATCTTTGATGACGTTGTTGTAAGAGTTAACCCCAACTTTGCTCTTGCAATGCACATCGACACCGATGAGTCAAACGCAGCAGGCGCAAAGCCCGGTATGATGGGCGAGATTCTTTAATTCGGAATTCGGAATGCGTAATTCGGAATTAAAATAATTTTCTGATAAACATATAACCCCTGTCAAAGCGAATTGCTTCGGCAGGGGTTGATTTTTTAAGTAATATCAATGTGGGGGATGCTGTCCCCGACATCCCGCGAAATGCTGAGAACTGCGTTTCCTGCAAAAACGGCGGGAGCAAGCCACCTAAATAGTCGCTGATGTACAGTCAGTCAATGAGGTTTTCTCTGTCAAAAAGGGGAGAATCAAAGAATTCCTTGATTCCGATTTCAAGACCCTCACAAATTTCATAAATAATACGTATCTTCATACTCGGGAAAGTACAGTTTCTGATTGTGCTGAGGGTAGACTGAGGCACACCGCTTTTCTGCGAAAGCTTATATTGGTTAATTCCTCTTTCATCACACAGTTGGTTTATTCTTGCTGAAATAGCTTCGTTAAGTTGCATATAAATACTCCTATACTTCAAGTGCTTGATGATAGTATAGGAGTATTGTTTTTTTATTTACTTCGGGTACTTGATAATTTACAAAAAACAGGTATAATAACTATCAGGTGATTAGAAAATGAACAAAAAAAGTGTCATAGCAATGAATTTGAGGATATTAAGGCTTGAAAAAGGTTGGTCACAGGAGAGGGTGTGCAAAGAACTGAAGAAACACGGAGTGTTTATAGAAAGGACTACATATACAAAATACGAGACGGGAGACAGAGAGCCTTCGGGCGAAATGATAGGCAAGCTGGCTTTATGCTTTACCGTATCTGCAGATTTTATACTGGGGATAGAATAAAAAATATAATTCCGAATTCCGAATTCCGCATTCCGAATTAAAAAACCACCCATTCGGGTGCTTTTTCTTACATGCTTTCGGGAACTGTGATATTGAACATTGTGAGAATGTTGCTCAGAACGTTCTTTACGCAAAGGCAGAGGCTGAGTCTTGCCTGCATAAGTGATTCTTCCTCGCAGTTAACTCTGCAAGCGTTATAGAACTTGTGGAAGAGTGTTGCAAGGTCAACCGCATAGCGGGTGATTTTTGCGGGGTCATAGTTCTTTGCGGAAATGATGATTTCGTCCGTGAGTGAAGCAAGATGTCTGATGAGGTCTTTCTCCTCGGGTGCCGAGAGAAGAACAAGCTCGGGGATTGTGCATTCCCTTGCTTCCTTGCCCTCTGAAGCAAGCTTCTTGAGAATGCTGCAGATTCTTGCGTGTGCATACTGGCAGTAGTAAACAGGGTTCTGTGAGCTCTGTTCAACTGCAAGGTCAAGGTCAAAGTCCATCTGTGAACCGGGCTCTCTCATATTGAAGAGGAAACGAACGGCATCGATGGGGATTTCCTCAAGAAGGTCAACGAGTGTTATTGCCTTACCCGAACGCTTGCTCATTCTGACAACTTCGCCGTCTCTTGTGAGGCGGACAAGCTGCATAAGAATGATGTCGAGGTCGTCGCCGTTGCAACCGATTGCATCAAGTGCGCCCTTCATTCTCGCAACGTGACCGTGGTGGTCTGCGCCCCAGATGTCGATTGCCTTATCAAAGCCTCTTACAAGGAGCTTGTTGCGGTGATAAGCGATGTCTGCGGCAAAGTAGGTGGGATTGCCGTTTGTTCTGATAAGAACTTCGTCTTTAAGTTCAAGCTTTTCGATTTCTTCGGCAGTCTTACCCTCTCGGAGGAGTCTTGCACCGAGGATTTCTTTGTTTTTGTACCAGAGTGCGCCGTCCTTTTCGTAGGTGAGACCCTTGTCCTTCATAATGTCGAGGGTTTCCTTAAGCTCGCCGTTGTTGTGGATGGTGCTTTCGTGGAACCAGGTGTCGTATGTGATGCGGTATTTACCGAGATTTTCCTTCATTGCATCAATGTTCTTGGGAAGCGCAAATTCAACGAGAGCCTTTCTGCGCTCAGCCTCGGAAGCATCGATATACTTGTCGCCGTTGATTTCAGCAAATTCCTTTGCTCTTGTGATGATGTCTTCGCCGTGATAGCTGTCTTCGGGAAGCTCGGGCGCATCCTCACCCTTGAAAAGCTGCTGATATCTGATATCAAGCGAAAGACCGAATTTGTCAATCTGATTACCTGCGTCGTTGATGTAGAATTCGCGGCTTACATCGTAGCCTGCGGCATCGAGAACGGCTGCAAGACAGTCACCGAGCGCACCGCCTCTTGCGTTACCCATATGCATCGGGCCTGTGGGGTTGGCTGAAACGAATTCAACGTTTATTTTCTTGCCTCCGCCGAAATCGGAACGTCCGTAAGCGGCGCCTTTTTCAAGAATATCCTGAACAATGCAGGCATTGAAGCTGTCACGCAGATAGAAGTTGAGGAAGCCGGGACCCGCAACCTCACAGCGGTCAAAGAATGTGTCCGAAAGGTCCATTTCGTTTATAAGAATTTCCGCAATCTTGCGGGGTGCGTTGCGCAGGTTTCTTGCCCATGCCATAGCGGCGTTTGACGAATAGTCGCCGTTTTCCTTGTTTGCGGGCACTTCGATGATGAAGTCGCTCAGAGGTGCTTCGGGGAAATCGCCGTTTGCAACAGCTCTTCCCGCGGCTTCCATAATGGCTTTTCTTGCCTCAGCCACAGCCTGTTTAACTAAAAGTGACATATTTATTTACTCCTTTACCGAAACGGTGATTTTTAACTCATTTTCCGATGCGGGCATACTGTTGAAATCAAGTGTATATCTGAAAGAGAGCGTGCCGCCCTTTTCTGTCATATCGGAAACAATGCTTTTGCCGTAAACACCCATTATCAGCTCGCCGTAGGGCGTTGAATAGAAGCAGGAATGTCTGCGGTCTTTTTCAATTATGAGGTCGGTGTTGAATGAACCCGAGCGTGTCATTGCGATGCGCTCGTCGCCGTCAACGTGAAGAGTTGTTGTGCAGCCGAAAAGCTCTTCGTCGGTCTCATTGTAGGTGATAACGAAGCCTTTTTCGGTGAAATCAAGAGTGCCCGTTGTTGTCAGCTCGGCACAAGCCTCTTCGCCCTCCGAAATGTGTTTGTCGAAAATTTTTATCAATGCTTTCATAATGTCCGTTTATCTTTCAAGTGCGTAGTTTATAAGTCTGTCAAGCAGTTCTGCGTAGGGGATGCCTGATGCGGCGAAAAGCTTGGGATACATACTGATTGAAGTGAAGCCGGGGATGGTGTTGGGTTCGTTGAGCATAATTTTTCCGTCGCCCTCGCGCACAAAGAAATCAACTCTTGTGAATCCCGAGCAACCGAGCGATCTGTATGCGTTGACAGCCGCCTCCTGAATCTCCTTAAGCTTCTCTTCGGGAAGTCTTGCAGGAATGTGAAGCTCGCTTTCGTTTGCGAGATATTTTGCTTCGTAATCGTAGAATTCGTTGCAGGGAACAACCTCGCCGACAACCGAAGCAACAGGCTCAGAATTGCCCATAACGGCGCATTCAACCTCAACGCCGACGATTCCCTCTTCAAGAACCACCTTTTTATCGTGCTCAAACGCCTTTTCGCAGGCTTTTGCGAGC
The DNA here is from genome assembly GCA_045637305.1 of Acutalibacteraceae bacterium. GTDB lineage: Bacteria > Bacillota > Clostridia > Oscillospirales > Acutalibacteraceae > CAG-177. The sequence goes on from JAZTZD010000063.1 coordinate 4,460, forward strand.
TCGTCAATATTCTTTGCCTTGCTGATGCCCACGGACGAGCCTGCGTTGGCGGGCTTGACGAAAATGGGGAAGCCGAGTTTGTCTGCGGCAGACTTCAGCAATTCGTCTTTTCTGACCGAATAAGCGTGTTTGTCGAAGGCTGACCACTTTGCCTGGGGTATGCCGTTAAAGTCCGCCATTGCGTTTGTAAACGCCTTATCCATACAAATTGCGCTTGCCGCCGTGTCGCAGCCGACATAGGGGATGCCCGAAATCTCGAGAAGACCCTGCATTGTGCCGTCTTCGCCGTTTTTGCCGTGAAGCACGGGAAAAACAACATCGACCTTTTCGATTTCAGCCGTTTCGCCCAGACGGATAATGCCGTGATGTGAGCGGTCGGGTGAAATAACTGCGGGAACAAGATTTGCGGCATCGCTTTCCCACTTTCCGTCGGGAAGCATATCGGGTGAGCCGCTGTATACAAAGCTTCTGCCGTCTTTGGTTATGCCCATTGCAACAACCTCGTATTTGTCGGCAGGGATATTTTTGATAACCGAGCTTGCGGATGTGCGCGAAACCTCGTGTTCGCTTGACACACCGCCGAAAAGAACAAGAACCTTTTTCATAATCGTCTATCACTCCAAAACGTGATTGTTTTATATTTTTATATTCACAATTAAATTATATTATCACAAGAGTCTGAAATAGTCAACAGAATTTAATTCGGAATTCGGAATGCGGGGTTATTGAACGAAAACCCCTATTATATTAAAAATTTTTAAGATTTTTATTTAATATTTTACATTATATTGTTAAATTAGAATTATAATAAGAATATCATATGATATAATCCATTGTGTATTATTATATTTAATTATAAAAGGAGCTATCAGTTATGGCTGACATTTACGCAGTTTTGGGCGATATTTACAAGGGCATTGCGGAGGCTGTCAAAGAGTGCGGTTTTTCACCCGTGATTCCCGAGGGAAAAGATAAGGACGAGCTTCCCGCAGTAAACGATTCGGGAAGAATTCATATTGATTTCACAGGCGAAAACAAGGCTTTCAGAATTGAACATTTCAACAGCAGGATTTCACTTCTCGGCGCAAACAAAGAGGGCGAGATTCTTGCAAGCGATTTCACTCAGCTTTCACTTTCGCTTCTCGAAGCCGAAACAGCCAATGAAAAGGATATCAGATATATCGTCAACGAATTCTCGGAAACACTTGTTGAGAATTTCGGAACAAAAACGGTCAAGCCCGTTAAATCGAAGCTCCCCACTCCCGTGTCAAAGGCGGCGGCAAAGAGCGGCTCGGTTTCATACGACCCCAACACCCTTGCAAACCGTTTCACAGCCGTTTATCCCGAGCTTCGTGAGGAATACAAGGCAAACTGCGAGAAGTACGGTCAGTTCCTTCCCGAAGATTTCTTTGTCAACCACGGCAATGCGGCTGTGCTTGCAACAATCAGGGAAAACAACCCCGTTAAAATGAAGAAGCTTTTCAATCTTCTCAACGATATCTATGAGGACGGCACAAACGAAACCCAGAGTGTTATCGCAGTAACAATTCTCGGCTCGCTTGAAAACGACCAGGAATTGCTTGCAAACTGCGTTGACTATATGTCGGAGGATATGACGGCACCCGTTATCAACATTAACAAGTATCTCTGGTCAAAGGGCGGAAAGAGTGCAAGAATGAGACTTGAAAATCCGCCCAAGTACAAGCCCGCAAAAGCAAAGAAAAGCAGCGGAATGATGTCGAAACTCGGAATGTGATTTGGAGGCAATAAGAGTGGATAATCAGAACAACAACAATGTAGAGGTTAACGCAGTTCAGCCCATACAGGAAGAAAACTCGGATTTTGAAGCCGCAAACCTTGCGGAAATCAATACTGCCGTAACAGAAAACTACGATGCGAGCCAGATTCAGGTTCTTGAAGGACTTGAGGCTGTGCGCAAGCGCCCCGGTATGTATATCGGTTCAACCGGTCCCAGAGGTCTGCACCATCTTGTTTATGAAATCGTTGATAACTCAATCGACGAAGCGCTTGCAGGCTACTGTACACACATCGAGGTTGAGATTGAACCCGGTGATATTATCTCCGTTCGCGATAACGGTCGAGGAATCCCCGTCGGTCTCAATGAAAAACTCGGTCTGCCTTCGGTAACGGTTGTTCTTACCGTGCTTCACGCAGGCGGTAAGTTCGGCGGCGGCGGATACAAGGTGTCGGGCGGTCTTCACGGCGTTGGTTCGTCGGTTGTTAACGCACTTTCAAAGTGGCTTGAGGTTGAGGTCTGCCAGAACGGACACATTCACCGTCAGCGCTTCGTGAACGGCGGTAATATCGATACCGACCTTCAGATTGTCGGCGATACAGAAGAAACAGGTACACTTATCCGTTTCAAGCCCGACTCGGAAATTTTCCAGGAAACAACCGTTTACGATTTCGAAACACTTGAGAGAAGACTGCGCGAATCGGCTTTCCTCAATGCGGGTCTTTCAATCAAGCTGACCGACAGCAGAGACCCCGAAAACATAATCGAAAGAGTTTACTGCTACGAAGGCGGTCTTTCATCATTTGCGGATTATCTCACAAATGTCAGAGGTCTTGCGCCTCTTCACGAAAAGCCCGTTCACTTCTCAGCGGTCAAGGATGATAAATATGCAGAGGTTGCTCTGCTTTATAATGACAGCTACAATGAGCTTGTGCTTTCGTTTGCAAACAATGTCCGCACAGAGGACGGCGGTACTCACGAAACAGGCTTCAAGACAGCTCTCACAAGAGTATTCAACGATTACGGCAAGAAATACGGCATTCTTAAAGACGGCGACAAGAAGCTTTCGGGCGACGATGTGCGTGAAGGTCTTACCGCAATCATTTCAGTAAAAATAACAGAGGCTCAGTTTGAAGGTCAGACCAAGAGTAAGCTCGGCAACACCGATGTTCAGACAATGGTGAATGCAATGGTCTACGATAAGCTGATGACCTATTTTGAAGAAAATCCCTCAATTGCAAAGGCAATTTTCTCAAAGGCACTCGATGCTTCAAGAGCAAGAGAGGCCGCGAGAAAGGCAAGAGACCTTGCAAGAAGAAAATCAGTTCTTGAGGGCAACTCGCTTCCCGGCAAGCTTGCAGACTGCACCGAAAAGCAGGCTGAAGGCACCGAAATTTACATCGTAGAGGGTGACTCTGCGGGCGGTTCGGCAAAGGAAGGCAGAGACAGAACCTATCAGGCAATTCTTCCCCTCTGGGGCAAGATGCTCAACGTTGAAAAAGCAAGACTTGACCGTGTTATCGGCAACGACAAGCTTCAGCCCGTTGTTACCGCGCTCGGCACGGGTATCGGCGACGATTTCGATATCAGCAAAATCCGCTACGAAAAAGTTGTTATTATGGCCGATGCCGACGTCGACGGTGCGCATATCAGAGTCCTGCTTCTCACATTCTTCTTCCGTTATATGAGACCCCTCATTGAGGAGGGCCACGTTTATCTGGCTCAGCCTCCTCTTTTCAAGGTCAGCAAGGGCAAGAAGTTTGCCTATGCTTTCTCGGACGAAGAACGCGACGAGAAAATCGCTGAATTCGGCGGAAGCTGTGACATTCAGAGATATAAGGGTCTCGGTGAAATGGACCCCGAACAGCTCTGGGAAACAACAATGGACCCCGCAACAAGAGTTATGCTCCGCGTAACCCTTGCGGATGCGATGGAGGCAGACGAAACCTTCTCAATTCTTATGGGTGACAAGGTTGAACCCCGCCGCGAATTCATTGAAAAGAACGCACGATTTGTAAAGAATCTCGACATATGATTGCAAATCGGAGAAAGGACTAAAAGATTATGAGCTTTGGTGACGCACGCGACACTCAAAAAATTATAAATATTGACTTGAACAAGGAAGTCCGAAATGCGTTCCTCGATTATTCGATGTCTGTTATCGCATCCCGTGCACTTCCCGATGTAAGAGACGGTCTCAAACCTGTTCACAGAAGAATTCTTTATACAATGCACGAAAACGGACTGACCCCCGATAAGGCATACAGAAAGTGTGCCGACACCGTCGGTTCCGTTCTCGGACGCTATCATCCCCACGGTGACGCATCGGTTTATGATGCAATGGTCCGTCTTGCACAGACTTTCTCAATGAGATATATTCTTGTTGACGGTCACGGCAACTTCGGTTCCGTTGACGGTGACCCCCCTGCAGCTTACCGATACACCGAGTCGAGAATGAGCAAGCTTTCACTCAAGATGCTCACCGATATCGACAAGGAAACCGTTGACTTCACAAGCAACTATGATG
>JAZTZD010000064.1:0-4237 GCA_045637305.1 Acutalibacteraceae bacterium
ACCTTGTTGAATGCTTCACGGAACATTGCGTTGTGTGCTTCTTCTCTGTTGAGCAGAAAATCGATGGTTTCTCTTACCTTTTTATCATCAATCTGTCGGTAAAGATATTCATAAACGACCTTTGCTCTCTGTTCGGATGCAATGTTTGAAAGAAGGTCTGCACACAAATCGCCCGTAACGGAAACATAATCACCCGTCCACGAATAACCGGAAGCATTAATCAGCCCGGGATTGAGTCCCATGAGAACGTGTGTCTGGATTTCGCCTGCGGAAACAGATTCGGCACATACATCGTGTCCGTTCAGAAGATTGATTGTCTGCGCAACCATTTCCATGTGGCCGAGTTCTTCTGCGGCAATATCAAGGAACAAGTCCTTGATTTCGGGGTCTTTGATACGAAAGCTTTGTGACATATACTGCATTGCGGCTTTGAGCTCGCCGTTTGCACCGCCAAGTTGTTCCTGCAAAAGCGCCGCATACTGCGGATCAGGCTTTTCAACGGCAACGGGATGAAAAAGCATTTTTTCGTGTTTAAACATAGGTTAACCTCCTTTTAATTTCCGCCGGGTCCGTCTTTGCGTTCACGTTTGTCGGGGACTTCAATTTTACCCTTTATATCGCCCGGCTTAATTTTGTTTTTTTCTTTTTTCTTGGTATCTTTTTCTTTCGGCATATAAAGCACTCCTTTCTCATATTTAGTATGCGAAGAAAAAAGAGTTTTAAATTAATCCATCCAAATTATTGGTTGGTGGCAGGCAGCTTCGGTTGCGGCACACATAATAAGTTGTTTTGCCGTTTTTAAGCGGATATTCTTCCGTTGGCTGCTTCAAAACAGTAATAACGGCATCTGACGTAACAGACGGCGGTAAATCAGATTTATCGGTCTGTTTGTCAAGCACAACGGTTAATTTCATCGGCGGGTCGGTATGCTCTGAAAGAGCCGTCAAAAACATCGCATATCCGTGCGGATAGCGTAAAGCATCTGCCGCAAGAAAATCCAACTGATGCTCTGCTACATTTATATATTTTTCATCCGATGTTATAAATGATAACCGAACAAGATTATATGCCATCAATGAGTTTCCGCTCGGGATTGCTCCGTCATAGGTTTCTTTCGGACGCAATATCAGCTCTTCGCTGCTGTCGCTGTATAAATAAAATCCGCCTGAATTATCACCGAAATCAGAGATAACTTTATCGCATATGCTTTTAGCCCGTTCAGAATATTCACAGTTTAATGTTGCCTTGTAAAGTGAAAGCTGAGCAAAAATATAGCTTGCATAATCGTCTAAAAATCCCGTTACGCCGCGTTTTTCTTCCCGAAAGCTGACAAACAGCGTGTCATCTTCGAAAAGATATTTCCGTATGAATTCATCGGCATTCTTTGCAGCGTTAAGATAAACCTCTTTTTTACTGGTAAGATACAACTCACACATTGCGGCAATCATCAATCCGTTCCAGGATGTCAGCACCTTGTCGTCAAGATGGAGAGGATATCGTTTCTTACGGTAATCATTCAGCTTTGGAAGAAAACCTTCAAAGGAATTATCGTCGGGGTTGCTGTTAAGCAGATTGGGAATATTCTTTCCTTCAAAATTCCCTTTGTCGGTTATATCAAAGTGACGGTTGAATTTTTCTCCGTCAACTTGCCCGAGCACACCAATGATTTCTTCGGGTGTAAACAGATAATATTTACCTTCTTCACCCTCGCTGTCGGCATCCTGTGCACTATAAAATCCGCCCTCAGGTGATGTCATTTCACGCAGAATAAAGTCCGCCGTTTTCTCGGCGGTTTCAAGATACAAGGACTTTTCAGTTACGGTATAGGCTTTGCAGTAAGCGAGTATCAGCATTGCATTGTCGTACAACATCTTTTCAAAATGAGGAACAAGGAATTTCGGGTCGGTGGAATATCGGCAGAACCCGAAGCCGATATGGTCAAACAATCCGCCGCGATACATCTGCAAAAGAGTGTGTTCCGCTATTTGCAAACACTCCGCATCATCATACTTCTTGCAGTATGAAAGCAAAAACAAAAGGTTGTGGGGCGTCGGAAATTTCGGTGCACGCCCGAAACCTCCGTATTTTTTGTCATATATTCGTTTGTAATGCTTAGCGGCAGAATGAATCAGCTGTGAATCGGCTGTTTCGTTTGTGTAGCTTGTTTTGTTCAGCCGGGCGACAATATCGTCAGACTGCTTCAAAAGAGATTTACGGTCAGTAACCCATTCTTTGTGTATGGCAAGCAGAAGATCTTTCAGACCATACATACCGATTTGCGATGCTTTCGGAAAATAAGTTCCTGCAAAAAACGGTTTTTGGTCCGCAGTCATAAAAATGCTGGTCGGCCAGCCGCCGCTGCCTGTAAATGCCTGACACACCGACATATATACATTGTCAATATCGGGGCGTTCTTCCTTATCGACCTTTATGGATATGAAATAACGGTTTAATAAATCGGCAACCTCTTCATCTTCAAAGCTCTCGTGAGCCATAACGTGGCACCAATGGCAGGTGCTGTATCCGATGCTCAAAAAGATAGGCTTATCCTCTTTTTTTGCACGCGCAAAAGCCTCTTCGCCCCAAGGATACCAGTCAACGGGGTTATCCTTGTGTTGGAGCAGATAAGGACTTGTTTCGTTTTTTAATCTGTTACTCAAATATGACACCTCATAACATCAGCATTTTGACAACTTAGAAAGTTTCTGTTCTTATTTTAGCATTTGCAAAATTGCAGTCGGTTATAACAACAGTTTTTATTTGCGGCATAATACTGTGCCTGAGCGTTCCAGAGTTCGCTGTATTTGCCGTTGGGGTTTTCGAGGAGACTTTCGTGTGAGCCGTCCTGAATCAGCTGACCGTTATCGAACACAAGGATTCTGTCACAGAAACGGCAGGATGACAGACGGTGGGAGATATAAACCGCTGTTTTATCCTTGACCATATCATTGAAGCATGAATAGATTTCGTGTTCGGCAATGGGGTCGAGCGATGCAGTAGGTTCATCGAGGATAACAAATGCAGCATCTTTATATAGTGCTCTTGCGATTGCAAGTTTCTGTGCTTCACCACCTGAAATTTCAACGCCGGCTTCTTCAAAATCCTTGTAAACGGGAGTTTTGAGTCCTTTCGGCATAGCCTTTACTCTTTCAAGCATACCTGCTTTTTCAAGCGATGACCATACTTTTTCTTCATCATAATCGACACTTGCGGCAACGTTCTCACCAACAGAGAAAGAGAATAATTTGAAATCCTGAAACACAACAGAAAACAGTTTCAGATAATCTTCATAATCGTATTTCTGAATATCTATGCCGTTAAGTGTTATGTATCCTTCTGTGGGATCATAAAGTCGACAGAGCAGTTTTATCATTGTTGTTTTACCGCTTCCGTTCATACCGACAACTGCAATTCTGTCACCGACCTTGAATTTAAGGTTGAGGTTTTTAATCGCATATTTATCGGTACACGGATATTTGAAGCTGACATTGTGAAATTCAATGTCATATTTATTATCCATTCGTTTTTCGGTAGGAATTGTGCCGTAGTGCATTTCGGTTGGCGTATCAACATATTCAAAGAAATCTTCGATATACTTGCTGAGCGAGTGCATCATTGAAAGCATATAACTGAAATCATTTATGTTCCACATAAGTTTCTGAATACAAGTTGCATATTTCACAAAACTGCCGATACCGAATGTTCCTGCTATTGCTTTGAGTGCAACAAACGAATATATAAGTCCAAGAACAACATAATCAATAATTTGTCTTTTTTCTCCATATTTCTTGGTTAACGCATTTTTCTCTTTTATAAGCGAAATCCAGTCAGAGTGAATTCTTTCCGATGCATTGCCTATAAGTTCCTGCTGATTAAAAATATGAACATCCTTACAAGCCTTACTGTCATCAAGATAATCACCGAGATAATAGGAATATATTTTCTTGGTAGCTGAAATGTTTTTGTTGATTATATAATGTTTGCTTTCAACACGCTGAACACTTATGAATGAAACGACACACGAAATAATAATTACTACACCGAGCAATAAGGATGCAACCCACGAATCCGCAAAAGCAACAATTCCGCTCAAAGGTCTGTCGGAATGATTAAAAAACATATCTGCAATCATAATGATACTGAAAACTATGTTTATTATATTACGCATTATGTGTGACAGTCTCGAAACAAGATAGGCAAGACCCCCCTGACTGCGATTGTCAACAATAGCCTGACG
>JAZTZD010000065.1:0-5083 GCA_045637305.1 Acutalibacteraceae bacterium
TTCTCTACCGGCTCAAGCATTATGCCTCAGAAGAAGAACCCCGACATTGCCGAGCTTGTACGCGGTAAGGCAGGCAGAGTTTTCGGTGATTTGCAGACCCTTCTTACCGTTATGAAGGGTATTCCCCTTGCATACAACAAGGATATGCAGGAGGACAAGGAAGCAATTTTTGATGCGTTTGACACAGTTAAAATCTGTGTGGATACTCTTATCCCGATGATTGCAACAATGAAAGCAATTCCCGAAAATATGAGAAAAGCGGCGGCAGGCGGATTTATCAATGCAACCGACTGCGCAGACTATCTTGTTTCAAAGGGTCTTCCTTTCAGAGATGCATATAAGGCAACGGGTGAGCTTGTTGCTCTTTGCATAAAAGAGGGTAAAACACTTGAAACACTTACTCTTGACGAGTATAAAAACATCTGCGATTTGTTTGATGAAGGCGTTTATGAAGCAATAAAGCTTGAAAACTGCGTTGCACGCAGAGGAATGTAAAAAAATAAGCACTGATGGATTTCGATTGAAAAACATCAGTGCTTTTTATTATGATTGTTTTTTATTTTTCAACATAATCGTGGAAAACTATCTTGACTGTATCTCTGGGAACTTCAAAGCGGCGGTCTTCAATGATGTCGCCTTCTTTTGCGTCCTCAAGGGGAGCAAGAATGAAAACATTCTTAACAATGTCGCCTTCAGCGTTATAAGCTGTGTAGCCGATTTTCATTCCGTCTTTTTTCTTTCCGATACCCATAATCTCAACATCTGCAAAACCGTTTGCGTTATGAGTGATGCCGTAGTCAACGATTTCAATATCACCGATTTTTGCAACTGAATTGCCGTAAACATAGTAGCTGTTGAGAACGATTTCAACATTGTTTATGGTTTCAATGTATTTAACGGGAACGTCTTCGGGGTCGATGTCGGTTACGTTATCGGGTGCCGGAGCGGTTTCACCGTAAGGATTCACATATGAATGATTTTCAACAGTTGAAGTTACGGGTTCTTCGGGAATATTTGAGCAACCGAAGAAGCAGAGTGCAACTGTTGCAAGAACAAGAAAAATGCTGATGAATGATTTCATAAAAGTCATATCCTTTCAAGGTAATATCAATATTATACAATATGTTTTTTGCTTTTTCAATTGTGAAATAATACTATTTGTCCCAATCAAATTTAGTTAATTTGCCCTTGGTAAGAAGTTCGGGAAAATTCCATTGTCTGAGAACTTCATAAACGCCCACTGCAACAGAATTTGAAAGGTTAAGACTTCTTGCGGCGCTGTCGTTTATCATCGGAAGTCTCACGCAGGAATCGTGATTGCTGTAAAGCAGTTCTTCGGGCAGACCTGCCGTTTCTTTGCCGAAAACAAGATAAGTGTTATCGGGGTATTCAACATCGGAGTATATTTTTTCGGCTTTTGTTGAAAAATAATAAAAATGACCGTCTTTGTTCTTTTTAAAAAAGTCATCAAGATTATCATAATATGTAATGTCGAGCAGATGCCAGTAATCAAGACCCGCTCTTTTAAGCTTTGCATCGTCAACTCTGAACCCCATAGGCTCAACAAGATGAAGCCTTGCGCCCGTTGCGGCGCAGGTGCGGGCAATGTTGCCCGTGTTCTGGGGAATCTGAGGCTCGACGAGCACAATGTTCAAAACAGGCATTATTTAACTTCCTTAAAAATTTTTTGACAATAATTTTGCGTTTGGATACGGTTAAAATATTAACGAAAAAACCGAATGGGGGGATAAAAATGATGTTTGCTTCATCAAGAAATTCCGCAACGGCAACAGGCATCGGCGTCGGGCTTGCGGTTGGTGCCGCAACGGCAATGGTTACTGCAAAAATGATGTCCGGCAGCGGAAAGCGTGCCTATAAAAAGAAAGCGGAAAAATGTATGCGCACCGTTGAGGATGTTATGGATAACATCGCAACAATGATGAGATAATCAGCTGTTGAAGCTGCTCATCGCACGGTCAATGTCGCCGCTTACCATCAGTTCAACTGCTTTGCACGCATTTTCTGCGGCATCGTGAAGTGCAGAAAGCTCATCTTTTTTGAATGATGAAAGCACCCAGTCTGCAAGGTCATAATCAGGATGCGGTTTTTCTCCTACGCCGAGCTTGATTCTGGGGAATTTGTCGGAATTGAGAAGATATATGATGCTTTTAATTCCGTTGTGACCGCCGTCGCTTCCCTTGCGTCTGATTCGAAGCTTGCCGCAGGGGAGAGAAATATCATCGAAAACTACGATAATCTTTTCGGGCGGTATTTTATAGAATGCGGCGGCTTGCTTCACAGCCTCGCCGCTGTTGTTCATAAAGGTCTGCGGCTTCATAACGATGCATTTTTTGCCCGCGATTTCAGCCGTGCCCGTAATTGACTTGAACTGAATCTTATTTATGCTGAATCCGAGCTTATCGGCAAGCAGGTCCGTGAAAAGAAAGCCTGCATTGTGTCTGGTAAGCTCATATTTTTTGCCCGGATTGCCAAGACCGACAATCAGGAATTCGGGAGGACCCGAGGGCGCTTTTTGCCTTGAGAAAAAATTCATATAAAACTTAACTTCCTTTATTTGATAACGAGGGTTGCTTTCTTTGTTTCTTCAACCGATTCCGTGCCGTCATCGGCTTCGGTGGGCTGCTTTGAATAGATAACTTTTATTGTCTTCTTTTCAACGGCTTCAAGAACTTCGTCTGTTGTTGCATCGCCGTTTGAGCAGAGAACGCTGATGGGAATTGCATATTCAGTTCCGACGGGGAGACCGAGTTCTCCGCCGAACTGCTTTGAAAGGAAAACATTGTTGTCACCGTTTCCTTCAAATTCAAAGCCGTATACGCTTACGGGTTCCTCGCCTGTGTTTCTGATGGTTACGGTGTAATCGTAGGCAAGCCAATTTTCAGGTGCTGCAAAGAAGTTTTCTGCATCTTCTGCGGTCATACCGTAAAGACCGGGCATCGATTCCTTATATTTTTCGGGAGTTTTCATATATCTTTCGATAAGGCTGATTGTTTCAACAAAACCGCCTTTGGTTACTTCAACGGAAACCGTGCCAACCTCTTCTTTGTTTTCGGGCTTGAGGAAGAAATAAGCACCGACGGCACCGCCGACAACAAGAACAACCGCAACAACAATTGCAATGATTTTTTTCATTGAAAATTCCTCCGTGTATAATTTTTAATGGGATGATAACATTATGACAGATATTGAATGAAAAAACAACAGTTATAATGTAAATAAATAATAAATTATCGGCAGAAAAACACCCCGATGTTCAAACGAACATCGGGGTGAACTTATATCATTCAGTTTTTCTCAACGCCAAGAGTTACCTTTTCGCCGTTGATATCCCATTCCTTGGTGTATGAGCCGCCTGCAGTTGCAATTATGTCGGTTGCGAGAACGTCGTGAGTGATTGTTTCTTTGTTGCTTTCAAAGATACCTTCAATCTTTTCGTTTCCGCTTACGTAAATCCTGATTGTGTCCATAACCTCAAAGCCAGCGTCCTTACGCATTGTCTGAATCTTGGAGATAAGCTCTCTTACGAAGCCTTCTTCAATGAGTTCGGGAGTAAGGTTTGTGTCAAGAACAACGGTGACACCGTTGCCGCTTTCAGCCTGGAAGCCTTCCTTCTGAACGGTTTCGATAAGAAGGTCTTCAACTGCGAGGGAAATCTCTGTTCCGTCAACGCTGAAGATGATTGCGCCCTTTTCGTCAAGCTCTGCCTTTGCGGCTGAGCCGTCAAGAGAAGCAAGGTGATTTCTGATAGCGCCGAGAAGCTTGCCGTACTTGGGACCGAGTGTCTTGAGCTGAGGCTTGAAGCTGTATGAAACATAGCCCGATGAGTCGGTTACGAATTCAAGAGTCTTGACGTTGAGTTCATCCTCAACGATTTCGCAGCATTCCTTGTCGAGAGCCTTTGCGGCAGTTACGAAAATCTTGCCGAGAGGCTGTCTGTTCTTGATGTTTGCGGTGTTTCTTGCTGCACGGCCGAGAACAACAACGTTGAGAACCTCGTCCATTGAAGCTTCAAGGTCTTTGTTGACAAGAGCCTTGTCTGATACAGGATAATCGCAGAGATGAACGCTGATGGGAGCTGATGCATCAATGTTGCAGACAAGATTGCGGTAAATGTCTTCTGCCATGAAGGGAATCATGGGAGCTGCAAGCTTTACAACGGTTACAAGAGCGGTGTAAAGAGTCATATATGCGTTGATCTTATCCTGCTCGAGTCCCTGTGCCCAGAAACGCTCTCTGCCGCGGCGTACATACCAGTTACTCATATCGTCAACGAAACTCTGGAGAGCCTTTGCAGCCTCGGGGATAGCATAGTTGTCAAGGTAGCCGTCAACTGTGTCAATCAGAGTGTTAAGTCTTGAAAGAAGCCACTTATCCATAACGGAAAGCTTGCTGTAATCAAGAGTATGCTCTGTAGGATTGAATTTGTCGATGTTTGCATAAAGCACATAGAATGCATAGGTGTTCCAGAGTGTGCCCATAAACTTACGCTTGCCTTCAACAACTGCGTTGTCGTGGAAACGGTTGGGAAGCCAGGGAGCGGAGTTGGTGTAGAAATACCAACGGATTGCGTCTGCGCCGTGCTTTGCGAGTGCATCGAACGGGTCAACTGCATTGCCCTTTGATTTGGACATTTTCTGACCGTTTTCGTCCTGAACGTGACCAAGAACGATTACGTTTTTAAATGGAGCTTTGTCAAAGAGCAATGTGGAGATTGCAAGCAAGGAGTAGAACCAGCCACGTGTCTGGTCAACAGCTTCACTGATAAAGTTTGCAGGGAACTGTGCTTCGAACAGGTCGTGGTTTTCAAATGGATAGTGGTGCTGTGCAAATGGCATTGAACCGGAGTCGAACCAGCAGTCGATAACTTCAGGCACGCGTTTCATCTGCTTGCCGCATTCAGGACATGTGATTGTAACTTCATCAATGAATGGGCGGTGAAGTTCAATTTCTTCAGGGCAGTTAGGGCTCATTGCTTTAAGTTCTGCTTTGGAACCGATTGCATGTTTGTGGCCACATTCACATTCCCAGATGTTAAGTGGTGTGCCCCAGTATCTGTTACGGG